>NZ_JAIYEP010000086.1 GCF_020515525.1 Rhodococcus yananensis
CACACGCAAGAAGTTCGCCTCGTCGATCCTGCCGGCCTGGGCCCGCAAGTCCACCCCGGTGTCCGAGGTGCTGCCGCTGCTGTACCTGCAAAACGCGCACGGGTGGGGTGGCGGATCAGGTGAGGGCGGCCAACGCCGCAACCGGCGGGATCCTGCTCGCGCGCCGCGCCGGCAGCACGGAGGCGATCACCCCCGCTGCGCCACCCGCGAGCACGATCGCGACCAGCTGCAGCCACGGCACCGCACCGAGACCGACATGCGACGCACCGACCACTGACGCGGTACCCGCCGCACCGAGCACCAGGCCGAGCAGAACACCCAGCGCCGACGCGACACCCGCGATGATCACCGCCTCCCCGATCAGGAGGTTCCGCACACCCGCGCGCGACAGGCCGACCGCCCGCAGCACGCCGGTCTCCCGCCGACGTTCGAGCACCGACAACGCCATGGTGTTGCCGACGCCGATCAACGCGATCAGCACCGCCACCGACAGCAATCCACCGACGATCAGGAGCATCGTGTCGAGCACCTTGCCGAGCATCTGCCGCATCGCGACCGCACCCACGACGTCGGCTCCCGGTACCGTGTCCGCGGCCACCCGCGACAACTCGTCCGTCACCGCGACCAGTTCCGCGTCCGACAGTCCGTCCGCCAACCGCAGCCACACCGTGTCGGATCGCACCGCCCCCGCGATCCCGCGTAGATCCGCGATGTCGAGCATGTCGACGCCACGCTCGGACACCCGGACCGTCGACGCCATCGAGCCGGCCCCTCCGTCGACGGTGACGCGCTCGCCGTCGGACACGCCCAGTGTCTCCGCGAGTTCGGGTTCCACCACGATCGTGCCGGGTCCCGGAAACAGCACCTCGTCGCGCACGGTGGCCTCCGCCGACGCCGGATCGACTCCCCGCACGGAGAATTCGGTTTCCCCGATCGCGATGTCGGCGGTGGCGACCGCCGTCGCCGCGCTCACTCCGTCGACCTCCGCGAACCGCCCCACCGCGGACGACGTGATCTCCCCGGACGACGACGTCACCGCCACGTCGACGGGAAAGTTCTCGTCGATCACTGCGGGCGCACCCGCTTTCAACGTGCCGATACCCACCACGATCGTGGACGTGAGCGTCACCCCGATGAACAGCGCGGTCGCGGTGGACGCGGTTCGGCGCGGATTGCGGCGTGCGTTCCCGGCGGCGAGCGACGCCACCGGCCCACCGAACCGCGCGACAGCAGCACCGAGCGCACCCACGGCCGCCGGAACCAGCCGCCGCGACGCCAACACCACCCCGACGAACACGAGCAACCCACCGGGACACGCGACCAGAACGTCGGCCGTCGCGACACCGACCCCGAGGAGCACCACACCACCGCCGATCGTCACCGCCGCCGCGATCCGCCGCAGCCACGACCCGGCGACGGGCTCGGGCTGCGTCTCGAGCGGATGCAACGCCGCCAGCGCCGGCACCCGGGTCGCCGCGCGCGCCGGACCACCGGCCGCGCACACCGTCACGGCCGTCCCGAGCATCAGCCCGGCGATCACGGTCGCGGGCGTGACGGCGATCGATGTCAACGGCAGCGGCACGGCCGCGGCGCGGGCCGCGGCGACGACCGCGGCCGCCAGTGCGACACCGGCGACGACACCGAGCAGGGCGGACACGAATCCGACGACGAGCGCTTCGCTGCCGACGCTGCGACGCACCTGCCGCGCGGACACACCGACGCACCGCATCAGTGCGAGTTCACGGGTGCGCGCGGCGAGCAGCACCGCGAAGGTGTTCGCGATGACCAGGCCCGCGACGACCACGGCGATCGCGGCGAAGCACAGCAGGATGTTGCGCAGCAACGCGACATCCCCGATGTGCGCGTCGGCGACCGCGGTGGCCCGATCCGGACCCGAGACGACGTCGACACCGGGCACGGCCGCCGCGACCGCGTCGACGGCGTCGCTGCCGAGCACCCGCAGCTGCCAGTCTCCGTCGCCCCCGATCCACCGGCGGACCTGGTCCACCTCACCGAACAGCAGGCCGGAATCCAGGGCATCCGGGGAACCGGTGAGGTCGACGACGCCCACGACGGTCACCGTCACCGGGGTGGCCGCGTCGTCCGCACCGGACAGCGTGAGCACGTCACCGACGACATGGCTCGACGACGACCCGACCGCCACTTCACCGACGGCGGCGGGCATCCGCCCCTGCGACAGTCGTTGCCAGCGCAGAGCACCGTCTGTCGCGATCGACGTCGCGGTGCCGTATGCGGGTGGCCCGTCGGTACCGGTGACACGGACGGCCCCGGTGGTGTCCAGAGCGACGTCGGTCATGCCCGGCGTCGCCGACACCGCGGCGGTCAGCGCGTCCGCGTCGAGACCCGAATCACCGGCGGTCACCACTGCCGACACGCCTTCGTACTGTGCTGCAGTCGATTTCGTGATCGACGAGTTGATCGTGTCGCCGAGGACGAGGGTGGTGACGACGAACGCGACGGCCACGAGCACCGCGACCGCCGATGCGACGTATCGGCCGCGGTGAGCACGGACCTGCGCCAGGACCAGGTGTCTCATCGCGTCACCACCGGCGCACCGAGTTCCCGCATCGCGTCGAGGACGGTATCGGCCGTCGGATGCGGGATCTCTCCCGCGAGCCTGCCGTCGGCGAGCAGCACCACCCGATCCGAGTACGACGCCGCCACCGGGTCGTGCGTCACCATCACCACGGTCTGCCCCATCTCGCGCACGCTCGACCGCAGCAATGCCAGTACCTCGGCGCCGGCATGCGAATCGAGGTTGCCGGTGGGCTCGTCCGCGAAGATCACGTCGGGCTGCGGCAACAACGCCCGCGCCACCGCGACCCGCTGCTGTTGACCACCGGACATCTCGTGCGGGCGGTGGTCGAGGCGATCGGTGAGACCGAGCCGCCCGACCACTTCCGCGAACCACCCCTCCGCGGGTTCGGTGCCCGCGAGGCGCAACGGCAGCAGCATGTTGTCGCGGGCGGTGAGCACCGGAAGCAGGTTGAAGGCCTGGAAGACGAAGCCGATCCGGTCGCGCCGCAGCGCGGTGAGCACGTCGTCGGAGGCCGCACCGATCTCGACGTCGGCACGACCGGAGTCACCGTGGAGCACGACGCTGCCGCCGTCGACCCGGTCCAGTCCTGCGAGCACGTGCATGAGCGTGGACTTACCGGAGCCGGACGGCCCCATGATCGCGGTGAAACGTCCCCGCTCGAACGCGACGGACACACCGCTCAGGGCCCGCACCTCGGCGGCGCCGCTGCCGTACACACGGACCACTTCCCGGGCCGAGCAGGCCGGTACGAAAACACTGGTCGAAGTCATGAGTCGACGCTACGAAGGCGGCGGCGCCGACACATCGGAGCGCGGTGCGATCCTCGTCCGCGACCGTGTCATACCCCGGTAGGACCCGTATCCGTCCCCGGGCCTATCCGCCCGAGCCGAGGAGGTCGTCCGGTCGAACCAACCCGGCGCGGAACGCGAACAGCACAGCCTGCACGCGGTCGCGGGATCCGGTCTTCGCGAGTACCCGCCCGACATGCGTCTTGACCGTGGCCTCCGACAACACGAATCGTTCGGCGATCTCGCCGTTCGTCAGGCCGTGCGCCATCGCGGTGAGCACCTCGAGTTCACGCGGGGTCAGGTCGGTCTCCTCCGCCCTCGGCGGGACCGACGATGCGATCCTCCCGAGCAGCGGCGAGACATGCTGCAGCAGACGACGTGTCGCGCGCGGAGCCATCACCGCGTCACCGCGGTGAACGGTGCGCACGGCGGCGAGCAGTTCCTCCGGCGGCGCGTCCTTGAGCAGGAACCCGCTCGCACCCGCGGCGATCGCCTGCATCACGTAGTCGTCGTTGTCGAAGGTGGTGAGCACCACCACCTTCGGCGCAGCAGGTGCGGTGAGCAAGGTGCGTGTCGCGGTGATCCCGTCGAC
Organism: Rhodococcus yananensis; assembly: GCF_020515525.1. GTDB lineage: Bacteria > Actinomycetota > Actinomycetes > Mycobacteriales > Mycobacteriaceae > Rhodococcus > Rhodococcus yananensis. Next base: position 3,941 of record NZ_JAIYEP010000086.1, read on the forward strand.
ACGCGGCATCTGCACGTCCATCAGGACGACGTCGACATCGACCCGCGCCAGATCGTCGAGTGCGGCTGCACCGTCCGATGATTCGGCGACGACGACGATGTCCGACTGCGATTCGAGCACCATACGGAAGCCGGCTCGCACGAGTTGCTGATCGTCGACGAGCGCGACACGGATGGGCGGAGCGGGTTCGGTCACGTCGCCTGCCCAGGATCTCGGTGCTTCGACGGGGACCTCGGTGCTTCGACGGGGATCTCGGCGCGGACCCGGAACCCACCGCCCGGTCGCGGACCGGTCAGCGCACGACCACCGTGCAGGCGGGCGCGTTCCTCGATGCCCGTCAGCCCCTGTCCGCCCGGGCGGGATTCGACCAGCGCCGCGGCGCCGCGGCCGTCGTCGACGATCTCCACGGTCACCGTGTCGGGCCGCCACGTCAACGTGACGGCGGTGAGCGCGCGCGGTCCCGCGTGCTTGAGCACGTTCGTCAAGGATTCCTGCACGATCCGGTACACCGAGAGTCCCGGTCCGGCGGTGATCTCCCGTGGATCCCCGGTGACGGTGTACGTCACGTCGAGACCGCTCGCGCGCATCCGGTCGACGAGCACACCGATCTCGCGGACGCCCGGTGTCGTGGTGAACTCCCGCCGGTCGTCGTCGCGCAACACCGACAGCAGCGACCGCATGTCCGTGAGCGCGCGGCGACCCGTGTCGGAGATCGTGGACAGCGCACCGACCGCGGCCGACGGATCGGAGGTGGCGACGTACCGGCCACCGTCCGCCTGCGCGATGATCGCCGTCAACGAGTGCGCGACGATGTCGTGCATCTCGCGGGCTATGCGCGTGCGCTCCTGCGTCGCAGCGAGTTCCGCCTCCTTGACACGCTCCACCTCGAGCAGCCTGTTGCGCTCGGTGAGCGCCTCGACCTCCCGCACCCGCAGGCCACGCATCCGGCCGAACGCCCATACACCGGCGACGAACAACCCGACCGTCGTCGCCGACACGACCATGTCCGTGCGGGTGCGCCCCTCGTAGTCCCCGAAGTAACGCACACCGGCCAGTGCGCCGCCGATCATCGCCAGGGCGAGCGCACCGACGGCGACCCGTCGCGGCGCGTAGGCCGCAAGCGCGTAGATCGCCGTGGGCACGGCGAACGGTGCCACCGGCGACATCTCCGGCAGCACCGCGAGGTGAACGAACGCGACCGCGGCGACGACCGCTCCCGCGACCACCGGCCGGGTACGGCGCCACGCGAGCGGCACGCACAGACCGAGTACGAAGCCGGCATCGACCCCCGACCCGCCGGAACCCACGGTCACGGCGAGACCGAAGGCGGTGAGCAGACCGGACCAGACCGCATCGACGGCGGGTACGTGGGTGCGGCTCCAGCGGTGCCACCGCTCGAACGGGGTCCTCGATGCCACGGCGCGGTCCGTCAGCCGAGCAGCTTCTGCCGCAGCGCTTCGTCCTTGTCGAGCACCATCTTCTCGAGACCGGCCTGGAACAGTTCCATCCGCTCCCGCAGCGCCGTGTCGCTCGCGCCGAGGATCCGCGCGGCCAGCAGACCCGCATTGCGGGCCCCACCGATCGACACGGTCGCGACCGGGACACCGGCGGGCATCTGCACGATCGACAACAGCGAGTCCATGCCGTCGAGGTACTTCAACGGAACGGGCACGCCGATCACCGGCAGTGCCGTCGCCGACGCGACCATCCCGGGCAGGTGTGCAGCGCCACCCGCCCCCGCGATGATGACCTTGATGCCGCGGTCCGCGGCAGTGCGCGCGTAATCGAGCATGCGTTGCGGGGTGCGATGCGCGGAGACGACCCCGACCTCGAACCGGATCCCGAACTCGGCAAGCGCCTCGGCGGCGGCCTCCATCGTCGGCCAGTCCGAGTCACTGCCCATGATCAGGCCGACCTGCGCGCCCCGTGTGGTGTCGGTCACCGCTTCTCTCCCGTGTGTTCGTTCCAGCCATCGGTCCATTGCGCGTGCGCGAGCCAGTGCGCCGCGCGTTCCGCCCGCTCCCGTACCGCGGCGACGTACGCCGCGTCGTCGAGCGAACCCGAGGGATCACCCAGCACGTTGACGTGCCCGATCTTGCGGTCCTTGCGTTCGCCCTTGCCGTACAGGTGCACGTGCACGTCGGGCATGCGGGCGAACAGGTGGTGCAACCGCTCGTCCATGCTCATGGCGGGCGCTTCGGGGGCACCGAGCACGTTGGCCATCACCGTCACCGGGGCGAGCGGGGTCGTGTCGCCGAGCGGATAGTCCAGGACGGCACGCAGGTGCTGTTCGAACTGGCCGGTGCGGGCACCGTCCATGCCCCAGTGACCCGAATTGTGTGGACGCATCGCGAGTTCGTTGACGATCAGTTCCCCGGTCCGTGTCTCGAACAGTTCGACGGCCATCACCCCGACGACACCGAGCTCACCGGCGATGCGCAACGCGAGCTGCTCCGCGGCGGCGGACACGTCGGCGGGCAGGTCCGGGGCGGGCGCGATCACCACGGAGCACTGACCGTCGCGCTGCACCGTCTCGACGACGGGCCAGCTGGCGCCCTGCCCGAACGGGGACCGCGCGACCATCGCGGAGAGCTCGCGGCGCCACTCGACCTTCTCCTCGGCGAGCAGCGGCACATCACGTCCGAGCTGGTCGGCGACGATCCCGGCCAGTTCGTCGGCGTCCTCGACGATCCACACCCCCCGGCCGTCGTACCCGCCGCGCGCAGCCTTGAGCACGAACGGCCACCCCAGGTGCTCGCGGGCCGTCACGATGTCGTCGACGGAGGTGATCTCCGCGAACTTCGGCATCGGTGCGCCGAGCTCACCGAGCCGCTTACGCATGACGATCTTGTCCTGCGCGTGGATCAGGGCCTGCGGTGGCGGGAGCACCGCCACACCTTCACGCTGCAACACCTCGAGGTGTTCGGTGGGCACGCCTTCGTGGTCGAACGTCAGCGCGTGTGCGCCGGTCGCGGCGCGGCGCAGTGCGTCGAGGTCGTTGTGGCTGCCGAGGACCACGTCGGGGCTGACCTGGGCCGCCGGTTCGTCGGTGTCCGCGGCGAGTACCCGCAGTGTCTGCCCCAACGCGATCGCCGCCTGATGGGTCATGCGTGCGAGCTGACCGCCACCGATCATCGTGACCACCGGCATCGTGGTGGTCAGCGAACGCGTGGGTTCGGGGCGGGAGGGTGAATCAGGTGTAGCCGTCACGGCTGTCCATGGTGTCACAGTCGGCGTCCGCCCCCGTTCGGCGCGGTCCGATGCGTCGGCTCGGGCCGGTCCGAACGTGCGACCCGATCCGTTTCACCGCGTCGATCCGGGCTGTTTCGGAAAGATTCGGGAGGAGAATTCCGAATCGTCACCTTCCTGTGGTAATTCTGAAAATTTTCGTCCGATGCGCGCAATACGTGCGCGGTTTCGTAGACTCGACCGAGTGTCCGTCGTCGATGATGTCCTGAGCCGAGTACCCGCACCCGCGCGGGAACTACTGATCCGTCACCGCGAGCTGATCAAGTTCGCGATCGTCGGGGGCACCACGTTCGTCATCGACTCGGGGATCTTCTACACCCTCAAGCTCACGGTCCTCGAAGAGAAACCGGTGACCGCGAAGATCATCGCCGGCGTCATCGCGGTGATCTGCTCGTACATCCTCAACCGCGAGTGGTCGTTCAAGAACCGCGGTGGGCGCGAACGGGCCCACGAGGCATTCCTCTTCTTCTTCGTCAGCGGTATCGGCGTGGTGCTGAGCTTCATCCCGCTGTGGATCTCCAGCTACGTGTTCAACCTGCGTGTGCCCGAGGTCAGTCTCACCGTCGAGAACATCGCCGACTTCATCAGCGCCTACATCATCGGCAACCTGCTGCAGATGATCTTCCGGTTCTACTGCTTCCGCCGCTTCGTCTTCCCCGAGGAGACCGCGTCGGAGACCACCGACGTCGACGAACTCGCCGAAGAAGACCTCGACCGCGCCTGACCACACCGCCGCGGAACACACCGGGCTCACCGTGGTTCGCGGACCCCGTCCGGCAGGACCGCGACCCGCTCGCGCGCGGTGCCCAGGAACATCGCGAACAACGCCGGCCGACGACGCTGCAGTTCGAGTCGGCCGCCGTCGGCCTCCGTCAGCGCCCGCGCCAACGCCAGCCCCACCCCGGTCGATCCACCACCGGAGACCCCCCGATCGAAGACGTGCGGTGCCAGTTCGTCGCTCACACCCTCCCCCTCGTCGGCGACCTCCACGCACACCGTCGCGTCGCCGCGGGTCGTGACCCGACGGACCGACACGGTGCAGGTGCCCCCGCCGTGTACGAGCGCGTTGTCCACGAGTACCGCGGCCGCCTCCCGCAGCCGCGGCGCCGTCACCGACGATCGCAGCGACGGGTCACCGCGCAGCACCAGATCACGTGACTCGTCGTGGTAGCGGCCCCGCCAGTCGGCGATCACCCCGGCCAGCTCACCCACCACCGACACCTCGGTGCGCAGTTCGGCCCCGCTGGCGCGGGACTGTCGCACGAGGTCGTCGATCGCGGTGGTGAGCCTGTCCACCTGCGCCATCGCAGCGTCCGCCTCCTCCACGACCGCCGGATCGCGGTGCGCGGACAGCTCGTCGAGCCGCAACCGGATCGCCGTCATCCGCGACCGGAGTTGATGCGACACGTCACCGACGAGCGCGTGCTCACGCTGCAATCGGCCGGCGATCTCCTCGGCCGCCGAGTCCAGCACATCCGACACCCGATCCAGCTCGACGATCCCGTATCGCTGCGGCACCGTCCGGAAGTCGCCGCGCGCCAGCCGCGCCGCGCGGCCCGCGACCTCCCGCAGCGGGTCGGACAGGCGCCGTGCCGTCGCGACCGCCACGAGCGCCCCCACGACGACCGAGAGCAGCACCAGCAGGGTCACGCCGCCGAGAACCTGGTGTTGCAGCGTACGCACCCTCTCACCGGGAATCTCCATGCGTAGCGAACCCGATGTGCCCATCGACAGGGATTCGACGAGCGGATCCATCACGACCCCCGCCCCGATGTCGAGCCGCGCCGCCTCGTTCTCCGGGGTGGGATACACCACGACGACACGTCCGTCGTCGGGGACGAGCAGACGCACAGTGCTGGTGTCGAGGCCACCGACGACGAGACCGTCGCTGCCCTCCTGCGCGATGATCTCCTCGGACATCCGACCGAGCCGTTCCTGCATGTCGCGGCGAGCGGTGTCCTCCACGAACAGGTAGGCGGTGTAGGCGAGCGGTAGCCCGAGAAGCAGTGCCACGAGCAGCATCGTGGCGAGGACTGCGTTGAGGATGCGGTTGCGCATCGCGGTCCCCGTCAGTCGGCGTTGAGCCGGAATCCGACGCCGCGCACCGTGGCGATGCGCCGTTCACCGGCCGGGCCCTCGTCGCCGATCTTCCTGCGCAACCACGACATGTGCATGTCGAGTGTCTTCGACCCGCGGAGCTCGACGTCGCCCCACACTTCCTCGAGGATCTCGTCGCGGGAGACGACCTGCCCCGCGTGTTCGAGGAGCACCCGCAGCAGCTCGTACTCCTTGTTCGCGAGCGTCACCTCGGTGCCGTTCACCAGGACGCGGCGCGCCGCCCGCTCGAGCCGGATGTCGGAGACCTCGACGACGTCCTCGGAATCGCCGCCCCGGCGCCGCAGCAGGGCGCGCACCCGCGCCATCAGTTCGGCGAGCCGGAACGGTTTGCCCACGTAGTCGTCGGCACCGGCGTCGAGGCCCACGACGAAGTCGACCTCGTCGGTGCGCGCGGTGAGCATGAGCACCGGAAGATCGGACCGGTTGGCCCGCAACTGCCGGCACACTTCGAGCCCGTCCATGCCGGGCAGTCCGAGGTCGAGGATGAGCAGGTCGTAGTCGCCCGACAGGGCGCTCGCGAGGGCACTCGTCCCGTTGTCCTCGACCGTCACCTCGTATCCCTCGCGGCCGAGCGCGCGGGACAGGGGCGCGGCGATGGCGTCGTCGTCTTCGACGAGGAGGACTGCGGTCACGTCGACCACATTACGGACCGACGGGCCCGTCGCGCGGTGGGGACGCGCGGATCTGCGTCCGGGTCACGAGTCCGCGCGTCCCACTCACCACACCGTGCGTCGCCGGTCGTGATCGGAGGATCCGTCCTCCGGCCGACCGGTCGCGCGGTCTCGGCCGCCGTCGCCGGGCACGTCGAACGCGTTGCGGTACAGGAGCGAGTGCACGGCCTCGACGTCGGGGATGTCGTCGAACTCCAGCGGGTCGTCGGCCGCGGAGACGATGACGAGCGTGCCGGTACGCAGGATCCGGTCGACGAGCCCGTGCCGGAACTGCACGTTGCTGATGCGCCCCATCGGGATGTCGATACCCGTGTGGGTGACCACGCCCTGACGCACGAGCACTCTGCGGTCGGTGACGATGAAGTGGGTGCTGAGCCAGCGCACGACCTGCGGCACGCAGCGCCAGGCCAGGACTGCGATCCACAGCACCGCGACGGCGACGGTCAGCACCGTCGACGCGGTGCCCTCGAGTCTGCTTCCGGCCACCCCGAGGAGGTAACCGGCGAGGGCCGTGGACACGAGCAGCAACACCACCGGTGCGATCAGCATCTTCCAGTGCGGATGGCGGTGCAGCAGCAGCGCCTCGTCGGGTGCGAGGGCATCCTCCGGGTATCCCATGCGCCCACGATGGCACATGCTCGACGGTCCCCGGCGCGGCCGGGATCAGACGGGACGCAGGTGGGTGATGTCGCCGGCTGCGATCGCGACGGGTTCACCGTCGCCGTCCGGGAGGATGACGATCCGGCCCTGTTCGTCGATGTCGACGGCTTCACCGTGCAGTTCGGTGTCGCCCGGCAGGATCGCCCGCACCCGTTTGCCGATGGTGCTGCAGCGCTGCCGGTACGCGTCGGCGGCGACGGTGGGATCCCAGCCGTGCCGTTCCCACTGCCGCATCCGGTCGGCGAACGCCGCGAGCAGCGCCTCGGCCAGGTGGGTGCGGTCGAGGTCGCGGGCCCCGGCGAGCCACAGTGACGTCGCGGTGGGAACCGGCAGTTCGTCCTCGGTCAGCGAGACGTTCAATCCGACACCCGAGACGACGGTGGGGACCGGGGAGGTGGACGCGACCTCGACGAGGATGCCGGCGAGCTTGCGCCCGTCGACGAGAACATCGTTGGGCCACTTGAGCTCCGCGGGAACCCCGGTGACCTCGCGGACGGCGTCGACGGTCGCGATCCCGGTGAGCAGCGGGAGCCAGCCGAGGTCGGCGAGGGCCACGCCGGGTAGGCGGACGAGCACCGACACGATCACCTGCGCGCCCGGCACCCCGGCCCAGGGCCGGGCGTGCCGGCCTCGGCCACCCGTCTGGTGCTCGGCGAGCAGCACCCGACGATCGACGGGGGTCCCGGCCGTCGAGGAGGTATCGGCCAGCAGATCGGCGTTCGTCGACCCGGTCTCGGCGACCACGTCGACACGCGAGTAGAAGCCTGCGCCGGCGGGTGCGCCGGGGGTGTGCGGGTCGGTGTCCACGAGCACGCGCCGCAGGCGCGCCACGTCGAACGGCGCGCGCGGATCGGATGCGGGTGCGGTGTCGGAGTTCGAGCGCATCGCCCCAGCCTAGAGGGGCACCGGATCGATACCCGTCGGTAGCTTCAGTTGAATGATTCAACGCTCATGGACCTCCGTGCGGCGTCCACGTTTGACGATCGCTAAGCTGACTGCCCATGACCACTGTCCAGGAGCCGTCCGCGTCCGAGGCGGCGAGTACGCCCGATATCCACACCACCGCCGGCAAGCTGGCCGATCTGCGCAAGCGCCAGGCCGAGGCCAAGGCTCCGGTCGGCGAAGCTGCGATCGAGAAGGTCCACGCCAAGGGCAAGCTGACCGCCCGCGAACGCATCCACGCCCTCCTCGACGAGGGTTCGTTCGTCGAGCTCGACGCACTCGCCCGGCATCGCAGCACCAACTTCGGTCTCGCCGACAACCGCCCGACCGGCGACGGTGTCGTCACCGGCTACGGCACCGTGGACGGCCGCGACGTGTGCGTGTTCTCCCAGGACGCCAGTGTCTTCGGTGGCAGCCTCGGTGAGGTCTACGGCGAGAAGATCGTCAAGGTCATGGACCTGGCGTTGCGCACCGGACGCCCCCTCGTCGGCATCAACGAGGGCGCCGGCGCACGAATCCAGGAAGGTGTCGTCTCGCTCGGCCTCTACGGCGAGATCTTCCACCGCAACGTGCAGGCCTCCGGCGTGATCCCGCAGATCTCGCTGATCATGGGCCCCGCCGCCGGCGGCCACGTCTACTCCCCCGCACTGACCGACTTCGTGGTGATGGTCGACCAGACCAGCCAGATGTTCGTCACGGGCCCCGACGTCATCAAGACGGTCACGGGTGAGGACGTCACCATGGAGGACCTCGGTGGCGCGCACACCCACATGGTCAAGTCCGGTGTCGCCCACTACGTCGCCGAAGGCGAACAGGACGCCCTCGACTACGTCAAGGACCTGCTGTCCTACCTGCCGTCGAACAACCAGGCCGCCGCGCCGCGCACGCTGCCGACCGAGCCGATCGCCGGCGCCATCGAGGATTCGCTGACCGACGAGGATCTCGAACTCGACACGATCGTGCCCGATTCGGCGAACCAGCCGTACGACATGCACGAGGTCATCCGTCGTCTGCTCGACGACGACGAGTTCCTCGAGGTGCAGGCCGACCGCGCCAAGAACATCATCATCGGGTTCGGTCGCATCGACGGACGCAGCGTCGGCATCGTCGCGAACCAGCCGACGCAGTTCGCGGGGTGCCTGGACATCGACGCATCCGAGAAGGCCGCGCGATTCGTGCGCACCTGCGATGCGTTCAACGTCCCCATCGTCACGCTCGTCGACGTTCCCGGCTTCCTGCCCGGAACCGAGCAGGAGTACAACGGCATCATCCGTCGCGGCGCCAAGCTGCTCTACGCGTACGGCGAGGCGACCGTGGGGAAGATCACGGTCATCACCCGCAAGGCCTACGGCGGCGCATACGACGTCATGGGTTCGAAGCACATGGGTGCCGACGTCAACCTCGCGTGGCCCACCGCGCAGATCGCGGTCATGGGTGCGTCCGGCGCCGTCGGGTTCGTGTACCGCAAGCAGCTCAAGGACGCCGAAGCCAACGGTCAGGACGTCGAGGCGCTGCGCCTCGAGCTGCAGAACGAGTACGAGGACACCCTGGTGAACCCGTACGTCGCAGCCGAACGCGGCTACGTCGACGCGGTCATCCCGCCGTCGCACACCCGCGGCCAGATCGTGTCCGCACTGCGACTGCTCGAACGCAAGATGGTGTCGCTCCCGCCGAAGAAGCATGGGAACATTCCGCTGTGACCGCGACGACCGAGGAACAGATCATCACCGACGCAGAGCTCGACGCCGTGACCGCGGGTTTCACCGAGGACGCCGCGTCCGAGGCCGGCCCGGCGTCGGTTGCGCCGGAGACCACCCCCGCGGCGGCCGACATCCGGATCGTCAAGGGCAACCCGAGCGATGTCGAGATCGCGGCCCTCGTGTCCGTGCTCGCGACCGCCTCGGCATCCGCCGGGGCACCGGAGGGCGACGGCAAGCCGCCGGAGACATGGGGTGACCCCACCCGCATGCACCGGCAGCGGGCACCGTTCTCGCCGTACTCGTACCCCAACCTGGGCTGACGATGCCGAGACTGGTCCTCGCCTCGGCGTCGCCGGCGCGGCTGTCCGTGCTGCGCGGCGCCGGCGTGGACCCGCTCGTCCGGGTCTCGGGCGTCGACGAGGATGCGATCATCGCCGATCTCGGCCCGGACGCGGCCCCGGAGTCCGTCGTCACGTCGCTCGCACAGGCGAAGGCCGCGGACGTCGTGGCGTCCCTGACGGACACCGACCATGATGATCTCGTCGTCGTCGGATGCGACTCGATGCTGCTCGTCGACGGCGTCCTGCAGGGCAAACCCGGAACGGTCGAGGTCGCCCGGACCCGCTGGAAGGCCGTTGCCGGCCGGTCCGCGGTACTGCTCACCGGGCACAGTGTGCTGCGGGTGGTCGACGGCACCGTCGTGGCGCGGGCCGCCGACCACCGCGGCACCACCGTGCACTTCGGTACCCCGTCCGACGACGATCTCGAGGCGTACCTGTCGACCGGTGAACCGCTGCAGGTGGCGGGTGCGTTCACCCTCGACGGTCTCGGCGGCTGGTTCATCGAGGGCATCGACGGCGACCCGTCGTCGGTGATCGGAATCAGCCTGCCACTCGTCCGCGGTCTGCTCACCGACGTGGGAACGAACGTCGCAGCGCTGTGGGCCGCGAATCGCCCCTGACCCGTGCGCACGGGGCGGGTGGCGGGGGCTACGCGAGCGACCGCTGCAACGCCGCGACCATCGCACCGGCCTTCGTCTTGGCCCGTTCCGCGTCGGTGCCCTCGAACAACTCGTCGACGCTGTCGGTCCACAAACGCAGCCACCGCGCGAACCGGTCCGGTGTCAACCCGTACCGGCCGTGCAGGGCGCGGTGCACCGGCACGAAGGCACCCTCGTAGCGGGTGGTGCGGAACAGGATCTGCTCCCAGAAGTCTCCGACCGTCACCAGGTGTTCGTCGAGGCCGACGATGGCGACGACCTCGAAGGTGGGTTCGAGGAGCGGATCGACCATCGCACGCTCGTAGAACCGGCGCAGCAGCAGATCGAGGTCGCTACGGGAGGCGAGTTCGGGACGGGTCGGTCGGCTGCACGTCACGCCCACCGACGGTAGTACCCGCCCGCGCGCGAGGTGCCCCGACCGTCCCGGGCACGAGGTGCCCCGACGCTCGCGAGCGCGACGTCGCCCCGACGCTCTAGAATCGTCGGCGCACCCGCCACCACTGCCTCAGGAGCCACGTTGCCCGTCGGACCCGATCCCAACACCTCCTTCTCCGCGTACGCCGATCCCACCCGGCTCGTGTCCACCGAGTGGCTCTCCGCCCACCTCGGTCATCCCGAGGTCAAGGTCGTCGAATCCGACGAGGACGTCCTGCTCTACGACGTCGGTCACATCCCGGGCGCGGTGAAGATCGACTGGCATCTCGATCTCAACGACCCCGTCACCCGCGACTACATCGACGGCGAGGCCTTCGCCGCGCTCATGGATCGCAAGGGCATCCGACGCACCGATACCGTCGTGATCTACGGCGACAAGTCCAACTGGTGGGCCGCGTACGCCCTCTGGGTGTTCACGCTGTTCGGTCACGAGGACGTGCGTCTGCTCGACGGTGGTCGCGACGCATGGATCTCCGAGAACCGCGACACCACCCTCGACATCCCGGTCGCGACCACGAGCGGCTACCCGGTGGTCGCGCGGAACGACGCACCGATCCGCGCGTACAAGGACGACGTGCTCGCTCATCTCGGTGACGGCCCGCTCGTGGACGTCCGGTCTCCGCAGGAGTACACCGGCGAACGCACCCACATGCCCGACTATCCGGAGGAGGGCGCGCTGCGCGGCGGTCACATCCCCACCGCCGTGTCCATTCCGTGGGCCAAGGCCGCGGCCCCGGACGGACGGTTCCGGTCGCGCGCCGAACTCGACGAGATCTACGCCGATGTCGGCCGCGACGAGAGGGTCGTCGCCTACTGCCGGATCGGCGAGCGATCGAGCCACACCTGGTTCGTGCTCACCCACCTGCTCGGCTACCCGGACGTCCGCAACTACGACGGTTCGTGGACCGAGTGGGGCAACGCCGTGCGTGTGCCCATCGCCAAGGGCGAGGAACCCGGAGACGCCCCCGCATGAGCCTGCCCGATCCCCTCGCCGAGATCGTCGACGACTTCGCCGCGGTCGACGGCCAGGACAAGATCCAGCTGCTGCTCGAGTTCGGCCGGGAGCTGCCGGCGCTCCCGGCCG
>NZ_JAIYEP010000087.1 GCF_020515525.1 Rhodococcus yananensis
AACGTACCCCTCGATCGAGTGACTCGATCGAGGGGTACGTTCGCTCAGCGGTGGGGGCGAACCGTGGCCGCCGGGGTCAGGCCGCGCAGGGATGCGTGCGCGCAAGAACCGCGGGCGCCTGTTCGACGATGCTGCGCAGCAGGTCGGCGACGATCTCCGGATCCGGTTCGTGTTGGGGTGCAAGGGTTTCGCACAGGCGCCGATAGGTGTCGGTGTCGAGCATCGGCACCGCGCGGAAGTGGGTGGACAGGGCGACCGTGAATCCGATACCCCGTGCGGGTGCGCGCACGATCAGTTCGGGTTCGTGTTCGCCGACGACGAGGCAGACGTCGAAGACGACATCGCCGGCGCGGTGCGTGAACGAGGCGGTCTGCGCGTTGTTGCGGACCATCTGACGGTGGAGGTGCCGCAGCCCGCCGAGCACCATCGGCGGGAGGGTCACGGTGCGTGGGCGGTCGGCGGTGAACATCCGAATCTCTCCTTCGACTGCTGCGACCGGGGGCTGTCCGGCCGCAGCACATCGGTCCAGAACTATTTATTGGAATTATTCCAGAAAACCGCTGTCCCGGCAAGTGAGTACGTGGGCGCGCGCGTCGAATCCTCGCCCGCCTCGCACCCTCGTTCGTCGACGGCCGAACCCCGTCCGCGGCCCGGCACGAGCACGAGCACGAGGGAGCAGACTCGACCCGTGAACACCCGACCGCACGACGTCGTCGACATCGCCACAGACGGCGCCATCGGCACGAGACCGCACGCCACCGGAGGTGATCGGCTTGACCTTCGAGTTGGTCGAAACCCCACCATGACGGTGTGAACACTTCCGATCCGATGCCCATCGGCATCTTCGCCCGCCGTACCGGCCTGACGCCGAGCGCCCTGCGCTTCTACGATGACGCCGGCCTCCTCCACCCCGCCGAGGTCGACCCGGTGTCGGGCTACCGTCGCTATCGTCGCGACCAGTCGGACCGCGCGGACATGCTCCGCCGACTCCGCGAGATCGCCATGCCCCTCGCCGCCGTCCGGGAGGTCCTCGACTCGGACGCTGCCACCGCAGCGCGGATCATCGACGCTCACGTCGCAGGCATTCTCGACAGCGCGGGAGCAGCACGACGCACGGCCGTGCACCTCACCGCAGCACTGACGGAGGGTCTCCCCGTCGCCACCGTGAAGGGCCCGGTCCTGGCCGATGCCATCGAGCAGGTCCTCACCGCGACCGTGCAGGAACCGACGATGCCGGTTCTGAGCGGTATCCACATCGAGGCCGGGCCCGATGCCGTCACGCTCACCGCGACCGACCGCTACCGCCTCGCTACACGCACCCTGGTTCCCGACGAGTCCGCATCGTCCATCTGGTCGGCGACGGTCGACGGCGCGGATCTGCGTGCCGCGGTGTCCGAGATCCGACGCAGCACCACCGTGCATGTCGAGGCCTCGCCGCACGACATTCGTCTTCGCCTGACGGGCCGGGACGATCAGCACTGCCGACTGGTGGCCGAGCCGTTCCCCGACCACCGTGCGATGCTCACTGCCCTGCCGACCCCCTCGACCCGCGTCACCGTCGCCAAGAATGCACTGCTGCAGGCGCTGGAAGAGGCCACCGATGACAGCGTCACACTGACGGCTCGAGCGGACGCGTTCCACGTCGACGAGCACCCGATCACCGCCGACGTGTCGGGACCGGGTATGCGGATCTCGTTCCACCTCACGACCTTCCACCCCGCCGTGAGCACCGCGATCGGCCCCGATGTGATGCTCGATCTGCGCGGCCCCGACCTGCCCGTCACCGTCCGGTCGGCGGACCGCGGTGATCTCACGACCCTCGCCATGCCGGTGAAACCCGAAGGGGCACCTCGATGACCGGATCGACCGCCGACCGGCGGCGGGTGCGATCGACGACACGGTCAGGGAACGACGCGTCGACCGTTCCACCCACCGTCGCGCCGGTCGAGCACCCACCGGGTGTGCGGTGAGGCGGACAGGTCCAACCGGTCGAACCGGTCGACGTCGATGCCCACCCACGCGAAGCGTTCGAATGCGGTCGAGTCGTGACCGCGGCACAGCGACTCGGCGGCGAGTGGGCTGCCCGGAACGAGCGGTGAGTCGTACAGGGCGCGGCTGTGCGGTGCGAACGTCTCCCATGCGGCGGCCCGCTCCTCCGGATCGTCGACGAGACCGGCACGGCCTTCGCAGCGCACTTGCACACCGCACCGATCGTCGGTGACGGTCAGCGCGACGCGGGGCACGCGCCGGATCTCGGTGACCTTCTCCGAGCGCACATCCGTGGCGAACATGATGCGGTCGTGTCCCGGATCGACGCGGCGGAGGATGACCGCGCGAACCCGGGGGCTGCCGTCGAGCCCGATCGTTCCCAGATATCCGAGGGTGAACGGGGTGCGTTGCACGGTCGCGGCGTGCAGTGATGCCCGGATCAGGTCGAGGATCTCGTCCTTCGTCGTCACGGCCGTGGTCCTAGTCTTCGAGTGCGACGCGCGCACGCTCGGGCAGGGTGACCGCAGCGACCGCCGCGACGACGAACGCGGCCGCGAACACTCCGAACACCAGGGGGTTTCCGCCGCCGTCGAGTAGAACCGGAACGAGCAGCGGTGCGATGATCGAGGCGAGTCGCCCGAAGGCGGCGGCCGAGCCGGTTCCTGCGCCGCGCACCGACGTCGGATACAGCTCGGGGCCGATCGCGTACAGGGCGCCCCACGCTCCGAGGTTGAAGAACGACAGCGCCATTCCTGCCGCGACGATCGTCACGGGAGTATCGGCGAGCCCGAACAGGGCCGCCGATGCCGCCGAGCCGGCGAGGAACGCGGCGAGCGTGATGCGCCGTCCCCACACTTCGATGAGCCAGGCGGCAACGGCGTAACCGGGGAGCTGGGCGAGGGTGATGATCAGCGTGTATTCGAAGGATCGGACGAGGTCGAAGCCTTGTGCGACGAGCAGGCTCGGCAACCAGATGAACGCGCCGTAGTACGAGAAGTTGATGCCGAACCACACGATCCACAAAGCGGCGGTGCGTCGGCGCAGTCCCGCTTCCCACACCGATCGGCGGGGTGCATCCGGTGCGTCCGGTTCCGGGTCGGGTTCGCCGGAGTCGCCGGTGGGAGCTGCGACACCCGCCGCAGCCTCGTAGTCACGGACGATCGATTCCGCCTCGGCATGTCTGCCCGCGCCCTCGAGAAACCGCACCGATTCGGGTAGCCCGATGCGGACGACGAGCGCATACGCGGTGGGAACGAGCCCGACCGCCAACGCCCAGCGCCACCCGTCGTCGCCCACCGGCACCACGAAGTAACCGATGAGCGCGGCGAGCAACCACCCCACCGCCCAGAACGCCTCGAGCGCGACCACGACCCGGCCACGCACCTTCCGCGGTGCGAACTCGCTGACCAGCGTGGAAGCGACGGGCAGTTCCGCCCCGAGGCCGAGTCCGACGACGAACCGCAGGGCGATGAGCATCGCCACCGACGTCGACAGCGCCGCTGCACCGGTCGCGAGCCCGTACACGAGCAGCGTCACCGCGAACACCTGGCGGCGACCGATCCGGTCGGCGAGGAGTCCCCCGACGGACGCACCGATCGCCATGCCCAGAAATCCGACGGATCCGATCCACGACAGTTGCGTCGACGACAGATTCCACTGCACGGCCAGCGCCGCCATGACGAACGAGATGAGCCCGACGTCCATCGCGTCGAGCGCCCACCCCACCCCGGACCCGACGAGGAGCCGACCGTGTCGGCGGGTGAACGGCAATTCGTCGAGCCGTCGGGTGCGTGTCGTCATGGACGGGAAGCTACACCCGGAACCGGTCGGCTCCGGGGGTCACCTCAGCCCCGCGCAGCCGCCTCCATGGCAGCCACGTCGATCTTCTGCATCTTCATCATCGCGTCGGTCGCCCGCTGCGCGGCGGCCTTGTCCGGGTTCGCGAGCAGCTCGTAGAGCTGTTTCGGCACAACCTGCCACGACACACCGAACTTGTCCTTGAGCCATCCACACTGGGATTCGACACCACCGTCCGCGGTCAGCGCGTTCCAGTAGTGGTCGACCTCGTCCTGCCCGTCACAGTGGATCTCGAAGGACACCGCCTCACTGAACTGGAACATCGGGCCGCCGTTGAGTCCGTAGAACACCTGTCCGTCGAGGAAGAACTCGACGGACATGACGGTGCCCGGCGGGACCGAGATTCCCGTGATGTCGGGATCGGTCTCCGGATACCGGGTGACCTCTCCGATCCTCGAGTTCGGGAAGACGTTCGTGTAGAACTCCGCGGCTTCTTCGGCGTTCATATCGAACCACAGCCACGGTCTGATCTTCGGCATCGCTGACGCTCCTTCTCTCGGGTCCCCCCGTCAACGACAGACCCGCAGCGGCGGCAGAACTCATCACGGGGCCCATGACTCGGGGTTCACAAGGCGAATGCCAGGCTCACAACGCAACCGGCAGCCGACACCGCTGTGAGGCTCACACCAGCGCTGTGAGCCACGTCGGTACGCGCCCGGCGTAGACTCCGGAAGCGACGACGATCCGCCCACCTGCTGCGATAGGAGTGCGGATGGACGTGACGGACGTGCTCGGCCGGGCCCGCGACGCCTACGACGGATCGCAGTGGGCTCGGTCGTTGGAGTGCTTCCGCGCGTGTGATCGGATCGTTCCGCTGTGCGCCGACGACCTCGACCGTGCCGGGCAGGCCGCCTATCTGGTCGGCGCCGGCAGCGTGTGCGCAGAGCTGCTCGAACGCGCCGCCGACGCGCATCTGGCGGCCGCGCGCCCCGAACGCGCCGCCGAGAGCGCGTTCCGACTCTCCTACATTCTCGGCTCCGCGTTCGGGGAACCGGCCCGCGCCGCCGGTTGGCTCACACGGGCACGCCGGATGCTCGACGACGCCGGGATCGACGGTCCGGTGGGGGCCCTGCTGACGGTGCCTCCGGCGATCGGCACGTTGCTCGGCGGCGATCCGGCAGCCGCCCTTCCGGTGTTCGAACGGGCCCACGCGGTGGGTGTCGCGACCGGGCACGTGGATCTCACCGTGCTCAGCGGGGTGGGACTCGGCCAGTCGCGTCTGCTGCTCGGCGACGTCCACGGCGGTCTCGTCGTGTTCGACGACATCCTCGTGTCCGTCGCCGGACCGGCGGTCTCGCCGCTCGCGGCGGGTATCGCGTACTGCGCCGTCATCATCACCTGTCACGAGACGTTCCAGCTCGGACGTGCGGCCGAATGGACCCGGGCGCTCGGCAGGTGGTGCGACGACCGCCCCGACCTGGTGCCGTTCCGCGGGCAGTGCATGGTGCACCGGGCCGAACTGCTTCAGTTGCACGGGCAGTGGACGGAGGCGATGGCCCGCATCCGCGACGCGTGCACCCACATGTCGGGTCCGCGCCACGACCCGGCGGTGGGACTGGCACTGTACGAACTCGCCGAACTGCATCGCCTCCGCGGCGAGTACACCGCCGCGGACGCGTCCTACCGACGCTCCGCTCGCGCCGGGCACGACACCGAACCGGGACTGGCGCTGCTGCGTCTCGCGCAGGGCGATGTGGACACCGCGCTCGGCTGCATCGACCGTGCCCTCGCCGAGGCCGGTCCGCTGTACCGGCTGCGACTGCTCGACGCCGCCGTGCAGATCCGGCTCGCCGCCGGAGACCTCGACGGTGCCCGTGCCTGCGCCGACGAGCTCACGTCGGCCGCGGCCCACGCCGAGGCTCCCGCGCTCCACGCGATGGCGGCGTACGCCACGGGCATCGTGTTGCTCGCCGCCGGCGACGCCGCGGCGGCGCTCGAACAGCTGCGGGCCGCGTGGCGGTGGTGGCAACAACTCGACGCACCGTACCGGTGCGCGCTGGTGCGCGCGGCGCAGGGCCGGTGCTGCAGCGCTCTCGGCGACCACGAGACCGCGCACCTCGAGTTCGAGGCCGCCGCGGACACCTTCCGGGCGCTGCACGCGATGCCCGAACTCGACCGGGTCCGGAGCGCGCTGCCGCCGCAGGCCACGGCGGAATCGTTGACACGCCGCGAGGTCGAGGTGCTCCGGGTGGTCGCGGCGGGGCGCACCAATCGGGAGATCGCCGCCGAACTGTTCCTCAGCGAGAAGACCGTGGCCCGTCACCTGAGCAACATCTTCGGCAAGTTGGGTGTCTCGTCACGGTCCGGGGCCACCGCGTACGCGTTCGAACACCACCTGATCTGACCGGTCCACCACCCACTCGGTACCCATGTCGGTGGTACCGCAGATCTGCATATTTCGCCCGATGCCCCGGCGTCGGTGCTGCTCGTACCGTCGGGGCATGAACAACGACACCGTCCCCACACCGAACGAACACTCCGCACCGGACGAATACATCGACACGGTCGTCGTCGGCGGCGGCCAGGCCGGGTTGTCCACGGGATACCATCTCGCGCGCCGCGGGCGCCGCTTCGTCGTCCTCGAGGCGAACGCCCGCCTGGGCGACAACTGGCGCTGTCACTGGGATTCGCTGCGACTGTACAGTCCGGCGAGTCGCGACGGGCTGCCCGGCATGGCGTTTCCCGCTTCGCCGCGGTCGTTCCCGACCAAGGACGAGGTCGCCGAGTTCCTCGAACGCTACGCGACCGTGTTCGACCTCCCGGTCCGGCTCTCCACCCGGGTCCGACGCATCGACCGCCTCGACGACCGCTACGTCGTGGACTGCGGTTCGATCCGGTACCTCGCCTCGAACGTCGTCGTCGCCACCGGGACACACGGCCGCACCCCGACCGTGCCCGAGTGGGCGGACGCCATCGACCCCGCTGTGTCGCAACTGCATTCGAGCGAGTACCGCAATCCCGGACAGTTGCAGCCCGGCCCGGTGCTCGTCGTCGGCGCGTCCCATTCGGGCGCGGACATCGCGTTCGAGGTCGCCGAGTCGCATCCGACGATCCTCTGCGGGCGCGACACCGGGCAGATGCCCCTGCGCATCGACAGTCGGCGCATGAAGGTGCTGTTCCCCATCGTGTGGTTCGCGTGGGGGCACGCGCTGTCGCTGCACACCCCGATCGGACGACGGATGCGCGGCTACGTGCGGCATCACGGCGCCCCGCTGCTCCGGGTGCGCCGCGCCGACCTCGCCGCACGCGGGATCGAACGGGTCACTGCGCGGGTGTGCGGCGTCCGGGACGGACTCCCCGTCCTCGACGACGGGCACATCATCGAAACATCGAATGTCGTATGGTGCACCGGATTTCATCACGACTTCTCGTGGATCACCCTTCCGGTGTTCGACGACGAGGGGTGGCCGCGTGAGCGGCGCGGCGTGGTCACGGACTCCCCCGGACTGTATTTCACGGGACTGACCTTCCAATCCTCGTTCCGCTCGATGCTCATCGGCGGCGCCGGCGACGACGCCCGCTTCGTCGTCCGGGATCTGACGGAACGGCGCCCGGAGTCGGAGGCTATGCTCCCGGCATGATCAGCCGGGGCCGAACCACATCGTCACTCGTACTCACCGCGGTCGCGTTGTGCACCGCGGCAGCCTGCAGCAGCACGGTGGACGGGGCGGCGACCGCCGCCGACACCGGCACCGCGACCCCGACCACCACCACCGCAACCACGACGACCACGACCACCACGACCACCACGACCGCGCCGGTGGAGGCGAACTCGGACGACTACCGGGGTACCGATCCGGCCGTGTACTACTTCCTGTCCGAGAGCGGGAAGTTCGAGTGCGCGATCCTGATGAAGAGCGATCCGATCGCCGGGTGCCAGGGCACGATGCCGGCGAGTGCGCCCCGGGTACCGGGCAGCGGCGCCCCCGATGTGACCGTCCCCGCGAACGTCGTGCTCCTGGGCGCCCTGTCCGCCGCCGAGTTCGTCAGCATCGGCGACATCGCGTTCATGGATCCCACCCGTTCGGCACAGTCCCTGCCGTACGGCGAAACCCTCACAGTGGGACCGTTCTCGTGCTCGGTGGACGCGTCCGCCGGTGTCACCTGCGAGACCGGGCAGCACGGTTTCACGGTGTCGGACAGCGACTACGAACTCTGGTGATCACGATCCGGGCGGACGGAACGGCGCGAGATCGGCGCGTGCCATCGGCGCCATGAAGACGCCGAGTTCTTCCCGGACCCACCACGCACCGGTCGCCCGGTGCTCGGCACGGGTGGTGAACCGGTAGCGGAACAGACGCGCCCGCACCCGGGCCGGCGGCGTGTCGGGAAACGGGTTGTGCCGCAGGAGCGTCGATACGCACGGCTCGCCGTCGAGCAGTTTCGCGGCGAAACGCGGGAACCACCCCTCGGCGTGTTCGCGGGAGATCGCCGCGAACCACATGAGCCAGTCGAGGCGCAGGTGGTACGGCGCGAACTGGCGCGGACGACGGAGCACATCACCGGGTTTCCCCTTGAACTCGTACTCGAGCCAGCGTGTCGCGGGAGTGTCGACGATGTCGGTGGTGCCCTCGACGATCACCTCCCGCCGTACCCGGGTGATGCTGCCGAACGCCCCGTAGGCGTTGACGAAGTGCCACCGGTTGAAGGACGCGTTCATCGCCTGCCGCGGCGACAGCAGGTTCTGCACGGGCCGACGGCTGAGCACCGCCACCAGCACGGTCAGCAGCATCACCGTCGCGGTGAACACCACCGGTGTCGGCGCGTACACGGTCTCACCCGCGCCGAACACGGCGCGGTAGAATCCGTCGGGGATCACCGACGCGGCGAGCACGATGGTGATCCAGTTCAACCACGCGAAGTTTCCGCTCGCCACGAGCCACAGTTGGGTGACGATCATGATGCCCGCCGCGGTGCCCGCGACGGGCTGCGGCAGGAACAACGCGAACGGCACCGCGAGTTGCGTGACGTGGTTGCCGACGACCTCCACACGGTGCAGCGGTCGCGGCAGCAGATGGAACCACCGGCTCAACGGGCCGGGCATCGGTTGGGTCTCGTGGTGGTGGTACAGGCACGTCAGGTCGCGCCAGCAGCGGTCGCCGCGCCACTTGATCATGCCCGCGCCGAACTCGACGCGGAAGAGCAGCCAACGCACCAGGAGCAGGACCAGCCACGGCGGCGCCGTCTCGGCGTTGCCCGCGAAGGCGGCGAGTACACCCGCCTCGAGCAGCAGCGATTCCCACCCGAACGAATACCAGACCCGACCGACATCGACGATGGACAGGTACAGCGCCCAGATCAGCATCCACACCGCACCGTACGCGGGCAGCGGCAGTCGTTCGGTGACACCGGCGACCGTGCCGGCGGACAGCAGCAGCCCGGCACCCGCGACGGCGGCGAAGAACCGGTCGCTGTAGTGGAGGTGGAACACGCTCGGCGCGTGGCGGAACGGTGTGGCCGCGACGAACTCCGGGACGGGCAGCAGCCCGCGACTGCCGATCAGGCCCCGGAACTGCAGTAGAGCACCGAGAAAAGCGACGAAGAACAGCGCACCGAGTCCACGGACGAGCACGAGCCGTCCGATCGTGTACCCGGTCGCGTCCAGGACCTCCATCGCCACTCCCGCATCCAGCGTGGCACGCGACGACGCGCGATACCGGTCAGATGCCGATCCGGCGGCGCAATCCGCTGGCTCGCAGCACCCGGCGACCCACCCCTTCACGCACCGCGTCCTCGGTGCCGACGATGCGGACCTTCGTACGGGCACGGGTGATCGCCGTGTACAGCAGTTCGCGGGTGAGCAGCGTCGACTGTTCGTTGGGCAACACCACCGACACGGTGTCGTACTGGCTGCCCTGGCTGCGGTGGATCGTCATCGCGTACACGGTCTGCACGGACGCCAGCCGGCTCGGGTGCAGCACGAACGGTTGCTGACCGCGCGCGAACGCGGCGACGAGCTCGCCGTCGTCACGGCGCACGATGACACCGGTGTCACCGTTGTAGATCCGCGCGTCGTAGTCGTTCTCGGTGACCAGCAGCGGTTGGCCTGGATACCACCCGTCCGGGTCGGGGCGGCGACCGGTCGACACCGCGACCCACTCGGTTGCCTGCCTCGCCCACCGTTGCACCCCGAAGTGGCCGTCGCGGTGCGCGCACAGCAGCCGGTGGGTGTCGAGGTGGGCGAGTGCACCGTCGATGTCACCGCAGGTGGCGGCGGAGGTCACCGCCGCGGACGTCCGCAACACGTCGCGCTTCAGCGCATCGAGGTCGTCGTGACCGCAGAACTCGATCGTCGACGAGCCACTGCGCAGGATGGACATCACCAGGTCTCCGTCGCCGTCACGCACGGCGCGAGCGAGCCCGGCGATGTCGCCACCGAAACGTCGCCCCCGGGTCAGCCGCACCACACCGCCCCGCAGGCGGTCGTGCTCGCGGGGACCGAACGCGGTCTCTCGCGGATCGTCGGATCCGTGCGCGCCGGTGGTCTCGAGGTCGCGGGCCGTCGCCCGGACGAAGGCGGGGGCGAGAGTACCGGCGACCGGTCGCGCGACGAGGTCGGCGAGCACCGCGCCCGCGTCGACGGAGGCGAGTTGGTCGGGGTCGCCGACGAGGACCAGCCGGGTGTCCGGGCGCACGGCCTCGAGCAACCGGTACATCATGGTCAGCGACACCATCGATGTCTCGTCGACGACGATCAGGTCGTACGGCAGGTGGTTGCCCGCATGGTATCGGGGTCGTCCCCGAAACCAGCCGAGCATGCGGTGCAGTGTCATCGCGGTCAGGCCCGGCGGCAGTACCAGCTCGGTTTCCTGTTCGCGCACGGATTCCTGCAGGCGGGCGGCGGCCTTGCCGGTGGGGGCAGCGAGGCCTATGCGCACCCCGTCACCGTCGAGGGCGGCGACGAGCGCAAGGATCCGGGCGACGGTGTGGGTCTTGCCGGTGCCGGGGCCACCTGCGATGACGGTGGTCCGGTGGGTGGCGGCGAGCGCCGCCGCGACGCGTTGTCGGTCCGGTGCCGGGGCCGGGCGCGTGTGATCGGTCTGGTCGCGGAACAGCCGGTCCAGGTGCTCGGACAGGCGTGCGGCATCGACGTGCGGAACGCTCGTGTCGCGGTCGGCGAGGACACGGCGGATGGTCTGTTCCTGGCGGAAGTACCGGTCGAGATACAGCAGAGGTCCCTCGGTGGTGTCGACGAGCCGTAGCGGGCGCAGTGCACCGCGGTCACCACCGACGACGAGGGGGCTGCGTCGCAGGGCGGCGAGCAGGGCGTCGTCGCGGGGCCACGGCAGTGTGGCGGGGTCGACGGCGGGGTTCCCGTCCTCGTCCTCCGCGACGGTGACCTCGCGCAGACGGGTGAGATCCAGGCACACCGACCCCGCACGGACCGCGCGGACCGCGAGCGCCGCGGCGAGATGGACGTCGGGGTCACCGTCACCGCCGAGTTGCGCCAACCTCAGCGCGACGTGCACGTCGCCCGCGGCGAGCACCCCCGCCTCGTTGAACTCCCGCAACGCTCCCTTACCCCGTTGCGCGATCAGCAGATCCGTCACATCGCCACCGCCCTTCCCGCGAGGAGTTCGGACAGTTCGGTGACGAGCGCCGCCGGCGGATGCCATTCGAACACTCCGCTGCCCGAGGGGGCATCGGCACCGACCATGCCGCGCACGAACAGGTACTGCGCGCCGCCGAGGTTCCGTTCGGGCACGTATCCGGGCATCCTCCACCGCAGATACCGGTGCAGTGCCACGGAATACAGGAGTGCCTGCATGGGATAGTGGGCGCGGAGCATCTCCGCGGCCATCGCCTCGCGCGTGTAGTGGTCGCTGGTCGACTCACCGGGCGCCAGCCGGTTCGTCTTGTAGTCGACGATCACGAACCGCGGACCGTCGGGTTCCGGAATGCGCAGCACCGCGTCGATACTTCCGGTGAGGAAGCCTCGCAGCGGCACGGCGTCGAGTTCGCCGATCCGGTCGGCGTATCCGAGCATCGGGTCGTCCGCAGGCAGATGACGTCGCAGCAGATCGGCGATCGCGTCGACCGTGACCGTCGCGGCCACCGGTCTGTCCCCGCCGGCGAGCGGCAGCTCGAAGTCCAGTTCCGCGAGCCGATCGGACGTCGGGATGTCGGCGAGGGTGCGGCCGAGCGAACCGAGCGGCGTACGCAGCACCGGCAGCAGCGCCTCGGCGAGCCGGTCGGGATCGACCTCGGAGAGCTGTTCCGCCACCACGTCACGGCAGCATCGCGCGAGTTCGGCAGGCAGGTCGGCGGCGCACGGGTCGACCACCTCGAACACGGCGTGCACGAGGGTGCCGAACACTGTGCCCCCGGGCAGATCGTTCATCGGCGACGGGATGCCGCCGGTGGCCGTGTCCGAGGTCGTACCGTCGAGGGGCGGCTCGTCGGGTTCGTCGTCCTTCGCCGGTTCCTCCGTCTCACTGCCTACGCCCGGGTCGTGGTGCGCCGACGCGGTGAGCGCGGAATAGGATGTGCGGCGCCAGGATTCGTCGAGATCTCGGTCGAATCGCGCTGCGGCGAGATCCGCACCGTCTCCGCGGGGCCGGTCCCATCTCGGGGTCGTCCGGCCGCCGACATCGACCGGCTCCACCGAGACCAGTCCGTCGGCGGCGCGCGCCCACGCAGAAAATCGTTGCGCCACTTCCTGGTCCGACGGCACGGACACCGCCGCCGCGACGTCGCTGCCGCCGGGTTCGCGACCGAACAGCACGCGGTGCAGCGGCGATCGTCCCGTCGAGAAGGCCGGCGCCCACCACAGCGTCAACTGCGCACAGGGACGGGTCAGCGCGACGTAGAGCAACCGCAACTCCTCCCCCGCCTCCTCCGCGTCGTGGGCACGGCGTCGTTCGCGGTATCCGGGGCTGCCCTCGCCACCGACGTCGAGGACGCGCCGCCCGTCGTCGTGCAGGAGCAGGGTGTCGGGGTCAGGTTTCTTCGACCCGTCCCACGCGTACGGCACGTACACCACCGGGAACTCCAGTCCCTTGCTGCCGTGAACGGTGAGGATCTGTACCGCCTCCGCATCGCTGTCGAGGCGGCGACTGCGATCGGCGGGCCCGCGCCGCGGCTCGTTCACCCGGTCCTCGAGCCATCGTGTCAACGCGGGCAACCCCGACGACTCCGCCACCGCTGCACCGTCGAGCAGTTCCGCCAGGTGTCGCAGGTCGGTCAGGTCCCGTTCCCCGGACGTCTCCTGCAGCACACGCGATTCGAGTTCCCGGACGGTGGCGAGCCGCTCGAACAGCGCGGCGAAGCCGGATCGTGTGAACGTCGACGCGAGGTCGCGGAGCAGACCGCCGACCCGGGCCACGAGGTCGTCTCCACCGGCGACCAGGTCGGCAGCGGTGTAGCCGAACAGCGGTGTCATCGCCGCGAGCCGCACCCGGTCGGCGCGGTGCGGCTGGTCGAGAGCCCGCAGCGTCCACAGCCACTGCGTCGCGGCCGGGGTCGCGAACACACTGGTGCCGCCGGCCAGCACACACGGCACGCCGGTGCGGCACAACTCGTCGTACACGAGATCCACCTGGGCGTGGGTGCGCACCAGGACGGCGATGTCTCCGGGCCGGATCGGCTCGCGGCGGCCACCACGGTCGAGGGTGGCGGCGCCGCTCAGCAAGCCCACGATGTCCGCGGCCACGTCGCGGGCGACGCCGGCACGCAACGGGCCGACCGCGGGGAAACCCGTCCGACCCAGCGGGCCCGCACCGGTGCGCGGCAGGTGCCGTACCCGCAACGGCGCGACATCGGCAACCCGCGAACCCGCGCGGGCCGCAGCGACCCGGTGCACGGTGATCCGCGGATCACCCAGTGCCGCACCACCGTACACATGATCGAGGGCGGCCACGAGATCGGCGTCGGTGCGCCGGTTGACGGTCAGCGCACACCGCGCCTGCGATTCGGAGACGGCTTCGAGGTAACTCAGCACCTCGGCTCCGCGGAACGCGTAGATCGCCTGCTTGGGGTCGCCGACCAACACGAGTGTGCGGTGCCCGTGGAACGCGCGACGCAGGATCTCCCACTGTTTCGGGTCGGTGTCCTGGAACTCGTCGACGAGAACCGCCCGGTACCTGGCCCGCACCCGCGCGCACGCCGACTCCCCGTGTTCGGGATCGGCGAGCACCCGGTGCAGCAACGCGAGTTGATCGTCGTAGTCACGCAGCCCCATGCGACGCTTGCGGCGTTCCACCTCGGCGCGGACCTCCGCGGCGAAATCGACGCGTTCACCCGCGACGGTGCCGTCGGCGCCCTCGGGAGCGAGGACCGCCTGCGGGTCGAAGATCGCGGCGCGCGCCGCGATACGCGCCTCGTCGAGACCGATCAACGGTTCACCGCGACCGTACCGCCGCAGGTATACGTCGACGACGACCTCCTCCGTGAGGTCGTCGACGTCCTCGACGACCGTCACGTGCGCCTCACGCTCACCCGCGATACCCAGTTCGTCGAGCATCCGCTGACAGAACCCGTGGGTGGTGGCGATCGTGGCGGCATCGAAGTCCGACAGGGCCCGGTGCAGACGCGCACGGCGGGCGTCGACATCCCCCGCGGCGAGATGCCTGATCAACTCGTCCGCGGAGGTGGCCGCGGCGACGGGATCGGTGAGCGCCGCCGCGACCTCCGCGAACCGGGCGCGTGCGCGTTCACGCAGTTCCTGTGTGGCGGCCCGGCTGAACGTCACGAGGAGAAGTTCGGACAGGTCGACGACGCCCTCGGCGACGTAACGGACGGCGAGCCCGACGATCGCGTAGGTCTTGCCCGTCCCGGCGCTCGCCTCGAGCACGGTGGTGCCGTCGGGGAGCGGGCCGAGCAGATCGAAGTCCGGGTTCTCCGGCGTCTCCCGGTGCGGGCTCCGATGTCCCGGGGTGCGGGTGGCGGGCCCCGTCACGGACGGCCCTGGTGTTCGTGTGTGAGCAACGGCTCCCACAGTCGCCGCGCCAGAACCCCGAACCTGCTCGGCTCGTCGTACCGGCCCGTCTCGTCGGGGTGCGGCGGGTCGCCGGTGAACGTCGAGAAGCCCACGGCGGTGCCGTGCAGGTACCTCACGTGCCTGTCCTTTCCGTCGCCGAATCCACCACCGAACGCGCGGGCCGCGGAGTCGAGTGCCATCTCGACGGAGTCCCCGCGGTGCCGGGCCTCGGCGTACTCGGTGGACGCTCCCGTCACGAGGGGAAGCACCGAACGCAGGCCACGATCACGCAGGTCGACGAGTTCGGTGAGCACCTCGCGGGCGTTCGCCGGTGCGGTCAGCGTCGAACGCCACGCCGGGAGGCGCCCGCGGGCACGCCCGGTGGTCACCGCGCGCCAGTGCCCCCCGTCCCGCCCCTCGTGTCCGGACGCGGCGATCGCGAGGAGTTGCGTCCACGCCGCGAGCCGGTGTTTGGCCGCGAGCCGTGAGAACGTGCTGCGGGCAAGCACGGTGCCGTGCACACCACCGACGGTCCCGGTGAGGCGACGCCCGTTCCCGAGATCGACGACGACGTCGACCGTGCGGGCCGGTCCTGCATGCACCGGAGCACACGCGGCGGCGAGCGCCTCCACGGTGTGCGCGACGTCGTCGAGTTCGCGTTCGCCGAGCGCGAAGGGTGGAAGGGTGCCGCGGCGCCACTCCGCCGCACGGAAGTCCGCCGCGGATACCCCCGCGAGGCGGGCCTCGAGCATGCGTTCGCCGAGGTCCCAGCGGGCCAACGGATCCAGGGTGACGTCGAGCGCGTCGGCGATGTCCTCCCCGGAGTCGGGGATCCGGATGCCGAGCCGCTGCCTCAGGAACGCCTGCGCGGGATGCACGAGGTAGGCGACGAGATCGTCGAGGGCGATGTCGCCGTCGTCGGGGCTGCCAGCGGAACATTCCCCGGGATCCGGCACGACGAGGGGACGACGCGCGGCCGTGGCCGGTGCCC
>NZ_JAIYEP010000088.1 GCF_020515525.1 Rhodococcus yananensis
CTCCGCGGGGAGGCCGGTGCCGGGCCGATGTGGTTCGTGCGCGCGGCGACGCCCGGGAATCGACGTCGCCCGGAACTACAGCTAGGGCACGAGGACCGCGTTGGCGATCACCCGGACGGCACTGACGATGCCGTCGATGAGATTTCCCTGACCGAACGAGGAGACCGCGGCGGTCACGCCGAGCTGAGCGACCCGGTCGGTGACACGGTCCGAGGCGGCGGTGCCGCTGCGGATCTCGATGGCCCGCTGGTTCGGGTAGACCGCGACGAGCACCGAGTTCTCGGCCTCGGGAGTCGACGGGAACACCGCGTCGGTGGCGGCGGCCGCGTCCTCCGCGTCGGCGATGTACACGTTGAACCGCACCCCGGTCGCGCGGATCGCGGAGGTGAGCGTGTCGTCGAGGTTGATGAGGTCCTGGTCCGAGAACGGCGCACCGTCGAACGGTCGACCGAGCGGGACGGCCTGCGAGATGCGTCCACTGGCGGTCAGGGCCGCGCCGAACGGCAGCGCGGCATCCGTGCGAGCGGGGGCCGCGATCACGTCACCACTTGCCACTTGCGGTACCTCCGATCAGTTCCGCCGGGGTTCCGGCTGCATGTCCGTGGTGGGCGCGCGAGTGCGCGGTCACCTCGTCGGTCGCGGTCCACAGCAGTGCGTCGTGGTCCCATTTGTCGCCCAGCTTGTACGGGTCGTCGGACGGCACCGGCCCGGCGGTCCGGCTCGCGGGCCACGACAGCGCCCCGAACACCAGCACGATCAGCAACGGAATGCCGACGAATATCAGCGTTGTCTCGAGAATGCTCACACGGAAAAGGTAGCCCAGGCGCCGGACGAAGGCCTCATATGCCCCGAATATGTGCCCGAACCGTATCGGGGCGGAGGTCCCGGACCCCCGCACGGCACGGCATCACACGGGTTCCCGGGCTTCCACGGTCGGTCACGCGGCGCCCTCACCGAGGTACGCCAGCCAGGTCGGATGCAGGTCGTCGAGGGTGGCCAGCAGCCGCCAGTGTCGTCCCTTGGGCGGGGTGAGCGAGGCCCGCAGCGTCCAGCCGAGTTCGCTGAGCAGTTTGTCGGCCTTGCGGTGGTTGCACGTGGCGCAACATGCCACGCAGTTCTCCCACGAGTGCTCGCCGCCTCGGCTGCGCGGCACCACGTGGTCGATGGTCTCGGCCTTGCTCCCGCAGTAGGCGCACCGGTTGCCGTCACGGTGCATCAACGCGGCGCGGGTGAGCGGTACGCGCGCCCGGTACGGCACCCGCACGTAGGTGCGCAGACGGATCACGGACGGCAGTTGCAGGCACCAGCCGGCCGAGTGCACCACCGGCGCGGCGGGATCGTCGTGGACGGTGTCGGCCTTGCCGCCGGCCATGAGCACCACGGCCCGCCGGGCGGGCAGCGCGGTGAGGGGTTCGTAGGTCGCGTTGAGCAGCAGCACTCGCAGTTTGGACCAGTCCGGCGTCACCGGCGGACCCGGTGCACCGGCACGGTCGGGCACCACACGCAGTTTCGTCGTCCCCGGTTCCGGCACCGAGGTGATCGTCGCCCCCGGAGCGCCGCCGGGGGCGTCCGCGGGCGGGAGTTGTCGATGTGCGCTGGTGCGGTGCTTCATGCGACCTCCGGAAGACTGGAAACAGTGCACCACGGATGTCCACGGATCGCACCCGGAATTGCGGGACGCTTCGGTGTCCCCGCGGTGAACGCCCGGTGTCGGCCGTCCCGCCGCTCCCGGCGGACGGGCCGTTGGATCCTCCCCCGTCGGCGACGGGCACAATGGAACCAGCGAGAGGGAGGGTGACCAGCAGCAGATGAGTGACGAACAGACCTTCTACGACGCGGTCGGCGGCGCCGAGACGTTCCGCCGGATCACGGCGCGGTTCTACGAGGAAGTCGCCCGGGACGAGATCGTCCGGCCCATGTATCCGGAGGAGGATCTCGGTCCCGCCGAGCGGCGGATGCGCCTGTTCCTCGAACAGTACTGGGGTGGGCCACGCACCTACTCCGACGAACGGGGACACCCCCGCCTGCGGATGCGTCACTTCCCCTTCAAGATCGGCCCGATCGAACGCGACGCGTGGCTGCGCTGCATGCACACCGCGATCGCGTCGATCGACGAGCAGACCCTCGACGCCGCCCACCGCCGGCAACTGCTCGACTACATGGACATGGCCGCCGACTCACTGATGAACTCCCCGGTCTGACGGCGCCGCGCGGCGCGGTCAGAGCACGCTCAGGCCCAACCCGTCACCGCGACGCAGACACACCGAGCCGAAGCGCGCGTCGAGGCGCAACCACGTCGCGGTCGCCCGCACGCGCACCAGTTCGCCGTCCGGGACCTCCCCGTCACCGGGACCGGCGACGGGGACGAACCCCATCGCGCCGAGAGCGAACACCATCCGCATCGGTACCCCGACGGTGGTGCCGTCGCCGCTGACCTCGAGCACCTCCTGTGCGAGCAACGACGACGGTGGCCCCTGCGCACCCTGGTCGCGGGTCAGGGTGACCCCGCGATGCGCCAGGTCGATCAGGACGCGCGCGGGCACGTCGTCGACGTGCGTGTACCCGTCGTCCGGGGGCAGCGCACCGCGCCACGCCGAGTCCATCGCCCAGCCCGGGTCCACCTCGATCGGGTCGCCGGTGGCGGCGACGAGCGCCGCACGCAGCGCATCGACCGCCACGGACGTGTCGGCGGGATCGACGGTGCCGCGCACCGACCGCACGGCGAGCGCATCGAAGCCCGTCTGCACCCACGCGCCGACGAGTCCGTCGCCGCGGCGTCGCAGCCGCACGACCGCCGCCTCGTCCAGACGCAGGGCGCGGGTGAGGAACGCGGCCAGGTCGGTGCGGTCCGCGGCGCCCACCAGCGTCAGGGAACGCTCCCCCCGGGGCACGGCGGGTTCAGGCACGACGCCACCTCAGCAGGAACTCGCGCTCGTCGTCGGTGAGCCGACGCAACCGTTGCGTGTCGATGTCGAACGCGGCGATCTGGGTGGACGCCACCACCGCCGGCGGGGAATCCGTCGCGGCGCCTCCGGGCCGCACCTCGTAGCCGATCGTGAAGTCGACCGCGCGGACCTTCTCCGTCCACATCATCACGTCGAGAGGACCGTCGGCGTGCCGGAGCTGCCCCCGGTACCGCACGTGCAGGTCGGCGATGACCGCGCCTTCGCGCAGCGCCTCGGTGGGTCTGCCGTCGGCGAACAGCCACGGGATACGGGCCTCCTCGAGCAGGGTCACCATCCGCGCATGGTTGATGTGTTGGAACGCGTCCATGTCGGACCAGCGCACCGTCACCTCCGTGTGGAATCCGAACTGCCCGCCCGTATCGCTCACGCGTCACCTCCGATCGGGTGCGCCGGTGCGCACCATGCTCCTGATCTGCCGTGCGGCCACCGACAGGGTGGCCAGGTCCAGGTTCCCAGACGCGGCGATCTCGTCGAGCGCCGACCTCGCCCGCACGAGCCGCGAAGCGTTCGACATCTCCCAGTCCTCGATCATCTCCTGGGCGGTCTCGTCGGCACCGGCACCGGCGAGCACGTCGAGAGTCAATGCCCGCAACGACCCGTACAGGTCGTCGCGCAGTGCCAGCCGGGCCAGCGAATGCCAGCGGTCGCCGCGTTCCAGTTCGGTGACGGCCGACAGCAACCGGTCCACCCCGAGGTGCGCGTCCAGCGCGTAGTACAACTCGGCGACCTCGTCCTCGTCCCGTTCGACGATGTCGGCGATGTCGACGACGTCGAGCAGCGGGAACTGGTCGAGCAACCGGAACACCGTGCCGGTCGGCTCCGGTGGTGCGCCCCGTTCGAGCAGCGGTGTCATCCGGTCCGTGAGATCGCGCACGTGGTGTCCGCGCATCCATTCGCCGACGCGAGGTGCGAGACGCGCGAACGGCGACCGGTAGCGGCTGATCTCGGCACCGACGGCGAGGGGTTGCGGTCGGGTGGTCAGCAGCCGGCGAGCGGCACGATCGAGAACGCGACGGGATTCGAGCATGAGGTCGTCGGAGACGTCGGTGGGCAACCCGGCGGCGTGGATGCGCCGCCACAACTCGGGCAGGCCGAAGATCTCGGTGACGGCGGCGTAGGCGCGGATCGCGTCGGTGCTGGCCGCGCCGGTCTCCTCGCCGAGCCGGAACACGAAGGTGATACCACCGTTGTCGACGGTGTGGTTGGCGAGCAGCGTCGCGACGATCTGCCGGCGCAGTGGATGCGCGTGGATACCCGATGCGAACCGTTCGCGCAGCGCCTCCGGGAAGTACCCGGGCAGGCGGGTGGCGAAGGTGTCGCTGTCCGGCAGGTCGGTGTCGAGGAGGTCGTCGACGAGCGCCAACTTGACGTGCGCGAGCAGTTGGCACAGTTCCGGTGAGGAGAGCCCCTCACCGGCGGCGTGACGCCGTTCGATCTCGGTGTCGTCGGGCAGCGCGTCCAGATCACGGTCGAGGTCCCGGTCGGCTTCGAGCGATTCGATGAGCCGCTGGTGGACGCCGAGCAGCGCGGGCGCAGCGACCCGTTCGAGTCCGAGAACCCGGTTCTGACCGATGTTGTCGGCGAGCACGAGCGCGGTGACGTCGTCGGTCATGGACGCGAGCAGCGGATTGCGGTCGGCGCGGGTCAGGGTTCCCGCCGTGATCATCGAATCGAGCAGGATCTTGATGTTGACCTCGTGATCGGAGCAGTCGACACCGGCGGAATTGTCGACGGCATCGGTGTTGATCTTCCCGCCGCTCCGGGCGTACTCGATGCGACCGCGCTGGGTGACCCCGAGGTTGCCGCCCTCCCCCACCACCTTCGCGCGGACCTCGGCACCGTCGACCCGCACCGCATCGTTGCTCTTGTCCCCCACATCGGCGTGCGATTCGGTGGACGCCTTCACGTAGGTGCCGATGCCGCCGTTCCACAACAGATCCACGGGCGCCCGCAGGATCGTGCGGATCAGCTCGGGTGGGGTCGACTCGGTGACGTGGCCGGGCAGCCGCAGGGCCGCGCGGGCCTCCTCCCCGATCGGAATCGACTTCGTCGCGCGGTCCCACACGCCCCCGCCGGGCGAGATCAGGGTGTGGTCGTAGTCGGCCCACGACGACCGCGGCAACGCGAACAGCCGGCGGCGTTCGGCGAACGACCGCGCGGCATCCGGGTCCGGATCGAGGAAGATGTGCCGGTGGTCGAACGCCGCGACCAGGCGGATGTGCTCGCTGAGCAGCATGCCGTTGCCGAAAACGTCACCGCTCATGTCGCCGACACCCACGACGGTGAAGTCCTCTGCCCGGGTGTCGACACCGAGTTCGCGGAAGTGCCGTTTGACGCTCTCCCACGCGCCGCGCGCGGTGATACCCATCTCCTTGTGGTCGTAGCCCGCTGATCCGCCGGACGCGAACGCATCGCCGAGCCAGTAGCCGTATTCCGCCGCGACCGCGTTGGCGAGGTCGGAGAACGACGCGGTGCCCTTGTCCGCGGCGACGACGAGATAGGTGTCGTCACCGTCGTGCCGCACCACCCGGTCGGGCGGGATGGCGGCGCCGCTGGCGCGGTCGAGGTTGTCGGTGACGTCGAGCAACGCCGCGATGAACCGCCGGTAGCAGTCCTGCCCGCGGGCGAGCGTGGCCTGCCGGTCCGCCACGGCGTCCCCGGTCGGGGCCGGCGAATGCTTCACGACGAACCCGCCCTTGGCCCCGACAGGGACGATCACCGCGTTCTTGACCGCCTGTGCCTTGACGAGACCGAGGATCTCGGTGCGGAAATCCTCGCGACGGTCGGACCAGCGCAGCCCACCGCGCGCGACCGCCCCGAACCGCATGTGGACGCCCTCGACGTCCGGGGAGTACACGAAGACCTCGTACCGGGGGCGGGGGCGGGGCAGTTCTTCGATGCCGGTCGGGTCGAACTTGAACGACAGGACGTGCCCGAGGGCCGCCTCGTCACTGTCGGGGACGAAGTAGTTGGTGCGCAGGGTGGCGCGGATCAGCGACGTCATCGCCCGCAGGATGCGGTCGGTGGCCAGTGCGGTCACGGCATCGATGCGGGCACGCAGGTCGCCGGAGAGCGACCGTTCGCGGGCAGCGGAGGCGGTGCCCGGATCGAATCGGGCCTCGAACAGGGCGACGAGCAGCGCCGTGGTCTCCGGCGTGTCCAGCAGCACACCTTCGATGTTGTACTGGCTGTACGGGAATCCGGCCTGGCGGAGGTACTTCGCGTAGGCACGCAGCATCGCGGCCTGCCGCCACGACAGACCGGCACGCAGGACCAGTTCGTTGAACCGGTCGGTCTCGGCGTACCCGCGCCAGGACGCGGCGAACACGTCGGTGATCCGGCCGGCGGGCACCGGCTCGCCCGCGGCCGCGTCGAGCGGCATGTCCTCAGGAATGCGGAGACCGAAATCGTATATCCAACAGTCGATCCCATCCGACCTGGGCAGACGGTACGGGCGTTCGTCGACGACCTCCACCCCGAGGCTCTGCAATACCGGCAGCACCCGCCCCAGCGTCACCGGCTCTTCGGCGACGTAGAGGGTGAACCGCCACCGTCGCGGCTCGTCGCGGTCCGGGACGTACACGTGGGTGCCGAAGTCGCCCGGGCCGAGCTCCTCGAGTCGGCGCAGGTCGGCGAGAGCCCGTTCGGTGTCGAAATCCTCCTTGTATGCCTCGGGCACCGCGTCCGCGTAGCGCTGCACCAGAGCCGGATCGACCGTGGCGTCCGCGGCCGCGGCCTCCGCCAGCCGGTCGGCCCAGCTGCGACTGACCTCGGCGAGTCGGGCCTGCACCCGCAACCGGTTGGCGTCGGAGGTGTCGATGTGCGGGCGGGTGTGGTCGGGGAACCGGACGGTCACGTGCAACAACGCGAGGTCTCCCTCGGAGACCCGGGCGGTGTAGTCGAGTGTGCCCCCACCGAACTCGCGCAGCAGAATCCGCTGCATCGCGACCCGCACCTTCGTGGTGTACCGGTCGCGGGGCAGGTACACCAGGCAGGAGACGTACCGGCCGTAGGTGTCGACACGGACGAACAACCGCACCTGACGACGAATCTCGGCGACGGAGGTGACCGTGTCGTAGAGGGTGGACGTGTCCATGGAGAACAACTCCGCGCGCGGCAGCGTCTGCATCGTCTCGAGCATCGCCTGCCCACCGAACGACGACAGGTCGATGCCCGCGCGCGCGACGACGGCGCGGGCCCTACGCGCGAGCAGTGGAATGTCGAGGATGTTCTCGTGCATCGCGGTGACGGTGAGAACCCCGAGGAAACGGTGCTCACCGACGGTGCGGCCGGCCGCGTCGAGGATGCCCACCCCCACGAAGTACGGATACACCGATCGGTGCACGGTCGCCGGCAGCGCCCCCTGGGTCAGGACGAGCAGCGGCCGATCACCCGGGTGTTCCTCGACGGGCAGATCGACGAGGTCGTCGTCGGCGGTGGACACGCGCAGCACACCGAGCCCGCTGTCGGGCACCGGATGCGACCGGCACACCCCGTCGCCGTCCGGTTCGTCGAATCGGTACCGGCAGTAGCCCAGCACCGTGTAGTTGCCTCGCGCCAGCCATCGCAGCAGATCCGCGGTCTCGGCGAGGTCGCTCGGTGAATGCCCGGGCGGCGGCGCCGCGGCGAGCGCGTCGAGCCGTTCGGCGAGTTCGGCCTGCAGTGCGTGCATGGCCCCCGTGTCGGCGACGACCTGCCGCACGTCGGCGAGGACCGGACCGAGATCACGTTCGATGTCGTCGAGGATCCCGGAGGTCGTGGTGGGGTGCAGTTGCACGTGGATCCACGATTCGGAGATGCCGCCGTCGTGCATGATGCCGCCGTCGCGGAGGTCGACGAGCCTGCCGTCGGCGGCGCGTTCGGCCGCGAACACCGGATGCACGACCGTGGTGACGGTGGCACCGAGCCGCGCGAGCATCGCGGTGACGGACTCGATGAGCAACGGCATGTCGTCGGTGACGATCTGCACCGCGGGGCCGGACGGATCGTCGGCCCGGTAAACGCGGGTGGCGGCGGTACCGGCGGACCGGTCGAGGCCGAGCGCGAGGTGCGCTGCCATCGCGACCTCGGGGTCGTCGAGCCCCTCCACCGACTGGCCGTACGCCCGCTCGAGGACCTCCATCGGCGATGAAACACCCTGTGACGCAGCCTGATCTGACATGTGCATCACTCCTCGGTCGAACCGGCGACAACGCGGAGCGCCGCGGACGGGCTCTGCATCGAGCCTATCCGCGGCGCCTCGCCGTCAGGAGTGGAACACGCCCGTCAGGCGGCGGGAACCGCCCGGTAGCGGTTCAGCAGCGCCCGTTCGGCGGCGTCGAGGGGCCGAGACGTCTCGGCCCGCATGTCGAAGCCCACCAACACGGCGTCGCCGCGCACACACAGCCGACCGTCGCGGTCGAGAACCGAGTGCCGCAGCGTGTACGACGTGGTCCCCAGGTGCAGCACCTCGACCTCGACGGTCACCGGAGCGGAGTCGTCCTTGACCGGGAGCAGGAACTCCGCGTCCATCCTGCGAACGACCACGGCTCCACCGACGGACCCCGCGGAGTGCAGGAACTTCACACGGGCTTCCTGCATGTACTCCACGATCTTCGCGTTGTTGACGTGCCCGAGACGATCCGAATCGCCCCACCGCACCTCGATGGTGCAGCGGAACGGTCCCGTCGGCACGGCGTCAGTCACGCGTGAGCTTCCGGTGCGTGACCCGGTGCGGGCGGGCGGCCTCGACGCCGAGACGCTCGACCTTGTTGGCCTCGTACGCCTCGAAGTTGCCCTCGAACCAGAACCATTTGCCCTCTTCGACGTTGCCCTCCCACGCCAGGATGTGGGTACACGTCCGGTCGAGGAACCACCGGTCGTGGGAGATCACGACGGCGCAACCCGGGAACTGCTGCAGCGCGTTCTCGAGGGAACTGAGGGTTTCGACGTCCAGGTCGTTGGTCGGCTCGTCGAGCAGGATCAGGTTGCCGCCCTCCTTGAGGGTCAACGCCAGGTTCAGACGGTTGCGCTCACCACCGGAGAGCACCTCCGCCTTCTTCTGCTGGTCCGGGCCCTTGAACCCGAACGCGCTGACGTAGGCGCGCGACGGCATCTCGTTCTGGCCGACCTCGATGAAGTCGAGACCGTCGGAGACGACCTCCCACACGCTCTTCTTCGGATCGATGTTGGCGCGGGACTGATCGACGTAGCTGAGCTTGACGGTCTCGCCGACCTTCACCGAGCCGCTGTCGGGCTCCTCGAGCCCGACTATGGTCTTGAACAGCGTCGTCTTGCCGACACCGTTGGGGCCGATGACGCCGACGATGCCGTTGCGCGGAAGCGTGAACGACAGGTCCTTGATCAGGACACGGCCGTCGAAGCCCTTGTCGAGGTGCTCGACCTCGACCACGACGTTGCCGAGGCGCGGCGGCGTCGGAATCTGGATCTCCTCGAAGTCCAACTTGCGGTGCTTCTCGGCCTCGGCCGCCATCTCCTCGTAACGGTCGAGACGCGCCTTGTTCTTGGTCTGACGCGCCTTCGCACCCGACCGGACCCAGGCGAGTTCCTCCTTGAGCCGCTTCTGCAGCTTCTGGTCCTTCTTGCCCTGCACCTCGAGACGCTCGGCCTTCTTCTCCAGGTAGGTGGAGTAGTTGCCCTCGTACGGGTGCAGCTTGCCGCGGTCGACCTCACAGATCCACTGTGCGACGTGGTCGAGGAAGTACCGGTCGTGGGTGACCGCGAGAACGGCACCGGGGTAGGTGGACAGGAACTGTTCGAGCCACAGCACCGACTCGGCGTCGAGGTGGTTGGTGGGCTCGTCGAGCAGCAGCAGGTCGGGCTTGCTCAGCAGCAGCTTGCACAGCGCGACGCGGCGACGCTCACCACCGGAGAGGTGCGTGACGGGCTCGTCCGGCGGCGGGCAGCGCAGCGCGTCCATCGCCTGCTCGAGCTGGGAATCGAGATCCCACGCGTTGGCGTGGTCGAGCTCCTCCTGGAGCCTGCCCATCTCCTCCATGAGCTCGTCCGAGTAGTCGGTCGCCATCAGCTCGGCGATCTCGTTGAACCGGTCGAGCTTGACCTTGATCTCGCCGAGGCCCTCCTCGACGTTCTGCTTGACCGTCTTCTCCTCGTTCAGCGGCGGTTCCTGCAGGAGGATGCCGACGGTCGCCTCCGGGTCCAGGAACGCCTCGCCGTTGCTGGGCTGATCCAGCCCCGCCATGATCTTGAGGATCGACGACTTGCCCGCGCCGTTCGGTCCGACCACACCGATCTTGGCACCCGGGTAGAAGCTCATGGTGACGTCATCGAGGATGACCTTGTCACCGTGCGCCTTGCGCACCTTCTTCATCGTGTAAATGAACTCCGCCATGGTGACCAGGGTATCGGTCCGCGGCCCGAACCCCACACCGCACCGCCTCGCCCCTCCTCCTCGTCTTCTCGCCTCCCGGCGAGCCGAGCGAATGTATCGCCCGCTCGACTCGATCGATCGGGTGTACCACTCGCTCACCGGGGGCGACACGCCGGACCGGTCCGATTACCGACCACCTTCGCGGTCGCGGCGAGCGAGCTCGGCGAACATGGCGTTGTGGGCGGCAAGTTCCGCGTCGTCGTCCCGGTCCGCGGCACGATCCACCCGCCGCGCCGTGCGCTCGTCACTGCGCGACCACTGCACCAGCAACGCCAACATCACCAGGACCAGAGGGATCTCCCCCGCCGACCACGCGATGCTGCCGCCGATCTTCTGGTCGGAGAACAGATCCTCGTTCCACGGCAGGGCGAGCCCCCGGTAATACGACTCGGCCATCACCGACCCCATGCTCATGAGGGTCACACCGAAGAACGCGTGGAACGGCAACGACCCGAACACCATCGCGATCTTCGTGACGGGCTGCACATCGCGAGGCGACGGATCGACCCCGATCACCACCCAGTAGAACAGGTAGCCGCTGAGCAGGAAGTGCAGGTTCATCAGCACGTGCGCGGCATGACTGTCGGCGTAGGTACTGAAGATCCCCCCGAGATACAGCGCGTAGAACCCTCCGACGAACATCACCGACGCCACGATCGGATGCGTGAAGAACCGCGACGGCGGGCTGTGCAGGAACTCGAGAATCCACTCACGCGGCCCGGGTGGTGCGTCGCGCCCGGCGGGTTTGATCGCCCGCAGCGCCAGCGTCATCGCACCACCGAGCGCGAACAGTACCGGCGCGAGCATCGACATCGCCATGTGCGCCCCCATGTGCACACTGAACATCGCCGGCGAATACATACCCACACCGGAACTCGTCGTGATGAACAGCACGAAGCACCCCGCGAACCACGCGATCGAACGACCCACCGGCCACGTGTCACCGCGCCGACGCAACCGCCACAACCCCAGCGCGTACGCGACGGCCAGCACGATCGCAGCCGTCCCGAAGATCAGATCGAAACGCCACTCGGTGATGAACAGGCTGGTGAACGTCGGCTTGCCGGTGAGCTCGTAGCCGAGGACCACCTCCATCACACTCGGTGTGGTCGCCGGAGGTGGTGGTGGGGTCCGACCCAGCCCCACCGCGAGTCCCATCGTGACGGCCAACACGACCGCCTCCACCGATGCGAACCGCACCAGCGCCGATCGGTTCCCCGGGTCCGCTTCGAGATCCGGGAGCGCACGACGTCGCTGCGCCCAGCCGAACAGGCCGAGGACGACCAGCGCGACGGCCTTCGCCAACACCAACCGTCCGTAGGTCGTGGTGAACAGATCCCCCAACGGCAGTCGCACCGCCGCATTGATGACGCCGCTCAGAGCCATCACGACGAACGCGAAGCCCGCGACGATCGAGAACCTGCGTGCCGCCGAGTAGGTGTCCGCCCCGCCCCGCCATGCGTGCGCCACCAGCGCGAACAGGCCACCCGCCCACACCGAGGCGGCGACCACGTGCAGCACCAGACTGTTGGTGGCCATGTCGTGCGAACCACCCGACGACGAATGCCCCGTCAACGCGACAGGCAGCAATGCCACAACCGAGAGCAACAACAGATACGGGGTCCACGACCACCGCAGCGCCAGCCGGATCAACACCGCGGCGACCACCGCGAGCACCGCCGTCCACGCCCACGCCGACGCCGTCTCGACCTGACCGGTCGCGGAGAACAGGTTTGCGGGAACGATCGCCTCGGTGAAGGGCTCACCGGAGGTGTCCGACAGCGTCAACGGCACCAGCAGCGCCGCCGTGACGGCCCACACCAGCGCCGACACCCCCGCCGTGCGCACCGCCCGGTAGCCACCGACGTCCAGCACGCCGTTGCGCTGCGGCGGCACCAGGAACGTCGCGAAGAACAACGAACCGACCGTCAGCGCTGCGGCGATCTCCGCGATCGCCCGCACCGCCGGCAGCCCGTACGTGGTGACCGGCCCCGGATCGGGGATGCCGAGCAACACCAGCGCCTGCGCCGCCGACAGCCCGACGACGATCGCCGCGACAACCGCCGCGACAACACCGAGGAGAACGAACAGGGCTGACGGATTACCGCGCGCGGGGGTCGGCGCGGACGGCTCCGTCACGCGCTCGAGGTCGGGTGCTGCCATGCCTACCAGGGTAGGACCTCGAGGAAGTCGACTACGACGCCCCGTCGGAGTACCCGGATGCGACGAGGCCGCGGTGAGCGAATGTGTCGCCCGATCGAATCAGACGAGTGAGCGATACATTCGCCCGGACGGTGGGGAAGGGAAACAGAAAAACGGAACCGTCGCAGCGAGGTCGACCGACCGCGCTGCCGCTAACGTGGAAGCAGTAACCCTGGACGCGACGGGAGCGGCACACAGCGCATGGACGTGATCAACGAGTTCATCATCGGCCAGGCCGGTGCGCTCTGGGTGTATCCGCTGCTGTTCGCGGTGTGCGTCATCGACGGGTTCTTCCCACCGGTGCCGAGCGAGACGATCCTGGTGACCCTCGCCTCACTGTCCGGGTCGACCGGTCTTCCCTACGTGTGGTTGATCATCCCCCTCGCCGCGCTCGGCGCGATCCTCGGAGACAACATCGCCTACACGATCGGCCGACGCGTCGGCACACAGCGCTGGAGGTGGATGCGCACCGTCAAGGGTCGCGCCGCATTCGGATGGGCGCGCAAGGGCCTCGACAAGCGGGGCGCGGCGATCATCCTCACTGCCCGTTACGTGCCGATCGGACGGATCGCCGTGAACATGACCGCCGGGGCCACCCGGTATCCGCGGACCAAGTTCGTGCCGTTGACGATCCTCGGCGGTGTCACGTGGGCGGTGTACTCGACGATGATGGGCCGCCTGGTCGGTGGGTTCTTCGAATCGCAGCCGCTCCTCGGTGCGGTGGTGTCGATCTGTGTCGCGGTGGTGCTCGGTATCGGTATCGACCACGTCATCCAGCGATTCCAGACCGGCGAGGTGGACATCATCGATCCGAGC
Organism: Rhodococcus yananensis; assembly: GCF_020515525.1. Lineage (GTDB taxonomy): Bacteria > Actinomycetota > Actinomycetes > Mycobacteriales > Mycobacteriaceae > Rhodococcus > Rhodococcus yananensis. Next base: position 13,375 of record NZ_JAIYEP010000088.1, read on the forward strand.
GACGCCGAATCCGCACCGAACGGGCATCCGGGCGCGGCACCTGCGGGTGGTACGGACGAACCCGGTTCGACCCGCCCCGTGTGACTCCCGGTCGCCGTCCCGTCACCGCGTGCGGTTAAGATTCTGGCCGCGCCTCCGTAGCTCAGCTGGATAGAGCAAGAGCCTTCTAATCTCTAGGTCGCAGGTTCGAGTCCTGCCGGGGGCACCACCGAAACCGCAGGTAGATTGCGGTTTCTCCCACCCTACAGGGGTGGTGCGTGCAATCGCCGGACAATCGGACCCCGGCGCGTCCCTTCCGTAGCCAGACGAAAGCGGCCCCGGTCGGCGCTCACAACGCCTTCCAGGGCCTCGGCCCACAACGGAACGGACCCGTCATGAACCGTCAGATCATCGTACGTCGCGCCCTCTGGGTGCTCTCACCCATCCTCGTCGTCGGCCTCGTCTACGGCCTGCCCATGCTCGGCCTGAAGCTCGCTGTCGATCACGGCCTGTACGTCGCCGCGGCGTCCGCGGCGCTGCCTCTCGGCCGGATGCGCGCCAGCATCGCGTCCGAGCGCGCCGAGCTCGGCGGCGAGCAGGGTTTCGACTACTTCGAGGCCATGCGACGACTGCGTGACCTCGAACCCCTCGAAGTCGAGTTCATCGCGCACTCCGGGTACACCGAGGAACAGCTGCACGACCTGGCTCGCGCCGTCGGCCGCGAACCACAGCAGTGGCGGACCATGCCCCTCTGGGCCGCCGTCGACGTCGACCACATCCGCGTCAGCATCGAATCCGAACAGTCCGGCGCCACCCCCGACCCCATCGACCTCCTCGAGGATGTCGTCGTCGAACGAGGCCTCGAGCGCGCCGCGGGGCTGACGGTGGTGCCGCTCCGATACGGGGACAAGGCGGTCGTCGCGTTCGATCCACACCCCATGTCGCTCGACGGACCCGAAATCGACCTCGAGGACATCCCGCGGCTGATCGGGATCCTGAGCGACATCCACGCTCGCCTCACGGCACCTCGCACCGGCACCGAAGACACGTCCACCTCTGCCGCTCGATCGTGACGCGTTGAGTCGGGCCGGTCTCGCACCGGCTCGGCCCTGCACGCCACGGTCCGTGAGCCTCTGCAACCCCCAGATCGTCCACTCTGCGCCCGTAGTGCACCCACGGGTGAGCCGCCTAGCCCGCGGTGTCGTCGCCCGTCAGAGGGGCCACAGCACCAATTCTCGATCACACGTAGCTCACCCGGTAAAGGCGGACTCGAGCGGGGACAGAGTGGCATCTGTACGAGCGCGTGGAGCATCCCAGTCCCGGCGACGCCGAGTAATTCCCGTGCGTCGCGTGCACACCAACCGACCGAAGCGAACGACCGACCGGCATGATGGGCATCCGTACCCCGTGCGTTACGGGGTACGCCCTGCCCTCCCACCGCTTCACTCACTCCCAGCATGTGCCGGATTCGGGCCTGTACGGCACGTACAGGCACCATCGCAGCGACAGGTGAGTTCAAGCCTGCCTCGACACGACGGGACCACAGCCAGCCAGCCACCTCGAGGACGGGGGACGCGGGGATCGACTCGAGGGGCAAGCCGGGTACGGCACGGGGTGCGGAAGAATCGTCCGGTCCCCGAGAGGCAACCCCGGCGACGTGGGCAACCGTGTCCCTGAGGGCCACGGTTGGTCACCCCCGTGCGCGCGGGCGCGACCATCACGCTCACCGTGACGACTGCTCGGCCCGTGCGACCCGCGTGCACGGTGATCATCACCGTGCTTGAGTGTCGGGTACCCCGGCGAGGAACGGCGCTCAGAATCGCTCACAGAATCGACGTAGAGCGACGAAAACGACGGTCCGGTACTCGAGGTACCCCCCCCTCTCGTTGCAGGAAAACGCTGGGCGAAAACCGCACGCATGGTCAGGGTTGCTATGCCGTCCGGACAGGACCCCCAGACCCGTACGCAGCCTGAGCGCGTATGCCGAAGGCCCGGGGTGGGTGGGTGCCTCGGTCGACCCCGGGTGGGGGCGGGGGGGTCATGGGGGGTGCTCGCCTGCGCCGGAGGTGACGGGAGAGGCGGTGTCTGGCTCCCCTCCCCTGGGGGTGCTGGGTGTCAGGGCATCTCGGTGTCGGTGAGGAACGGATGCTGTGCGGGCCAGTCCCAGCCGGGCGCGGTGTCGATGGTGAACGCTTCCCGG
>NZ_JAIYEP010000089.1 GCF_020515525.1 Rhodococcus yananensis
CGTCCCCGCACACGCGGGGACGGGCCGCTCGGACAGAACTGCCGGTCGGTGACCGTGAGGCCTACTTGGCCTTCTCGAGCACCTCGACCAGACGCCAGCGCTTCGACGCGGACAGCGGACGGGTCTCCATCAGCTGCACGCGGTCGCCGATGCCGGCCAGGCCGTTCTCGTCGTGCGCCTTCACCTTGGTGGTACGGCGGATGATCTTGCCGTACAGCGGGTGCTTCACGCGGTCCTCGAGCTCGACGACGATGGTCTTCTCCATCTTGTCGGAGACGACGTAGCCGATGCGGACCTTGCGGCTGCCGCGCTCTTCGTTGTTGCTCACTGCCTTTTCCTCACTCATGCCGCGTCACCCGCATCCGGTCCGGAGGCCAGTCCGAGCTCGCGCTCGCGCAGCACCGTGTAGATGCGAGCGATCTCGTTGCGCACGGTGCGCAGCCGACGGTTGTTGTCCAGCTGACCGGTGGCCATCTGGAAACGGAGGTTGAACAGCTCTTCCTTCGACTCGCGCAGCTTCGAGGTCAGTTCCTCCTCGGTCAGCTCGCGGAGTTCTGCGGCGGGGGTACCGGTAGCCATCAGAACTGCTCCTCCCTCGTCACGATCCGGCACTTGCACGGGAGCTTGTGCATCGCGCGACGCAGGGCCTCGCGGGCGATCTCCTCGTTCGGGTAGCTCATCTCGAACATCACGCGCCCGGGCTTGACGTTCGCGACCCACCACTCGGGCGAGCCCTTACCGGAACCCATGCGGGTCTCGGCCGGCTTCTTGGTGAGCGGGCGATCCGGGAAGATGTTGATCCAGATCTTGCCGCCACGCTTGATGTGCCGGGTCATGGCGATACGAGCGGACTCGATCTGCCGGTTGGTGATGTAGGCGGGCTCGAGAGCCTGGATGCCGTACTCACCGAACGCCACCTGGGTGCCGCCCTTGGCGTTACCCGAGCGGCTCGGATGGTGCTGCTTGCGGTGCTTGACCCGCCGGGGGATCAACATTGCGTCAGCCCTCCTTGTTCTCTGTCGAGGCGGGGGCGTCGGCGGAGGCCGCGCGACCCGCGTCGGTGCTCGTCGCGGTGGTGCCCGACGCGCCGGAGCGACGCGGGCGGCTCGGACGCTCACGACGCGGACGCTCCGACGGAGCAGCCGCAGCGGCAGCGAGCTCACGACGGCCACCCACGATGTCGCCCTTGTAGATCCAGACCTTCACGCCGATGCGGCCGAAGGTGGTCTTCGCCTCGTACAGGCCGTAGTCGATGTCGGCGCGCAGGGTGTGCAGCGGCACACGGCCTTCGCGGTAGAACTCCGAGCGCGACATCTCGGCGCCACCGAGGCGGCCCGAGCACTGCACGCGGATGCCCTTGACGTTCGGCTGACGCATGGCCGACTGGATGGCCTTGCGCATCGCACGACGGAACGCGACACGGTTGCTGAGCTGCTCCGCGACGCCCTGCGCGACGAGCTGGGCGTCCGCCTCGGGGTTCTTGACCTCGAGGATGTTCAGCTGGACCTGCTTACCGGTGAGCTTCTCGAGCTCGGCACGGATACGGTCCGCCTCGGCGCCACGACGGCCGATGACGATGCCCGGACGCGCGGTGTGGATGTCCACACGCACACGATCGCGGGTGCGCTCGATCTCGACCTTCGAGATGCCGGCACGCTCCAGGCCCGAGGCCAGGAACTTGCGGATCGCGACGTCTTCCTTCACATAGTCCGCGTACTGCTTGTCCGCGTACCAACGCGACTTCCAGTCGGTGGTGACGCCCAGACGGAAGCCGTGCGGGTTGATCTTCTGGCCCACTACTGAGCTCCCTTCCGGCGGTTGCGAGTCGAGTTCCCGACGCTCTCCACGATCACGGTGATGTGGCTCGACCGCTTGCGGATACGGAACGCACGACCCTGCGCGCGCGGCTGGAACCGCTTGAGGGTCGCGCCCTCGTCCACGTACGCGGTCGTGATGACGAGCGTGCTGGGATCGAGGTTCAGGTTGTTCTGCGCGTTGGCGGCGGCGGACGCGATCACCTTGGCGACCGGCTCCGCAGCAGCCTGCGGCGCGAACTTGAGGATGGCGAGAGCATCCTCGACGGACTTGCCGCGCACGATGTCCACGACACGGCGCGCCTTCATCGGGGTGACGCGCACGTGGCGCGCGACAGCCCGAGCGCTGTTGTTCTGAATGTCAGTGCTCATCGACGCTTGCTCTTCCGGTCGTCCTTGATGTGACCCTTGAACGTACGGGTCGGTGCGAATTCACCGAGCTTGTGGCCGACCATCGAATCCGAGACGAACACCGGCACGTGCTTGCGGCCGTCGTGGACGGCGAACGTGTGGCCGATGAAATCGGGCAGGATCGTGGAACGGCGCGACCAGGTCTTGATGACCTGCTTGGTGCCCTTCTCGTTCTGAGCGTCGACCTTCGCCAGGAGGTGGTCGTCGACGAACGGGCCCTTCTTGAGGCTGCGTGGCATTCTCTAACTCCCTCCTTGACTAGCGCTTCTTGCCGGTACGGCGACGACGAACGATGAGCTTGTCGGACGCCTTGTTCTTGCGGGTGCGGCCCTCGGGCTTGCCCCACGGGCTGACCGGGTGGCGACCACCGGAGGTCTTGCCCTCACCACCGCCGTGCGGGTGGTCGACCGGGTTCATCACGACACCGCGGACCGTAGGACGCCTGCCCTTCCAGCGCATGCGGCCGGCCTTGCCCCAGTTGATGTTCGACTGCTCGGCGTTGCCGACCTCGCCGACGGTGGCGCGGCAGCGCACGTCGACGCGACGGATCTCACCCGAGGGCATACGCAGCGTGGCGTAGGTGCCTTCCTTGCCGAGGAGCTGGATGCTCGCACCGGCGGAACGGGCCATCTTCGCACCGCCACCGGGACGCAGCTCCACCGCGTGGATGGTGGTACCGGTCGGGATGTTGCGCAGCGGCAGGTTGTTGCCGGGCTTGATGTCGGCGTTGGGGCCGGACTCGACCGGCGCACCCTGCACCAGGCCCTTGGGGGCGATGATGTAGCGCTTCTCGCCGTCCACGTAGTGGAGCAGCGCGATGCGGGCGGTGCGGTTGGGGTCGTACTCGATGTGAGCGACCTTGGCCGGGATGCCGTCCTTGTCGTTGCGACGGAAATCGATCAGGCGGTAGGCACGCTTGTGTCCGCCACCCTTGTGTCGGGTGGTGATGCGGCCGTGCGCGTTGCGACCACCGCGACCGTGCAGCGGGCGAATCAGCGACTTCTCGGGCGTCGACCGAGTGATCTCGGCGAAGTCCGACACGCTGGCGCCACGGCGGCCCGGCGTTGTCGGCTTGTACTTACGGATTGCCATGAGTCTTCTCGTCCTCTATCTCTCGCGAGTTCCGGCGCCTAGGCGACCGGTCCTCCGAAGATCTCGATGGGCTTGCTGTCGGCAGTGAGGGTCACGAGCGCGCGCTTGGTGTCCTTGCGCTTGCCGTAACCGAACCGCGTCCGCTTGCGCTTGCCCTGACGGTTGGCGGTGTTGACGCTGCTCACCTTGACGCCGAAGACCTTCTCGACGGCAATCTTGATCTGCGTCTTGTTCGAGTCCGGGTGGACCAGGAAGGTGTAGGTGCCCTCCTCCATCAGCCCGTAGGACTTCTCGGAGACGACGGGAGCCAGCAGGATGTCGCGCGGATCGGCGATCGTGCTCACTTGCTCTCCTCCTTCACTTCCTGAGCCGACTCGGCCGGCCCGTGGATGAACGCGTCGAGCGCCGCGACACTGAACACGACGTCGTCGCTGTACAGCACGTCGTAGGTGTTCAGCTGATCGGGAGCGATCGGGTGCACGTTCTGCAGGTTCTGAACGCTCTTCCAGGTCGTGACGTCCTCGCGGCCGACGACCAGAAGCACCTTCTTGCGGTCGGTGAGTTCACCGAGGAAGGTGCGCGCCGACTTCGTCGACGGAACCTGACCCGCGACGAGTTCGGTGACCACGTGGATGCGCTCGTTGCGCGCCCGGTCGGAGAGGGCACCGCGGAGTGCGGCGGCCTTCATCTTCTTCGGGGTGCGCTGGCTGTAGTCACGCGGCTGCGGGCCGTGGACGGTGCCACCGCCGGCGAACTGCGGCGCGCGGGTCGAGCCCTGACGTGCCCGGCCGGTGCCCTTCTGACGGTACGGCTTCTTGCCACCGCCGCGGACCTCGCCGCGGGTCTTGGTGGCGTGCGTGCCCTGGCGTGCCGCGGCGAGCTGCGCGACGACGACCTGGTGCAGCAGCGCGATGCTCGCCGGAGCGTCGAAGATCTCGGCGGGGAGATCGACGGTTCCGGACGTCTGGCCACCGGGGGCCTTGACGTCGAGCGTCAGCTTGGTTGCGGTCTCGGTGCTGGTCATGCCCGTGCACCACCCTTCACTGCGGTCTTGACGATCACGAGGCCGCCCTTGCGGCCGGGGATCGCGCCCTTGATAAGCAGCAGACCGTTCTCGGCGTCCACCTTGTGGACGGAGAGGTTCTGCGTCGTGACGCGGTCGCTACCCATGCGGCCCGACATGCGCGTGCCCTTGAAGACACGGCCGGGGGTGGCGCAGCCACCGATCGAGCCGGGACGACGGTGCACGGCCTGAGCACCGTGCGAGGCGCCCTGACCGGCGAAGCCGTGACGCTTCATGGTGCCGGCGAAGCCCTTGCCCTTGGAAGTGCCGGTGACGTCGACGAACGCGCCGTCCTCGAACACCTCGGCAGTCAGTTCCTGGCCCACCTCGTACTCGGAGGTGTCCTCGACGCGGAGCTCGACGACGTGGCGGCGCGGCGTGACGCCGGCCTTGTCGAACTGGCCGCGGACAGGCTTGGTGACCTTGCGGGGGGCGATGGCACCGAAGGCGAGCTGGACGGCGCTGTAGCCGTCGCGCTCCTCGGTGCGGATCTGGGTGACCACGTTAGGTCCGGCCTTGACGACGGTGACCGGAACGACCCGGTTGTTCTCGTCGAAGACCTGGGTCATGCCGAGCTTGGTGCCCAGGATTCCCTTGATCTGGTTAGTCATGTGTTATCTCCGCTGCGTCTTCTACGAGCTCACTGAATGTTGACGTCGACGCTCGCCGGGAGGTCGATACGCATGAGCGCGTCGACCGTCTTCGGCGTCGGGTCGAGAATGTCGATCAGCCGCTTGTGAGTACGCATCTCGAAGTGCTCGCGCGAGTCCTTGTACTTGTGCGGCGAGCGGATGACGCAGTACACGTTCTTCTCGGTGGGCAACGGCACCGGGCCGACCACGCGAGCGCCCGTGCGGGTCACGGTCTCGACGATCTTGCGCGCAGATGCGTCGATCGCCTCATGGTCATAGGCCTTGAGCCTGATGCGGATCTTCTGTCCCGCCACGCTTAGTGTCCTTTTCTTGCCGCGTTTCGTAGCACCCGAACGAGCCGGGAACCACCTCGTCTGCACAGTTCCGAACGGAACGGCGACCGAGAACAGCACTCAATACACATCGCGAGCCGGGGTGTACCCGATCCGCTGCCGCTGTTCATCTGTCATTGTTCCCCGGTCCACGCGGTCGGGCGTGTCGCCCTCTTGCTCGTCCCGCGGCGCCGAAATGTCCACACTTCGACACCGCACAGAACGGAACCGGATGCACCCGTACGGGTGCACGTCGATACTGCTTCCGTCTTGCTTGTGGCCGCGACCAGGCCGTCAGGCTCGATCCGCGACTGTCACTTCTTCCCTCGCTCCGAGCCGCGAAACACCATGACCCGGTCAAGGCAACCCGACCAGTATGCAGCACCGGAACCAGGAGTTCAACTCACGCCCCCCGGTGGAATCCAGGTCACATCGGCACGCGGTCCGCCGAGCGGAACTCGCCGACTGCCGGTCAGCGACGCCGCCGGGCGGTAGCATCGCGCGCAACGGCGGGTGGGTCCGCCGGAGAGGCCATGGTGGTGTCCCGGCCCTCCACCGGGACCGGATGCGACGGCGGGGTGCGGATGCACGACAACCACGACCAGGCTGTCCTCGTGGAAGACGTCCACAAGTCGTTCGGCGACGTCCGCGCCCTGACCGGCATCAGTTTCTCCGCCGAATCCGGAAGCGTGCTGGGAATCCTCGGGCCCAACGGCGCCGGCAAGACCACGACGGTCAAGATCCTCTCCACACTCCTGAAACCGACGCGCGGGCGCGCCATCGTCGCCGGATGCGACGTCGTGCGGCATCCCGCGCAGGTCAGGCGGTCGATCATGATGACCGGACAGTTCGCCGCGCTCGACGACAGCCTCACCGGGCACGAGAACCTGGTGTTGTTCGGGCGACTGATGGGGCTCGGCCGCACCGCCGCGCATCGACGTGCCGACGAACTGCTCACCGAGTTCGATCTCGTCGATGCCGCCCGCCGCCCGGTCAAGGGCTACTCCGGCGGCATGCGCCGGCGTATCGACATCGCGTGCGGTCTCGTGGTGCGCCCCGAGGTCGTGTTCCTCGACGAACCGACGACCGGTCTCGATCCGCGATCACGACAGGCTGTGTGGTCACTCGTGTCGCGCCTGAAGGCGCAAGGCATCACCGTTCTGCTGACCACCCAGTACCTCGAGGAGGCGGACCGACTGAGCGACACGATCATCGTCGTCGACCGCGGCACCGTGATCGCACGGGGAACCGCGAACGAACTGAAGGCGTCGACAGGCGCCGGATACTGCGAGATCATGCCCGTCGATCCACGGGACGTTCGCGCGATCGTCGACGCGCTGGGCGTCCTGGTCCCCCCGGATGTCCGCGCCGAGATCGGCACCGGGGAGGGCTGCGATCGCGTGTCGATTCCCGCACCCGACGGTGTGCTCACCCTGAGCGAGGCGATGCGACGCCTCGAACCCCTCGAGATCGAACTCGCCGACATCGGGCTGCGTCGGCCGTCGCTCGACGACGTGTTCCTGCATCTGACCGGGCATTCGGCGACAACGGACGAACCCGACCCGGCGGAGTCCCGATCTCCGGGTCTCGCGGACGTGCGAGGTGGCGAATGACCACCCGTGTCGGGTCAACATCACCCCCCGAATCCTCCCCCGACACACCGCCCCTCCCTCCGTCCGACCGAGTGACCGGAAGCCACCGGCGGGTCCGGCCGTCGGGTCCCGGGCAGTGGACGGCACTCGCGGGACGGGCGATCCGTTCGATGATGCGCAACGGCGAGTTGCTGCTCGCCGTGATCGCTCCCGTCGTGTTCGGACTGAGCTTCTACCTGCCGTTGAAGTTCGTCATGCAGATGCGTGGTCTCGACTACGCCCAGTTCCTGATGCCGATCATCGTCCTGCAATCGATGGCCTTCGCCGCGATCACGGCCGCACAGATCGCTGCGCAGGAATCGTCCTCCGGGTTCACCGCACGCCTGCAGACGATGCCCGTGCTGTCGGCCGTGCCGCTGGCCGCGCGCATGTCGGGCAGATTCGTGCGCGCGGTGGTCTCGCTGATCGCCGCGCTGGGATTCGGCTACGCGATCGGCTTCCGTTTCTCCGCGGGCCTCGGGCAGGCAGTCCTGTTCTGCGCGATGGCGCTCGCGATCGCGCTGGTCCTGTGCCTCGGGGCCGACGCGCTCGGCACGTTGTCGGGCAGTCCCGAGGCCACGGCGCAGGCCCTGACCCTCCCCCAGTTGATCCTCGGGATGCTGTCGTGCGGGTTCGTTCCGGTGGAGGGGTTCCCGGAATGGATCCAACCGTTCGTCCGTAACCAACCGATCTCCCAGTTCTCGATCGCGATGCGCGACATGGCGGAAGGCGGGGTCACCTGGCCCGTCCTCCTGCCGAGCGTTCTGTGGCTCGCGGGTCTCGCTGTCGGGTGCGCCGCGATCGCCGTGTGGGCCAACTCGAGGCGGGGGTGATCACCGTGACGGACACTGCCGCCGATTTCCTCGACGAACGGTCGTTCGCAGCGCTCCGGCACCACAGCGGACTGCAGTGCGGCAGGTTGCTGCGGCGCTGGACGCGGGATCCGGCCGCAATGATCCAGGCGCTCGTCTACCCCGCGTTCACCCTGGTGATGCTGCGCATCGTGCTCGGCGACAGCATCACGGCGGCAACGGGTTCTCCGTCGATCTTCGGGACGGTGCCGTTGATCGTCCTGGTCGGCGCGATGTTCGGATCGGTGGTCAGCGCCGTCGGGCTCCGCGCAGAACGCGAGTCGGGTCTGCTGGGCCGATTCCACACTCTGCCCGTCCACCGCTTCTCCGGCCTCGTCGGTCGGTTGACCGCGGAGATCGTGCGTGTGATCGCAACCACGGTCGTCATCCTCGTTGCCGGGTTCGCGCTCGGCTTCCGCTTCACGCAGGGCCCGGTGGCGGCGGTGCTGTTCTTCGCGGTCCCGGTGGTGTTCACCGTCGGGTTCGCGACGATCGTCACGTTCCTGGCCACGTTGTCGACGAAACTCCCCCTCGTGGAGGTCGTGTCGGCACTGTGCACGTTGCTGATGTTCTTCAACTCCGGGTTCGTACCCGTCGCGGCCTATCCAGGATGGCTGCAACCGTTCGTCGCGGGTCAACCGATGTCCCTCGCCGTGGATGCGATGCGCGGTCTGTCGTACGGCGGGCCGGTGCTCGTCCCCTTCCTCCAGACCGCGGCATGGACCGTCGGGATCGTCGCGGTGTTGATGGTCCCCGTCGTGCACGGTTATCGGCGCGCCGCCGAGACGGGATGAGCGGCCGCGCACCCCGGGCGGCCCGATCGGACGATCCGGAGCCTGTAACGACGGACCGGCCGGTCCCGACTGACGAACGAGACGGTAGTGTCCTCGACACCACCAGTGCACTGTCGCCACAAGCCAATCGAAGGGGTAGTCGACTTGACCCGACACAGCACAGCCACGTGGAGGCGAGCCGCCCAGGCATCCGCCCTGGCACTGGCCTGCGTCCTGATTCCCGCGGGTCCCGCTCTCGCAGATCCGGCCACGGACGATACGTCGATCACATCGACCGCGTCGTACGTCGAATCGGTGGAGAAGGTCAACGACCGCCAGGTGGTACTGAACGTCTACTCGGCATCGATGGACGAGGTGTTCCCCGTTCAGGTCATCCTCCCCGCCGACACCAGCGAACCCCGACCGGTGCTGTACCTGTTGAACGGCGCGGGGGGCGGTGAGGACTCCGCGACGTGGCAACGGCAGACCGACATCCTCGACTTCTTCTCGGACAAGAACGTCAACGTCGTGACCCCGGTGGGCGGCGCGTGGTCGTACTACACCGACTGGCAGCAGGACGATCCGGTTCTCGGCCGCAACAAGTGGCAGACCTTCCTCAACGAGGAGTTGCCGCCGCTGATCGAGGAAGAACTCGGCACCAACGACAAGCGGGCGCTTGCGGCGATCTCGATGTCGGCGACGTCGGTCTTCAACCTCGCCATCGCCAAGCCCGGTTTCTACACCGCAGTCGCGGCGTACAGCGGTTGCGCACAGTCGAGTGATCCGATCGGACAGCAGTTCATCCGCACCACGGTCGAGACGTGGGGTGGCGCCGACAGCGTCGAGAACATGTGGGGTCCGCTCGACGGACCCGGCTGGGTCGAGAACGACCCCTACGTGAACGCGGAGAAACTGCGCGGAACCAAGATCTACATGAGCTCCGGCAACGGGCTGCCGAGCTACCCGAACGATTCGCTGGACAATCCGCGTATGCAGGACGGCCGCGCCAGCCTTCCGGATCAGCTCATCATCGGAGGCCCGATCGAAGCGGCCACGAACTACTGCACGGCGAACATGGCCCGCCGCCTGGCCGAACTCGGTATTCCCGCGGAGGTCGACTTCCGCGACCGCGGCACGCACTCGTGGGGCTACTGGCAGGACGACATCCACCGGTCGTGGCCGTTCCTCGCCGAGGCACTGGAACTCTGACGGACACAAACAGATACGTGAGATGAGCCACAATGGCCGGCGCAAATCCCCTGCGCCGGCCATTGTTCTGCGCACGTTTCCGATTTGCGCAGTTCCGGTCTTCTATCATGGTCAGGTCTCGACAGACGTGACGCCCGTGGATGGGGAACCAAGGGAGTAATACATGACTGTGCTCGGACGGATTGCCGGTGCATTCGCGACTACTGCACTCACCTGCGCTGCGCTCACGATCGCAGTGCCACACGCCTCGGCCGACGACTCCGTACCACCCGAGTACGCGTACCTCGACGAGTCGCCCGAAGGGGCGAACGACTGGGCGTGCACACCGGACGAGCAGCACCCGCGCCCCGTGGTACTGCTGCACGGCACGGGAATGAACATGACCAACACCTGGCACACCCTGTCACCGCAGCTCGCCGAAGCAGGCGCGTGCGTATTCGCGTTGAACTACGGCGGCGCACCCGAGCTCCTCAATCCGCACATCGTGCAGTGGGGCCTGACCGACATCAAGGGTTCGGCGCAGCAACTCGCCGCGTTCGTCGACACCGTCCTCGCACGGACCGGTGCCTCGCAGGTCGACATCGTCGGGCATTCGCAGGGCGGCGTGGTGGCGCGCCAGTACATGCGATTCGAGGGCGGCACCGACCCGGTGGATCCCGCGGACAACAAGGTCCATTCGCTGGTGATGCTCGGGGCGAGCAATCACGGCACGACGTTCGGTGAGCTGCAGCAGCAGGCACACGAACTGGGGAAGCTGCTCGACATCCCCGAAAAGCTCATCGTGCGCGGTCAGCTCGGTCCTGCGGCCGTGCAGCAGCTCCACGGGTCGGGGTTCCTCCGAGAGCTCAACGCCGGCGCGCAGACCCAGCCCGGCGTGGCATACACATCGATTGCATCACGCACCGACGGTGTCATCACCCCACCCGAATCCAGCTTCCTTCAGGCCGGTCCGGGCGCGACCGTCGACAACGTGTGGTTGCAGGACGGATGCCCGTCGAACACCGCCGATCACAACTCTCTGCTCAGCGACGATCGCGCCCTGTACCTCGTCGAATCCGCGCTGTACCCGGATGATTTCCCGCGCGACGAAGCGCCCTGCACCGCCTAGCACCGCACCGCCGGAGGCACGCGCCGCGCGCGGGACACGCCTGCGCGCGGCGCTGCTGAGCTGAGGAGATCGGGAGCGGCGGGATACAACCGTCGGTCAGGTCGAGCGCTGCCGCCGGAAGCACGGCGGACCCCCGTACGGACAGTGCCTCGCGCAAGTCCACTGTGGACGGACGGTCCCGGCGCGGCTCCGCGCGCCGGGACCTCTCGTCAGACGTCCCGCAACGCCTTCGCAACGATCGGGCCGACGAGGGAGACCCCCTCGGGACTCATCATCTCCTCGTGGGCCACGTCGACCGCGTGGCCGGAGATGGTCCCGCGGACGTACGGCGCCCAGATCGACTCGGCGGAGGCGGTCTTCGGGTCCGTCGACCGCACGAACACCACGTCACCGTCGAACTGTCCGGGCCGGTACCGGGCTGCAAGGCCCTGCCCGGCAGCCAACGCCCGGAACACACGGCGCAACCGGTCGACCGTGAGCCCGACCTTCGCCCCGTCGATCGCGACGAGTACCGCGCGGAGCGCGTCGTCGGGCAGATCGGACATCGACACATCGTCTCCCATGGGGATTCCCATGGCAGCGAGTTCGCTCTGCAGATGACCGGCGAATCCGGATCCCTCGCCGTCGGGAGGTTCCGGTAGGCAGTCGAGCATGATCAGGTCGTCGACGCGGTGCCCCAGTTGCTGCAGCCGCACCGCGACGCCGTGCGCGAGGAGACCGCCGAGCGACCAGCCGAGGATCCGGAACGGTCCTTCGGGCCGAGTAGCGATGATCTCACGTGCGTACCGGTCGATGTATTCCTCGAGCGAGGACGGGATCGGACCGTCATCGGTGAGCACGGGAGTCTGGATCCCGTACACCGGTGTGTCACGGTCGATGTAGGGAGCGAGCGCCGAGTACGCCCAGGCGAGGCCGATCATCGGGTGCACGCAGAACAGGGGCGCACCCGTACCACGTCGGAGCGGGAGAACCACCTGAACCGCCTCGTCGATATCCGCGTCGAACCCTGCGCGTCGTCCGAGGCCGACCCGTTCGGCCAGCGCGGAGACCGTCGATCCCGTGAACGCGACACGAACGGGCACGTCGACGCCGAGCTCCCGTCCCAGAACCGCCATCAGTTTCATGACGGACAACGAGTTTCCGCCGAGCTCGAAGAAGTCGTCGTCGCGTCCGACATGCTCGACGTCGAGCACATCCTCGAAGGCCCGCGCCACCAGTCGTTCGAGTTCGCCCACCGGTGCCACGAACTCGCGGGCGACATGCTCGACGTCGGGCAGCGCCGTGCGGTCCAGCTTGCCCGAACTCGTCAACGGCCACGTGTCGAGACTCAGGATCCGAGCGGGCACCATGTAGCCGGGTAGATGAAGTGCCAGTTCGGTGCGCATCGACACCTCGTCGAAGGAAGCGCCGTTCGTCTCGACGAACGCGACCAACTGATCGTGCCGAACCACCACGACCGCACGCTCGATGTCCGGCCGATCGCGCAGGACCGCTTCGATCTCACCGAGTTCGATCCGCTGACCTCGCAGTTTGACCTGGAAGTCGGTGCGGCCCAGGTACTCGAGCTCACCGTCGTCGTCCCAGCGGACGAGGTCGCCGGTCCGGTACAGGCGGTCGCCCGGAGCACCGAAGGGATCCGCGACGAACCGTTCCGCCGTGAGTTCCGGGCGGGCCGAGTACCCGCGCGCGAGCTGGTCACCCGCGAGATACAGTTCGCCGGCGATTCCACACGGTACCGGCCGCATCCGGGAGTCGAGCACGTACGCCCGCGTGTTCCACAGCGGCCGTCCCATCGGCACCGAACGACCGTCGGCCGCTGTCACCCGATGGAAGGTCACGTCGACCGCGGTCTCGGCCGGGCCGTACAGGTTGTGCACCGCCGCGGCCGGGAATGCCGAGACCGCGCGGCGCGCGGTCTCCGGGGTGACCGCTTCGCCACCGACGAAGAGGTGCCGCAGCCCCGATCCGGCACCGCTGTGCGCGGCGTCGAGGAACACCTCCAGCATGGACGGCACGAAATGCACTGCGGTCACACCTTCTTCGGCGATCACACGAGCGAGGTAGCCGGCATCCTTGTGGCCGTCCGGCACCGCGACCACCAGCCGCGCACCCACCTGCAACGGCCAGAACAACTCCCACACCGACACGTCGAACGTGAACGGCGTCTTCTGCAGAACCGTGTCTCCCGGACCCATCGGGTATTCGTCACGACGCCAGAGCATCTGGTTGACGATGGCGCCGTGCGCGACCGCGACACCCTTCGGCCGTCCGGTCGAGCCCGATGTGAAGATCACGTACGCGGTGTTCCCCGTTCGGAGCGGAACGATGCGTTCGTGATCCGTGACGGGCCCCGACGCGTGGGTTCCGAGGTCGAGTCGGTCCACCACGATGACGTTCGGCCCGGGATCGACGCCGACGTCACGCGAAGTGGTCAGTACGCAGACCGGATCCGCGGTCGCCAGGACGTGTGCATTGCGCTCGTCCGGCTGGTCGGGATCGAGCGGCACGTATGCGCCGCCTGCCGCCAGGACCGCGTACACCGCGACCACGAGGTCCGCCGATCGCCGCATCGATACCGCGACGAGCGTGTCGGGCCCCACACCACCTGCGATGAGATGCCGTGCGAGCCGGCGTACCCGGTCCGCGAATTCGGCATACGTCAGCGATGCTCCGTCGAAGGTCAGCGCAACGGCATCCGGCGTGCGCAGCACCTGCTCGTCGAAGAGCGACACGAGTGTCGCGGAGCGATCCACCGCGTGCTCCGTCGCATTCCACCGCTCGACGATCTGCTCGTGCTCGGCGGAATCGAGTATGTCGAGGGCTCCGATCGGTGCTTCGGGTTCGGCAGCCATCTGTTCGAGCACGCCGGCGAGACGCCGCACGAGGACCGTCGCCGCGGTGGTGTCGACGAAGTCGGTGCGATGCCTCAGCCGCAGATGAAGTTGCCGGTCGAGGGTGATCAGCAACGACAGCGGATAGTTCGTGGAATCGTCTGCGTCGAGGCCGTCCACGCTCATTCCGCCGAGGAGGTCGGCTTGCTCCGCGAGACCGCTCTGGTCGACGGGATAGGACTCGAACACGACGAGTGTGTCGAACACGGAACCCGGTCCGGCTGCCCGCTGGATGTCCGCCAGACCCAGATAGTGGTGGTCGAGCAGTCGCACCTGTTGGGCCTGGAGACGCTCGAGGTGCTCGACGACCGTCCCGGTCTCGTCGAGGGACACCCGCACCGGGAGTGTGTTGATGAACAGGCCGATCATCTGTTCCACGCCGTGCACGTGCGGAGGTCGTCCGGACACGGTCGCACCGAACACCACGTCGTCCCGATCGGTCAGTCGGCCCACCAGGACACCCCAGGCGAGTTGCACGACGGTGTTCATCGTGACTCCGTGCCGTGTCGCGATGGCGGACAGGGCCGCGGTCGTCGCCTCGTCGAGCGACCGGTCGACCTTCTCGGCGAAGGCATCGAGCGGTCTGCCCTGGGCCTGAGCCAGCAGCAGGCTGGGTTCGTCCACCCCCGCGAGGGTCTCCGTCCATTCCCGCAGCGACACGTCCCTGTCCTGCTCGGACATCCACGACAGATAGGTCCGATAGCTGTGCGGACGCGGGAGAGCCGTGTCGTCACCGTGCAATGCGTACAGCGTGAACAGTTCTCGCAACAGCAACGGCATCGACCAACCGTCGAGCGTGATGTGGTGGTTGGCGAGGACGAGCCGGTAGTGTCCCTCCCCCAGATCGACGAGGGTGAACCGGATCATCGGTGGCCGGGTCATGTCGAAGTGTGTTGCGCGGTCGGCAGCCAACAGTTCGTCGAGTTCGCCGTCCCGCGCGGTGGCCTCGACGCCCGACAGATCCACCTCACGCCACGGCACATCGACGTGTCCGAGGACCACCTGCACGGGGGATCCGTCCGCAGCCGTCACGAAGGCGGTGCGCAGGTTCGCGTGCCGGTCCACGAGTGTCTGTGCGGCACTGCGCAACCGGTTCCGGTCGACCGTCCCGGACAGCGCCAGGGACAGCTGCACGGAGTACGGATCGATCGAATCCGACGCCAGGATCGCGTGGAAGAGCAGACCCGACTGCAGCGGAGCTAGCGGCCATACATCCGCGACGTCGACGAATCGCTCCTCGAACGTGTCGAGATCGTTCTGGGTGACCGACACCAACGGCACGTCCGACGGTGTCAGCCCACCCGCGTCACCGGTGCGAACGTGCGCGGCGAGCGCGGTCAGCGCGGCGAGCCAGTGCTGGGTCAGCTCGTCGACCTCGTCGTCGTTGATCACTGCCGACGCGTACCCGAACGTCGCGTCCAACACCGCACCGTCGGGTGTGTTGGTCGCGATCGCATTGATGTCGACGACACTGTGGGCGGGCATGTCCGCGTCGCCCGGAGCGTCGATCGGGCCGAGGTCCGCGGCCGGGAGCCAACCGAGACCGGCGACGTCCTCGGGGAGATCGGCCGTGCCGAAGCGGCCCAGGTAGTTGAAACTGACCTGACCACCCGCGAACCCCGCCAACACCTCACGCGACTCGTCGTTCAGATACCGCAACAACCCGAAACCGACACCCTTGTCCGGAATCGCCAGCA
>NZ_JAIYEP010000090.1 GCF_020515525.1 Rhodococcus yananensis
CCGGGCCGGCCGGAGCCGGCCCGGCACCCACATCACACCTGGGCGTCGACGGGCGGCCCCGCCGGACGGCCCGCCGCGCGACGGCGGCGCGGCCTGCGAACGACCGCTGCGGGCGCGTCACCGTCGGCGGACGGTGCCGCGGGGGCCTTCTCCTCCGGTTCCGCGGTGGGCGCCGAGACGACGAACACCTTGGCGGCGGCACCGTCGCCCGCCGGGGCGGACGCCGCCCGCGACACCCGGCGGGCCCGTCGACGACGCGGCGCACCGTCTGCGGAGGCCGGCTCCGCAGCGGCCCCGACCTCCGGCACGGCCTCGTCGGGAACAGCGGTGCCCGACGCTTCCGTGCTCGCCGCAGCCTCCACGCCCTCCTCGATCGTCGGTTCGACCTTCGACTCGGGCTTCGATTCGGACGTGGGGTCGGCCTTCGGCTCGGACGCGACCTGCTCGACGACGGGCGCGGCGACCTCGACGTCCTTCGCCGGTGCATGCTCGGTCGTGCCGGATGCCGCCACGTCCGCACCGTCCGCGGTGGGGGTCGCTCCGTCCGATTCGGCCGGGTGCTCCTCCCCACGGTGCGCCGCCATCGCCAGCGCCACCGGATGCGCCGCGCGTTTGGCGGCTTCCTCCGACGACACGTGCGTCGCGGCGGGTTCGGCGTTCTGGTGCTGGTGTTGATTCTGGTTCTGACCCTGATCCTGCTGGCTCTTGTCGCGACCGCGTTTGCGGCGGGAACCGCCCTGCGACGAACGCGACGACTCCTCCGCCGGCTTCGATTCGACCGGGTCGGAGTGCACGATGATGCCGCGCCCGTGACAATGCTCACAGGTTGTGGAGAAGGCCTCGACGAGGCCCGTGCCGAGCCGCTTGCGTGTCATCTGTACGAGGCCCAGCGATGTCACCTCGGACACCTGATGCCGGGTGCGGTCGCGGCCGAGCGATTCGGTCAGGCGCCGCAACACCAGATCCCGGTTGGACTCGAGCACCATGTCGATGAAGTCGACGACGATCATCCCGCCGATGTCGCGGAGCCTCATCTGCCGGACGATCTCCTCGGCGGCCTCGAGGTTGTTGCGGGTGACGGTTTCCTCGAGGTTTCCGCCCGCCCCGGTGAACTTACCCGTGTTGACGTCCACCACCGTCATCGCCTCGGTGCGATCGATGACCAGTGTGCCCCCCGAGGGCAGCCAGACCTTGCGGTCGAGTGCCTTGGCGAGCTGTTCGTCGATGCGGTACGCACCGAACACGTCGACGGACGACTCGGACCGATACTGTTCCGCCCGCGGCAGCAGGTCGGGCGCGACGGTGCGGATGTAGTTCTCCACCGTCGACCACGACTTCTCCCCCTCGATGACGAGCTTCGAGAAGTCCTCGTTGAACAGGTCTCGCACGACCTTGACGAGCAGATCGGGTTCTTCGTACAGGGTCTTCGGCTGGCCCGAGGCGTTCGCCTGCTCCTTGTCGGCGTGAGCCCGCACGGCCTCCCACTGGGACTGCAGCCGGGCCACGTCGCGGGCCAGTTCCTCCTCGCTGACACCTTCGGCGGCGGTACGGATGATGACACCCGCGTCGGCCGGGACGATCTCGCGGAGGATGTCCTTGAGACGCTTGCGTTCGGTGTCGGGCAGCTTCCGGCTGATACCGGTCGACGATCCGCCCGGCACATAGACGAGGAAGCGTCCGGCGAGGCTGATCTGCGTGGTCAGCCGGGCTCCCTTGTGCCCGACCGGGTCCTTGCTGACCTGCACGACCACCTGGTCGCCGGGCTTGAGAGCCTGCTCGATCTTGCGGGAGTTGCCACCGAGCCCGGCGGCCTCCCAGTTCACCTCACCCGCGTACAGCACACCGTTGCGGCCGCGGCCGATGTCGATGAACGCCGCTTCCATGGAGGGCAGGACGTTCTGGACACGGCCGAGGTAGATGTTGCCGACCATCGACGCCGAACCGGCGCTCGTGACGAAGTGCTCGACGAGGATGCCGTCCTCGAGCACCGCCACCTGCGTCATTCCGGCGTGTGCTCCGGCCGCACTCTCCCGCACGACCATGACCCGTTCGACGGCCTCGCGGCGGGCGAGGAACTCCGATTCGGTGAGGATCGGCGGGCGCCGGCGTCCGGCCTCGCGACCGTCGCGGCGACGCTGCCGCTTGGCTTCGAGACGGGTCGACCCGCTGATGCCCTGCACCTCGTCCTTCGCTGCCCGCGCCTTCGCCCGCGGCTCGCGTTCGTGGATGACGGTGTTCGGCGGATCGTCCTCGGACACGGTGTCGGAACCGTCGCCCGAACCGCGACGGCGGCGACGACGGCGACGACGGCGCGACGCGCCTTCCTCACCGGACGACTCGTCGGACGCCCCCTCTTCAGCGGTACCGGTGTCCTCGGCGTCGCCGGTGTCGCTTCCACTCGGCTCCGCCTCGGCCGATCCGGCCGTGCTCGCCGCGTCCGCGCTCTCCGCGGTCTCCTCACCGGTGTTCTTCTCGGTGGTCGTGTCGGCCGAGGTCTCGTCGTGCTCGGTGCTGTCGCTGCGTCCGCGCCCACGTCCGCGGCGACCTCGCCGGCGCCGGCGAGGATGTTCCTCGTGCTCGTCGGCGCTCCCTGCGGTGTCGCTCGTCGAGTCGGCCGAGGTCTCGGGCTCGGCCTGCTCCGCTGCGGTTCCGGCACCGGCGCGCTCGCCGGTGTCCGTCTCGGCCGCGGCGACGTCCGGCTTCTCGGTCTGCTGCGAAGCGGTGTCCTGGGGTGCGGATTCCGGACCACCTCGACGAGACCGGCGACGACGCGGCCGGGCCTCTTCCTCGGGTTGCGGTGCCGTGGGCTGCAGGAACAGCGGTGCCTCCACCGCGGGCGCGACAGCCGGTTCGGGTGTGGGCTCGGGAATGTCGAACAGCGGGGTGTCGCCTCCGGGCGCAGCGAAGAGCCCGGCGGCGCCGCCGACGGGTGCTTCCACGACCGGCCCGTCACCGGCGGGGGTCTCGCTGTCGTCGAGGACGGGGGTGTCCGGGAGCGGCTCCGCCTCGGGCGCATCGACCACCGGCGATTCGGCCGGTGCGGGTTCCTGGGCAGCAGGTTCCTGCGGTTGCGTCTCGGCGGCGGTGTCCGCTTCCGCCTGCGCACTGAGCGCGGTGTGCAGTTCTTCCGCGGCCTCCCGCGGAAGCGTCGAGTGGGCGCTGCGCAGCTCGGTGCCGAGTTCCGCAGCCTTCGCGATGATTTCCTTGCTCGTCAATCCGAGGAGTTTCGCGAGGGCATGGACTCGGATCTTGGCGGGCAGACTCAGGGAGTTCGCCTCGGTGGAATTGTTGTCAGGCGGCTCGTGATCGGCCACGTAGGTCTCCTATGTGACCCCCGGGCGCGTCCACCACCTTGTCGCGGTGATGTGAGCGGCCGCGCGGGGGCGCTGCTTGTGCACCCGCGCCGTGGCGCGGGTCCTTCCGGTCTCGCATCGTGCGGTCGTCCGGTGCCCGTTTTCACTGCACGGCCGAGCGATGCCTGGCTTGATCGCGGTTCGAGCGCCGGTGCATCCAGCATGTGACCGAGCGAGGTGTCTCCTGCGGTTCCTCGGTCACAGCGATGTCGGGCATCGATCCGTGATGTCGTCGATCGTTCCGCACGGGCTCGTGCGGTACAACCGCCCCCAGTATCCCACACGGACGTGCGCGGATACGCCAACGGCGCCCCGAAGGGCGCCGTGGGTCGATGTGTCGAAGGGAAAATCCGGGTGAATCCCCGGCGAACAACTCAGGCGGAGGCCAACTCCGGGAACCAGAGTGCAATCTCCCGCTCGGCCGACTCGACCGAATCGGAGCCGTGCACCAGGTTCTCCCCCGCTTCGAGGCCGAGATCGCCACGGATCGAACCCGGGACGGCCTTCTCGACCGGATCGGTGCCGCCGGCGAGCTGCCGGAATGCGGCGATCGCACGGGGCCCTTCGAGAACCGCCGCAACCAACGGCCCGCCCGTGATGAACTCGAGCAGACCCGCGTAGAACGGTTTGCCCTCGTGCTCCGCGTAGTGTGCGGCCGCGACCTCCACGGTCGCGGTCCGCAGCTCGAGTGCAACGATATCGAGTCCCTTGCGCTCGATGCGCGCGAGAATCTCTCCGACATGACGGCGGGCGACGCCGTCGGGCTTGATCAGTACCAGGGTCCGCTCAGTCACGGCGACCAGCGTAGAGGTTCAGTCCCGCTGCCCCGGCAGCAGACCCCGCGCTTCCCGATCCTTGATGTCTTTGCGCAGGTAGAGGATGTATACCCACACCAGCGTGAACAGCACACCCACCGCGCCGAGCGCGAGGTCGACGAAGAATCCGAGCAGGGTCAACACCTGCAGGGTGATGTTGAACGGAATCGCCCACGACCGGCCCTGCACACCCGCGCCGAGCAACATCAGTACCGCGAGACCCACGACGTAACCGCCGGAGAACGCCGTGAGGCCCCCGCCGAGCGCGGAGATCACCGGCAGCACCAGCAGCACGACGATCGCCTCGAGCACCAGGGTCCCGGCCATGACCCCGCGGAACCCCTTCCACGGGTCCGTGGTCGGCGGACGGAACTGCTCGCCTCCGGTCGGGTTGTCTTCGTTGTCGCTGGTCACGCAGGTTCCTTTCCGAACAGGGTCCGTGCCGCACCGGCGGTCACGACCGACCCGGTCACGATCACACCGGCGCCCGAGACGGCCTCGCCGGGTTCGGCGACCTCCTCGGCGATCGCGATCGCCGTCTCGATCGCGTCGGGCAGGGTCGCGGCCGTGACGACACGTTCGTCACCGAATCGGGCGACCGCGATGTTCGCCAGATCGTCGACGTCCATCGCACGCGGCGACCCGTTGTGGGTGACGACGATCTCGTCGAACACCGGCTCGAGCGCCTCGATGAGACCCGCGGCGTCCTTGTCGGCCATCACGCTGACGACACCGACGAGCTTGCGGAAGTCGAACTCGTCGGCGAGCGCCGCGGCGAGCGCCTTCGCTCCGTGCGGATTGTGGGCGGCGTCGAGGAACACCGTCGGAGCGTTCCGCACACGCTCGAGCCGACCGGGATTGACGACGGACGCGAACGCATCGCGCACCGCGTCGACGTCGAGTTGCCGTTGCGGTCCGGCCCCGAAGAACGCCTCCACCGCCGCGAGCGCCAGCGACGCATTCTGCGCCTGATGCTCACCGTGCAGCGGAAGGAAGATGTCGGTGTAGACACCGCCGAGACCCTGCAGATCGAACTGCTGTCCACCGATGGCGACGGCGCGCCGCAGCACCGCGAACTCCGACCCCTGCCGGGCCACCGCCGCGTCGGCTTCGACGGCCCGGCGCAGCAGCACCTCCATCGCCTCCGGTTCCTGTTGCCCGACGACCGCGACCGTCTCGCGCGGCACCAGCGGATCCTCGGGCGCCTTCTTGATGATCCCGGCCTTCTCCCCCGCTATCTCGGTGAGCGTGTCACCGAGGTAGCCGGTGTGATCGATCCCGATCGGGGTGATCACGGCGACCTGGCCGGTCGCCACGTTCGTCGCGTCCCAGCGACCACCGAGACCCACCTCCACGACCGCGACGTCGACGGGCGCATCGGCGAACGCCGCGAATGCCATCGCCGTGGTGACCTCGAACTTGCTCATCTTCGGGCCGCCCGCCGCCTCCGACTGCGCATCGACCATCTGCACGTACGGCTCGATGTCCCGGTAGGTGTCGACGTAGGTGCGCGGCGAGACGGGCGCACCGTCGACGCTGATCCGTTCGGTCGCGAGCTGCAGATGCGGGCTGGTCGTGCGACCCGTCCGGTACTGCATGCGAGTGAGCAGCGCATCGATCATGCGGGTCACCGACGTCTTGCCGTTGGTGCCGGCGACATGGATGACCGGGTAGTTGCGCTGCGGTGACCCGAGGATGTCCATCAACGCCGCGATGCGGGTCAGGGACGGCTCGATCTTCGTCTCGGGCCAGCGTCGGTCGAGTTCCGCCTCGACCAGGGTGAGTTCGGCCAGGTCGACCGGGGACGGCGTCCCCGGCTTCGCTCCTGCCTCGTCGGCGCTCACGCCTGCCCCAGCTCCGTCAGCCGTACGGTGATCCGCGCGATCTCCTCCTCGGCGACCTGCTTGCGTCCGCGGATCTTCTCGACGACGGCCTCGGGTGCCTTCGCCAGGAACGCCTCGTTGCCGAGCTTTCCGGATGTCCCGGCAAGCTCCTTCTCGGCGACCGCGAGGTCCTTGCGCAGCCGCGCGACCTCCGCGCCGATGTCGATGCTGCCGGAGGTGTCGAGCTCGACGGTGACGGTCGCGCGGGTCAGGCGCACCTCGATGGACGCGGTCGCGGAGAACCCGTCCTCGGGTTCGGTCAGCCGTGCGAGCGACCGCACCGCCGCGACCTGGGCGTCGAGGTCTGCGGCGTCGACGTCGACGAGCCGCGCCGCGACCTTCTGCGACGGCTTCAGGCCCTGGTCGCTGCGGAACCGGCGGATCTCGGTGACGAGTCTCTGCAGGTCCTCGATGCGGCGGGTCGCGTCGGTATCGGTGACGACGCCTGTCGCCCCGGGCCACGATGCGATCACCACCGACTCACCGCCGGTGAGCACCTTCCACAGGGTCTCGGTGACGAACGGGATCACCGGGTGCAGCAGCCGCAGCAGTGCGTCGAGCACCGTGCCGAGCACGATCTTGGTGCCGTCGGCGTGTGCGCTGCCGTCGGCGAGCTGCACCTTCGCCAGCTCGAGGTACCAGTCGCAGACCTCGTCCCACGCGAAATGGTAGAGGGTCTCGCACGCCTTGGAGAACTCGTAGCGGTCGAACGCCTCGTCGACGTCGGCGCGGACCTGCTCGAGCCTGTCGAGGATCCAGCGGTCGGCGTCGGTGAGGGTGTCGCGGCCAGGCAGATCACCGACGACCGCACCGTTCATGAGCGCGAACTTGGTGGCGTTGAACAGCTTGTTCGCGAAGTTCCGCGACGACTGGGCGTGGTCTTCCCCGACCGCGAGGTCGCTGCCCGGGTTGGCGCCGCGCGCGAGGGTGAAGCGCAGCGCGTCGGCACCGAACCGGTCGACCCAGTCGAGGGGGTCGATGCCGTTGCCGCGCGACTTGGACATCTTCTTGCCGAACTGGTCGCGCACCAGACCGTGCAGGAACAGATCCTTGAACGGCACGGTGCCGGCGGCGCCGCCGTTGAGGGCGTCGTCACCCGACACGTAGGTGCCGAACATCATCATCCGCGCCACCCAGAAGAACAGGATGTCGTAGCCGGTGACGAGGACGCTCGTCGGATAGAACCTGTCGAGTTCGGCGGTCTTGTCGGGCCAGCCCATCGTCGAGAACGGCCACAGTCCGGACGAGAACCAGGTGTCGAGGACGTCCGGGTCCTGTTCCCAGCCCTCGGGTGCGGTCTCGTCGGGACCGAAGCACGCGACCTCACCGTCGGGGCCGTACCAGATCGGGATGCGGTGGCCCCACCACAGCTGCCGTGAGATACACCAGTCGTGCATGTTGTCGATCCAGTCGAACCAGCGCGGTTCCTGGCTCGCGGGGTGGATGACGGTGTCGCCGTTACGGACGGCATCACCGGCGGCCTTGGCGAGGGCGTCGACCTTGACCCACCACTGCATCGACAGGCGGGGCTCGATGGTCTCGCCGGAACGCTCCGAATGCCCGACACTGTGCAGGTAGGGGCGCTTCTCCGCGACGACGCGGCCCTGCGCGGCGAGTTCCTCACGGATTGCGACGCGAGCCTCGAACCGGTCCATGCCGTCGAAGCGGGTGCCCGAGTCGGCGATCCGGCCGGTCTTGTCCATGATCGTGGGCATCGGCAGGTTGTGCCGCAGGCCCATCTCGAAGTCGTTGGGATCGTGTGCGGGGGTGATCTTCACGGCGCCGGTACCGAACTCGGGGTCGACGTACTCGTCGGCGATGATCGGGATCTGCCGGCCGGTGATCGGGTGTTCGAGCGTGGTGCCCAGTAGAGCCTTGTACCGCTCGTCGTCGGGGTGGATGGCGACGGCGGTGTCGCCGAGCATCGTCTCGACACGGGTGGTCGCGACGATCACGTGCGGTTCGTCGTCGTTCAGCGAACCGTAGCGCAGCGAGACGAGTTCGCCCTCGACCTCCTCGAACTTCACCTCGATGTCGGAGATCGCGGTCTGCAGCACGGGCGACCAGTTCACGAGGCGCTCGGCACGGTAGATCAGCCCGTCGTCGTACATCCGCTTGAAGATGGTCTGCACCGCACGGGAGAGGCCGTCATCCATGGTGAAGCGGTCGCGGGACCAGTCGACACCGTCGCCGATGCGCCGCATCTGGCCTTGGATGGTGCCGCCGGACTCGCGCTTCCAGTCCCACACCTTGTCGATGAACAGTTCGCGGCCGAAGTCTTCCTTCTTCTTCCCGTCCGCGGCGAGTTGCTTCTCGACGACGGTCTGTGTCGCGATACCGGCGTGGTCCATGCCGGGAAGCCACAGCACCTCGTAGCCCTGCATGCGCTTTCGTCGTGTCAACGCGTCCATGAGGGTGTGGTCGAGGGCATGGCCCATGTGCAGGCTGCCGGTGACGTTCGGCGGCGGCAGCACGATGGAGTAGCCGGGCTTGTCGCTACCCGTGTCGGCGCGGAAGTACCCGGCATCCACCCAGCCCTGGTACAGATCGGCCTCCACTGCGCTGGGGTCCCAGCTCTTGGGGAGGGCGTCGGCGGGGTTCTGCGGATTCTCTGGCGCACTGGTCACCCGTCAATCGTAAGCGGATGACGCAAACCACCAGGACACACCCTCCGCGAGGCACCGACCGCACCCGCACCGCGGCCGGAACGACACCGAATGGCGGTACCCGCGCGGAATTCACCGCTGCTGTCACCATCGGGCGAGGCTACGGTCACCCCAGCGCGTCCGGTGGCGCCATCGGGACACCGAGGACGTGCTCGGACAGGAATGCCTCCACCATCCCGTACCAGAGGGCGGTGTGCTGCGGGGCGAGCACCCAGTGGTTCTCCGACGGGAAGTACAGGAAGCGGTGCGCGGTGGTGCCGTCGTCCTCGGCGGGCAACGCGGATTCGTCGAGCAGTTCGTACCACAGGCGCAGGGCCTCGCCGATGGGGACGCGGTAGTCCTTGTCTCCGTGGATGACCAGCATCGGGGTGGCGATGTCCGCCACGTACAGATGCGGCGAGTTCTCCACCGCCATCTCGGGTGTCATCTCCCGCTGCCAGTACCACGCGGCATCGGTGGTCGGTGCGAACTGGTCGAGCGCCCACAGGCCCGCGTGGCTGACGATCGCCCGGAACCGGTCGGTGTGTCCGGCGACCCAGTTGGCCATGTACCCACCGAACGAGCCCCCCATCGCGGCGGTGCGTTCGGCGTCGATGTCCGGGCGGGCGACGGTCGCGTCGGTGATCGCCATCAGATCGGTGAACGGTTCCTTGCCCCACCGACCCCAGCCACGCCGGATGAAGTCGGCGCCGTAGCCCGTCGACAACGCCGGGTCGGGCAGCAGCACCGCGTACCCGCGGGCGACGAGCAGCCACGGGTTCCACCGCCACGACCACGTGTTCCAACTGTTCAGGGGCCCACCGTGGATCCACAGCAGCAGCGGCGCCGGTGTCTCGACCGCCGCCTCGTCCGGCAACGCGAGCCACCCGCGCAGCGCGGTGCCGTCATCCGTCGTCGCGGTGATCTCCTCGAGTCGACCGGGTAGTTCCGGAGCGGCTGCCGGCGCCGACAGTGTCGTGACGGTGCCCGCGTGCGTGCCGGTCACGGCGATGCGCACCGGGTGCGGCGGGGTCGTGTACGACGCGCGCAGCGCGAACAGAGAACCGCCGTCATGCGCGACGCGCACGTCGGTGTAGGCGGCGTCGTCGACGGTGAGCCGTTCCGGTAGGTCGGCGCCCGGGCGCAGCACGAATACGGGTGCGCGTCCGAGGTGGTCGGCGGTGAGCACGAGTGCACCGTCGGGCAGCCACGCCACCGAGGTGGGCCGCCTGTCCCAATCCTCTGTCGCGAAAACTGTTGCACCCGATTCGATGTCGAGTATCCGAACGGTGACGCGAGGTGGGGTCTCCGGATCACCGATCGACTCGTGCAGGTAGGCGAGACGCGTGCCGTCCGGCGACAGAGCGGGATGCCCGGCATCGCCGGTGTCGTCGTCGACGAGTGGGGTGCGCAGACCGGTTCCGAGGTCTATCCGCACGATCGTCGTCCGCACGGCCGTTCCCGGGCCCGGCACCGTCCAGGTGGCGACGGCGAACGTGCCGTCGGCGGCGACATCGATGTGGCTCTCGCGGAGCGACCCGCGGATACCCGGGGTCAGGTCGGTGGGGGTGCCGTCGGTGACGTCGAGCAGGTGCGGCCGGTCGGGGCCGAGGTCGTGGTCCCAGTGACGCACCGGGTAACCGCTGTGCAGAACCGCGCTGATCTTCCCGTCCGTGCGGGCGTCCCGGATCCGTTCGTCGTCGTCTTCGCTGCGCCCGAGGACGTTCGCGGTGACGAGGATGCGGTCGGCGCCGGACGCCGCGTGCACCGTGGCGATGCCCCCCTTGCGGGTGGCGACCCGACGTGCTTCTCCTCCGCTCGACGGCAACCGCCACAGCGCCACCGGGGCGTCGTCAGCACCGCGCGCGGCGGTGAACAACAGATCGCCGTCGGCGGTGAACGTCGGGTTCGATTCACCCTTCTCCCCGTACGTGAGGCGTCGCGCAGGTACGCGCCCGTCGGGGTCGATCTCCCACAGCGCACCGACGAAGGTGGTGGCCTTGTCGTCGAGGGTGGACTGCGCAAGCACGAGTCGGGTGCCGTCGGGCGAGAGCGCAAGGGCGGTGGCGCGGGGCAGCGCGAGGTAGTCGTCGAGATCGTCGAAGGCCGTCACGGCGAGCAGCCTATCGACGCGGGCGCACGCCGAGTGCGGATCGGCCCGGTTGTACGCTGGTCGTCCGGCGGGACCGGTCGGGTGTCCGCCCCTCGACATCGAACGGAGAACGTGCAGTGGTCGATCTCGCCTACGTCATCGCCGGCTCGGAAGCGACCGGCGGCGCCGGCCTGCAGGCCGACCTGAAGACGTTCCAGCAGCTCGGCGTGTACGGGGTGGGCACGACGACGTGCATCGTGTCGTTCGATCCGAAGAACAACTGGTCGCACCGTTTCTTCCCGGTTCCGGCGGAGGTCGTCGCCGAGCAGATCGAGGCCGCGACCGCAGCCCACGATCTCGACGTCGTGAAGGTGGGGATGCTGGGCACGCCCGCCACGATCGAGACGGTCGCGGCGGGGCTCGGCGCGTCGTCGTGGCGTCACGTGGTGCTCGACCCCGTCCTGATCTGCAAGGGTCAGGAGCCGGGTGCGGCTTTGGACACCGACAATGCGTTGCGCTCGCAGATCCTGCCGCACGCCACGGTGGTCACCCCCAACCTGTTCGAGGCGCAGACGCTGTCGGGGATGGAGGCGATCACCTCCGTGGACGATCTCGTCGAGGCCGCGCGCCGCATCCACGACCTGGGCCCGCAGTACGTGGTCGCGAAGGGCGGGGTCGAACTCGACGGCGACGACGCCGTCGACGTGCTGTTCGACGGCTCCGAGGTGACGTTGCTGACCGCACCGAAGGTGGGGAACGAGCGCGTGTCGGGTGCGGGGTGCACACTCGCTGCGGCGATCACCGCTGAGATCGCCAAGGGCGCTGCTGTCGCCGATGCGGTCGCCACCGCGAAGGATTTCGTGACCGCAGGTATCCAGGGCCGGGTGTCGGCGAACACCCCGTTCGACACGGTCTGGCAGGGCGCGTAACCCTTCCTGCCCGTGCACTTGCCGACGGTGCCGTCACCCGTGACGCTACGGTCAGCGTGGGTTGCGCCACATCGCCCACAGTGTCGGGCCACCGTCGGGAATATGGATCTCCCCGGTGACCTCGAACCCGAACCGTTCGTAGTAGGGAACGTTCCCTTCCTTGCTCGACTCCAGGTAGGCAGGTGAATGTTCGGCGTCACACCGGTCGAGGCGTGAACGCAGCAACGCAGTTCCGTATCCAGCGCCCCGCGCAAAGGAAGCGGTTCCGATCGTGGACAGATACCAGTGCGGTGCCTCCGGGTGTGCAGCGTTGAGTGTGTCACTGACGCTCTTGGCTACCATCGTGTAGCGACCGAGTGCGCCGACCATCGCCGGCAGCGATCGCAACTCCTGCCATGTGGAAAGCCGCCATTGTCCCGGTGGCGACCACATTGCTGCGCCGCCTGCGCAACCGTCGGATTCGGCGATATCGGTGCCGCCCGATGGGATCATGTGGTGCTTCGCGTCGACCGCGAAAAAGCGACGCGACCCGCGCAGTCGGGTTCGTTCGTCGCGGAAGATCCACGAGAACACCGGATCATCGAAGAAGGCGTCAGCCAGCACCGAAGCGATGGGTGCGGTGTCGGCGCGGGTGGCGGTCCTGACCGTGACGTTCACACTCCCCACAGTACGACGATCAACGGCCCCGCATCGGGGGTTCGGCCGCGGAACCCTCACCGACCCGGCCGACACGGTCATCGACTTCCGGCATCTCAGCAATGACCGTCTCAACTCGGGAATGGAGGCGATCATTCCGTTGGACACGATATGCGTAACGGGACTCCTTGTGGCCCTGTAGTTCTCGTCCGATGATCCCGAGTCTGCATGCGAACCCGAACTCTTCGGTGAGAAGCGCTCTGCCGCCACCGGCGATCGCATCACGCGGCTTCTCGTTTGCCTCGACGTACCGTCCGAACCCCTCGTACGCGGATGCCGGAGTACCCATGGCCTTACGGCCGAACCCTGCCGCGATTTGGCGGGCCGAAACGAAATCCCCACCTGCCCATGCGGATCCCCCGAGTCGATCATGAGCGACCGTGTCGATACGACCTGCCCGGCGCCGGCTCCTGCCGTCCGATCGATCTTGTTACGCTATGCGCCGACGACCCCGGCCTCGGCCGGACCGCGACGTCACCGACACGATCGAAACAGGGGGAAATCTCGTCGTGCCCGACGCACCCGTGCAGCTACCGCCCTACCTCTACCTACCCTGCGCCGAAGCTGTTGCCGATCTCCTGTCTCTCTCGAGCCGACTCGCGAAGTGCGGCGGGGCCATCGGCCTGATCGCCGGGATCGGAATCGACTGTTACGCCGGCGAATCACCCATGCAGGCGATTGTGTCGAACGGTGCAGGGGTTCTGACAGGGGCTACAGTGGGCGCCATCGCCGGGTCCGCTGTTCCGATCGTCGGCACTGTCGCCGGTGCCGCGATCGGCGGAATTACAGCCTTCGGCCGGGGGGTGGGTCGTGCGTTCGGATGAGGTGTCTTCCGAGAGGATCTACGGCCGACGCAATACCAACCAGCAGCTTGCGGGTTGTGTGTTTACCACTGTCATGACAGTCGGTTACGCGATCGCATTGAGTATCGAGTTCGCCATGACCGGGTTCCCCTCCTGGGGGTACGAAGCGATCGGCTTTCCACTACTGACCGGAACGGCCGCCGGCGCTATCGTCATGGCAGCACCGGTCACCTACAGCTCGCGGACATGCGCGAAACACATCACTGTCGGATCCGACAACGGCGCGCCGGCGCTTATTCTGCGGCAATCACCGATCACGTTCGCCATGGTGCCGATCGGGCAGGCTTCCCTTGTCGCAATCGCGATCGGGTTGGCGATCTCACCCCACGTGACGGACCCCGGTGACTACGTCCTCGGGAAAGCAGTCCTGGTCATCGTCACCGGTGGATGGATGATCGGATGCTTCCTATTCATCCTGATGGGGCGACTACGCCCCGCCTTCATCGCCATTGACCACCACGGAATCCGGATTCGGAACACCCTCGCCGACACTTCGATCCCCTGGGACGCCCTCATGGCCCCGACGTTGATCCCGGATCCACTGGACGTCGTCATCGCCACGTATACGGATTCCGGTGTCATCAGAACCGAACGGGTTCCACGACTGTGGCGGGTGACCGAACCCCGACGGCTCCGGGCCCCCGCCCCTTTCGACTTCCACCTCATCGATCGGCAACGGTTCCACATCGCCCCCGAACTCATCGACGCCGCACTCGAGCACTACATGGCGCACCCCGAACACCGGGCAGAACTCCTCGACCCCACCACCATCGCCCGCACCGTCGACGCACTCCGCGCCCAGGGCCCCGTAGTTGTTGACTAGCGGTGCCATGACCTGGGGTTTCGGTGTGTTCGGGGGCGGGTTGAGCGGGCATGGGGACAGGGATTGATCATGGGTGTGTCTTACGCATCCAGAT
>NZ_JAIYEP010000091.1 GCF_020515525.1 Rhodococcus yananensis
GTGTGCTCTTCCGATCTGACCCCGGAACGATGTTCCGGGGGCACCGTCGTCGACAGGGGTCGGAGAGGAGGGTCAGGCGCTCTTGTCCCGGCGCTCACGCTCGGACTTGCGCGGCACGATCGTCGGCAGGACGTTGTCGTTGACGGTCTCGGCCGTCACCACGACCTTCTCGACGTCGTCGCGACTCGGGATGTCGTACATCACCGGCAGCAGAACCTCTTCCATGATCGCCCGCAGACCGCGAGCACCGGTGCCCCGCAGAATCGCCTGGTCCGCCACGGCTTCGAGTCCGTCCTTGGTGAATTCGAGTTCGACGCCGTCCATCTCGAACAACCGCACGTACTGCTTGACGAGTGCGTTCTTCGGCTCGGACAGGATCTCGACGAGGGAATCCTTGTCGAGATTGGTCACCGATGCAACGATCGGGAGACGCCCGATGAACTCGGGGATCAGGCCGAACTTGATGAGGTCCTCGGGCATGACGTCGGCGAAGTGATCGGTGGTGTCGATCTCGGCCTTCGACCTCACCTCCGCACCGAATCCGATGCCCCGCTTACCCACTCGGTCGGACACGATCTTCTCGAGACCCGCGAACGCCCCGGCGACGATGAACAGCACGTTCGTCGTGTCGATCTGGATGAATTCCTGGTGGGGATGCTTGCGTCCGCCCTGCGGGGGAACCGACGCCTGCGTGCCCTCGAGGATCTTCAACAACGCCTGTTGAACACCTTCGCCCGACACGTCGCGGGTGATCGACGGGTTCTCGCTCTTCCGGGCGATCTTGTCGACCTCGTCGATGTAGATGATTCCGGTCTCGGCGCGCTTGACGTCGTAGTCGGCGGCCTGGATGAGCTTGAGCAGGATGTTCTCGACATCCTCACCGACGTAACCGGCCTCGGTCAACGCGGTGGCATCGGCGATCGCGAACGGCACGTTGAGCATCTTCGCGAGCGTCTGGGCCAGGTAGGTCTTGCCACAGCCGGTGGGGCCCAACAGCAGGATGTTCGACTTGGCGAGTTCGACGGATTCACCGCGCGAGTCGCGAGCCCGATCGCCCGCCTGAATGCGCTTGTAGTGGTTGTAGACGGCCACCGCGAGCGTGCGCTTCGCATCGTCCTGGCCGATCACGTAATTGTCGAGGAAGTCGCGGATCTCCGCGGGCTTGGGAAGTTCGTCGAGCTTGACCTCGCTGGTCTCGGCGAGTTCTTCCTCGATGATCTCGTTGCAGAGGTCGATGCACTCGTCGCAGATGTAGACACCGGGGCCCGCAATGAGCTTCTTGACCTGCTTCTGACTCTTTCCGCAGAACGAGCACTTGAGCAGGTCTCCGCCGTCACCGATACGTGCCATCTGTCAGGTCCCTACTTCCTCGTGTGCGTGCATCCGATCCCGTGACCGGCAAACGAGCGTCGGCCCGGGGCGCGGGCCCTTTGATCGACCGTACCCGGAGTGCGGTATGCGGGTCGACAAGTTCCCAGCGTTTCCGGTCATAATTGTGCGCCACATGATGTGTCACACTTCACACCTGCGATACCGGCCCGGCTCCGACCACGAGCAACATGGTCGGACCGGGCCGGGCGGGTCACTTCTGCGCCGAGAGCTTTCGGTATTCGAGGACGTTGTCGATCAGTCCGTACTCGACGGCTTCGGCCGCGGTGAGGATCTTGTCGCGGTCCGTGTCCTTGCGGATCTGGTCGGCGTCCTTGCCGGTGTGCTTGGCGAGGGTCGTCTCCATCAGGCGACGCATCCGCTCGATCTCCGCCGCCTGGATCTCGAGATCCGACACCTGCCCCTGGATGCCACCGGTCGCCGGCTGATGGATCAGCACGCGGGCGTTCGGAAGCGCGAGCCGCTTGCCGGGGGTCCCGGCGGCGAGGAGCACGGCGGCGGCGGACGCCGCCTGTCCGAGGCACACCGTGGTGATGTCGGCACGCACGTACTGCATGGTGTCGTAGATGGCCATCAACGACGTGAACGAGCCGCCCGGAGAGTTGATGTACATCGTGATGTCACGATCGGGATCGAGCGACTCGAGCACGAGCAGCTGCGCCATCACATCGTTCGCGGAGGCGTCGTCGACCTGGACGCCCAGGAAGATGATGCGCTCCTCGAAGAGCTTGTTGTACGGGTTGGATTCCTTGACGCCGTAGCTCGAGTGTTCGATGAACGACGGGAGGATGTAGCGGCTCGCCGGCGAAGCAGGAGCGGCGCCACCGAGCTGGCGTGGGTCGAACATGTTGGTCATCGCTTCTCCAAGATTCGAGAGGTACGGGGCAGATCAGGCCTTGGGCGGGTGCCGGCTACTGGTTGCTGGTGCCGCCGGCCTGCTGGGCACGGGCGACCACGTGGTCGACGAATCCGTACTCGAGGGCCTGCTGCGCCGTGAACCAACGGTCGCGGTCGGAGTCCTTGGTGATCTGCTCCACCGTCTGTCCGGTGTGCTCGGCGATGAGCTCGGCCATTTCACGCTTGGTGTGTGCGAACTGCTCCGCCATGATCGCGATGTCGCTGGCCGTGCCACCGATTCCCGCGGACGGCTGGTGCATCATGATCCGTGCGTGCGGCAGGGCGTAACGCTTGCCCTTCGTGCCCGCCGAGAGCAGGAACTGACCCATCGAGGCCGCCAGGCCCATCGCGAACGTCGCGACGTCGCACTCGACGAACTTCATCGTGTCGTAGATGGCCATACCCGCGGTCACCGAGCCGCCGGGCGAGTTGATGTACAGCGAGATGTCGCGGGTGGGATCTTCCGCCGACAGCAGCAGGATCTGCGCGCACAGCTTGTTGGCGATGTCGTCGTCGACCTGGGTGCCGAGGAAGATGATCCGCTCGCGGAGCAGGCGTTCGTAGACCGAGTCGCTGAGATTGAGACCAGCGGTGGCCGAGGTCATCGTCGGACCGAGGGATGTCGCCGGATTCTGAGGAGTCACGGTACCTGCCTTCTCGTCGATCGTGGTTTCCTGACACTGACACTAACGAAACGGGGCGGCACCGGATGCCCGGTGCCGCCCCACTTCGCTCATAGCGGAAAAGATTCCACTACTCGGCTGCCTTGTCCTCGCCGTCCTCGGCCGCCTCGTCGGCGTTCTCGGCGTCGTCCTTCTTGTTGCCGAACAGCTCGGAGGTGTCGACGGTCGCGCCGGTCGTGTCCGTGACCGTGGCACGCTCGACGACCTCGCCGAGCGCCTTGCCGCGGCGGATGTCCGCGAAGACCGCGCCGAGCTGGTTGGCCTGGCTGATCTGCTGGATGAACTGCTCCGGCGGGATGCCGTAGCGCTGCGCCTGGAAGAAGATGCTCTCGGTGAGCTCCTGCTGCTCGACCGTGGTGTTCTCGGCGTCGGCGATGGCGTCGAGGAGCAGCTGCGTCTTCACCGAGCGCTCCGCGGACTCGCGGGTGTCCTTGTCGAACTCCTCGCGAGTCGTGCCCTGCGCCTCGAGCGCCGCATCGAGCGCGGTCTCGTCGTGGTCGAGCTCGTGGATCGCGTCGTGCAGCACACGATCGACCTCGGCCTGCACGACGCTCTCGGGCAGCGGAACCTCGGTCTTCTCGAGGAGAACCTCGACGACCTTGTCGCGAATCTCGCCCGCCTGGCCGACCCGCTTGACGCGATCGACACGCTCACGCAGGTCAGCGAGGAGCTCGTCGATGGTGTCGAACTGGCTCGCGAGCTGGGCGAACTCGTCGTCGGCCTCGGGCAGCTCGCGCTCCTTGACGCTGTTGACCTTGACGGTGACGACGGCTTCCTTGCCCGCGAAGTCACCCGCGACGAGCTCGGAGGTGAACTCCTTCGACTCCTCGGCCTTCAGCCCGATGATCGCCTCGTCGAGGCCGTCGATGAGCTGGCCGGAGCCGACCTCGTGGGACAGGCCCTCGGTGGCGGCCTCGGGAACCTCGGTGCCGTCGACCGTCGCGGACAGGTCGATCGAGACGAAGTCGCCGTCCTGCACGGCGCGGTCGACACCGACGAGGGTGCCGAACCGCTGACGCAGTGACAGGAGCTGCTCGTCGATGTCCTCGTCGGTGATCTCGACGGGATCGACGGTCACGGCGATCTCGGAGAAGTCCGGGAGGGTGATCTCGGGACGGACGTCGACCTCGGCGGTGAAGACGAGCTCGACGTCGTCCTCGAGCTTGGTGATGTCGATCTCGGGCTGGCTGATCGCGTTGACGGCGTTGGCGGTCACGGCCTCGGTGTAGCGCGACTGGATCGCCTCGTTGACGACCTGCTCGAGCACGGCTCCACGACCGACACGCGCCTCGAGGATCTTGCGGGGTGCCTTGCCGGGGCGGAAGCCCGGGATGCGGACCTGGCCGGCGAGGGACTTGAAGGCGCGGTCGAAATCAGGCTGGAGCTCCTCGAAGGGCACCTCAACATTGATACGGACTCGCGTCGGGCTCAGCTGCTCGACGGTGCTCTTCACGGACATGACTCCTTCTTGTCGTGCTCTGGTCGGTCGTTGACTTCTCACTACTGAGCGCGCTGACGCCGTTCGATACCGGTCGGGATGACAGGATTCGAACCTGCGACCCTCCGCTCCCAAAGCGGATGCGCTACCAAGCTGCGCCACATCCCGTCACACCGATCCCCGAGGCAGCTCGACAACGCCCTGCCCGGGTACCGGAGAGAATCCTACGGCCCCCCGATTATGAATTCCAAAGCGAGGTTCGGTACAGTCTCATCCTGCAAGCGGCACACAGCGCCGGACCACCGGAAAACCACCCGGTGACCAGCGGATGAGCCACGAGCGCGGGGATGTAGCTCAATGGTAGAGCCCCAGTCTTCCAAACTGGCTACGCGGGTTCGATTCCCGTCATCCCCTCTCCGACACGCCCGCGACCGGATCCCCGGTCGCGGGCGTTCTTCGTCTACCGGACCGCACCCCGGGCTCGGTCACCGTTTCGTGTCGATACCTTCCCGCCTCCGCGAACCTCCCCGTGTGACCTCTCATCGTATGAGAGCGTCCCGTGTGTGAGCGACACCTCCGACCGCACCGTGTCCGGACCGGGCAGCGGCATCCGCGCCACGCGGCGATCGTCGGTGGTCGCCGTCGCGCTCCTCGACGCAGCACCCGAGTGGGACCGGTTGACCGCGCTGCTCGCGCCCGGCACGGCCACCGCCGACGAGTTCCGGCACCGGATCGTCGAGGTCCCCCTGGGGCTCGAGATTCCCCGTCGGGCCGTCGACGTGTCCTGGCAGCTCGACCGGATCACGGTGCCGACCACCGGGCGCGTCGGCGACGTTCTCGACCACGCGACCACCGTGCACACCGCAGGGGACGACCACCCGCACTGGGGTCTGACGCTGATCGACGGTCTCACCGGCGGACAGGCCGCCCTCGTCATCCGCGTCGTCCCGCCGGGGCGCGTCACCGACGACTCCCCCGGAATCCCGGGGTCGGTGTGGGAGTGGCTCCGCAGCATGCCCGAGTACGCGGCCCGCACCGTCCGGGACACCACCGACTATCTCGCGGGTACCGCCGCCGCGATGGTCCGGTCCGTGTTGACTCCGGGTGCCCCGCCGATCCGGATCCCGTCCGAGGCGGGAACGGCACCGCGTCTCCATGTACTCGACGTCCCCGCGACGACGCTGCGTGAGGTCACGGTCGCGGCGGGATGCGCGCCGGAGAGCGGCATCGCGGCGGCCGTGCTCCTCGCCCACGCCGAGTACCGGACACATCGCGGTGCCCCCGGCGGCGGGAGCGGCGGTGTGGGCGTCGACGAACCCCTCCTCGACGACGGTACGAGCCCGATCGAGTTGATGCGCCGGGTCGATGCCCTCGCCGTCGACGCGCCGGGCGATCCGGCTCCGGCCGCGCGACTGTTCGGCCCCGACGACGTGCTCACCTGCGCCGTCCCCGGCTCACCGACGCCCCTGCACATCGCCGGGGCCGGGATCGAGCGGTACTACGGTTTCGGCCTCACGTACGGGTCGGCGTTCAACGCGACACTCGTCCCCTACCACGACACCTCCTGTGTGGGCCTGTCCGTCGATCCGATCGCGGTGCCGGATCGGACGGAATTCGATTCGTGTCTGCGCTCCGGCGTCCGGGCCGTCCTCGAGGCCTGATCCGCCGGTACGCTGGAGGGGGACCCGGACCGGCACGTCGTGAGGATCCACCGTGGAACTGTTGCTCATCGTCGCCGTCGTGGGTGTCGTCGTGTACTTCGTCTCGCGATCACAGAAGAGTTCGTCGCGGCACACAGCGGCCACACTCGACGACGCGAAAGCCGACGCGCGCCAGGCCATCGAGCGGCTCGGCGGCCAGATCTACAATCTCACCGGCTCCGACGACGCCTCGCGTCAGGCACTCGCCGACGCCGCCGAACGGTACACGGCTGCGGGCTCGCAGATCGACCAGGCGAACACACCGGTGCAGGCGCGTCTGGCGAAACAGACCGCCCTCGAGGGGCTGTACTACATCCGGGCGGCGCGCACCGCGATGGGTATGGATCCGGGCCCCGAGATCCCGCTCCTCGACGGTCAGAAGGCCGCCGGTGCGGTCACCGAGTCCCGGACGGTCGAGTTCGAGGGCCGCTCCGTGTCGGCCTCGCCCACCCCGTCGCGTGCCACACCGAACTATTATCCGGGTGGTCGCGTCGCCGGACGGCCCGTTCCCGCCGGCTGGTATTCGGAACCGTGGTGGAAACCCGCGCTCGTGGCCGGCGCATGGGGCATGGGGTCGGTCCTGTTGTTCTCGACGATGTTCGCGGGGATGGCCGGGGTGCCGTACGACGCACAGGCGTTCGCCGACGGATACGGAGACGGATACGCCGACGCACAGAGCGACATGGGTGACGTCGGTGACCAAGGCGGCATGGGCGACCAGGGTGACATCGGCGACGCCGGCGGATCGGACTTCGGGGACTTCGGGGACTTCGGGTTCTGAGCCACACCGACCACGCCCGGGCGATCAGTCCGGCTGGCAGGTCGGGCACCAGAACAGGTTTCGGGCGCCCATCACCTTGTGCAACACCGGGCTGCCGCACACGCGGCACGGCTCACCGGCCCTCCGGTAGACATAGGTGCGCGGTCGGTCCTTCGCGTATGCGGGCGCGCCACAGTCGTGTTCGGGCCGAACCACGTGCATCCGCCCCTTCTCCATCCCCACCTGCATGAGGTCGACCAGGTCGAACCACATCGCATCGAATTCGGTACGCGACAGGGACTTTCCCGCGCGCATCGGGTTGATGCCGTGCCGGAAGAGTATTTCGGCACGGTACACGTTGCCGACGCCCGCCAGCACGGATTGGTCCATGAGGAGGCCACCGATCGCACTGCGGGACCGGCGGATCCGCTGCCACGCCTGATCCGGGTCGGCGTCGGCCCGCAACGGATCGGGGCCGAGCCGCGCCTCGATCGCCTCCACCTCACCGACGGTGAGGACATCACACGCGGCGGGCCCCCGCAGATCGCTGCCGTGACGCGGACCCACGATACGCATGCGGACCTGCCCGACCGGTTCCCCGAGTGGCAGGTCCGTGTCGGTGAACGCGCCGTAGATACCGAGGTGCACATGGACGGCGAGGGCACCTTCGTAATGGTGGAACAGGTGTTTGCCCCACGCATCGGCGTGCGTGAGTACGCGGCCGTCGACGAGCGCAGCGCCGTCCGCGAACCTTCCCTGGGGGCTGGACACGCGCACCGGCCCACCCGCGTACCACTCGTGGTGGAGGCGGGCGAGCCGGTGGAGGATGTGGCCTTCGGGCACGGACGATCAGTTCGCGCCGGGCACCGCCGGCGCGACACCGGTCTTCTCGTATTCGGCGAGGATGTCGATACGACGCTGGTGGCGCTGCTCCTCCGACCATGCGGTCGCGACGAACGCGTCGACGATCGCGAGGGTCTCGTCGAGGCTGTGCATGCGCCCGCCGATGCCGATCAGCTGCGCATTGTTGTGCTCGCGGGCGAGCTTCGCGGTCTCGACGCTCCATGCGAGAGCGCAACGCGCACCCGGGACCTTGTTGGCCGCGATCTGCTCGCCGTTGCCACTGCCACCGAGGACGATGCCGAGGCTGCCCGGATCGTCGACGGTGCGGCGGGCGGCGTCGATGCAGAAGGCGGGGTAGTCGTCGAGGGCGTCGTACTCGAACGCACCGCAGTCGACGACATCGTGGCCGGCAGCCTTCAGATGCTCGAGGATCTGGTTCTTCCGTTCGAAACCGGCATGGTCGGCTCCCAGGTAAACGCGCATGGGGGGAGTCTAACGAGCCCGGGGGCTTCGGGTCCGCGCGGTGGGTCCACACCCGGAAACCATAGGTTTCTGAGGTATGCCTGGCCTCAGGTTCCCCGGTATTGTGTGCCGAATGTCCCGATCACACCGGCGCCCCGCGCGCCTGCTC
This sequence comes from Rhodococcus yananensis, assembly GCF_020515525.1. Classification (GTDB taxonomy): domain Bacteria; phylum Actinomycetota; class Actinomycetes; order Mycobacteriales; family Mycobacteriaceae; genus Rhodococcus; species Rhodococcus yananensis. The sequence continues at coordinate 8,342 of NZ_JAIYEP010000091.1, forward strand.
CTCACCGCCGTTGCCGCATTGACCGCGCTCGCCGTGTCTGCGTGCGGCTCGTCCGAAACCGACGACGCCGCTCCGTCGAGCGACTCCTACACCGTCACCCACGCGATGGGCGAGACCACGCTCGATCACCGACCCGAGCGCGTCGTCGTCATCGACTCCCCGCACCTGGACGCGCTCGTCGCGCTGGGCATCACACCGGTGGGTGCCACCGAGTCGGGTGCGGCCGCGGGGTTCCCCGGCTATCTCGCGGACGGTCTGGACGGCACGACCAGCGTCGGGTTGACGGCCGAACCCGATCTCGAGGCCATCGCGAACCTCCACCCCGATCTGATCATCGGTGCGCAGGTCCGGCACGAGGCGCTCTACGACCGACTGTCGGCGATCGCCCCCACCGTGTTCTCCGTCAATTCCGGAACCGACTGGGAGGAACAGGCCCGCATCACGGCCGCAGCGGTGAACCGCACCGCCGAGATGGAGGAGTTGCTGACCGGCGTGCGGGAGCGTGCCGCCGCGGTCGGTGAGGAGGTCGGTGCGCCGGGCCGCACCGCGTCGATGGTGCGGTTCCGCCCGGAGAACTTCCGGCTGTACGGACCGCACACGTTCTCGGGCACGATCCTCACCCAGGCCGGCTTCGACCTCGGGGATCGGGACTGGAACGAGTACTCGATGATGGAACTGAGCCCCGAGAACTACGCCAGCATCGACGGCGACGTCGTGTTCTTCACCAATCCGGCGGGCGATCCGGCCGCGTCGACGATGGGTGCGGTGACCGCCCTGTGGGACGGGCTGCCCGCGGTCGCGAGCGGCAACGTCCACGAGGTCGAGGACGAGACCTGGATGGTCGGCATCGGTGTGGTGGGTGCCGGGATCATCCTCGACGACATCGAGCATCTGCTCGGCTGACTGTGAGGATGGATTCACCCTGCCGCATCCGCCGCGCCTGCAGCAGCGGCAGCTGCGGTACCCACTTCCGTTGAGCGAACGTACCCCTCGATCGAATCAGTCGATCGAGGGGTACGTTCGCTCACGGTCGCGAAGTCGCCCGCGGGCGGGTGTCAGTCGAAGACCGGATCCTCACCCCGACTGCGCTTGAGTTCGAAGAAGTGCGGGTACGCCGCCAGCGCGACCACGCCGTCCCACACCTTCCCCGCTTCCTCTCCCCGCGGGATCCGCGACAGCACCGGACCGAAGAAGGCCACACCGTTGACGTGGATCGTGGGGGTACCGACGTCGGGACCGACGGCGTCCATCCCCGCGGCGTGGCTGGCGCGCAGCGCCTCGTCGTAACCGTCGGTGGTGGCGGCGTCGGCCAACGACGGATCGAGGTCCAGTTCGGCGAGCGCACCGGCGATCACGTCGGTGAGGTCGTCGTTGCCCTCGTTGTGGATGCGGGTGCCCATCGCGGTGTACAGGGGGGCGAGGACGTCGTCGCCGTACTTCTGGGCGGCGGCGATCGCCACCCGCACCGGGCCCCAGGCCTTCGCCATCGCCGCCGCGTATTCGGCGGGCAGTTCACGCCCCTCGTTGAGGACGGCCAGGCTCATCACGTGGAACCGCGCGTCGATGTCGCGGACCTTCATGACCTCGAGGATCCACCGCGAGGTGATCCAGCACCACGGACACAGCGGGTCGAACCAGAAGTCGGCGACGTCCTTGGTCGGGTCGCCGACGTCCGTGACGGCAGGCATATCACTCACGATGGTCTCCTCACTCGATTCGGGTTCGACGTCCCCAGTCAACACCGCATCGATGATCTTTCTTCCCGATCACCGCCTCGTGCAGGTCGCGACCGCCGTACCGTCGGACCCACGGCTACGCAACCGAACGGGAGGCGACCCATGTCCGCCGAACAGACATTCGTCATCGTCGGCGCCGGACTGGCCGGCGCGAAGATCGCCGAGGAGTTGAGGGCACGCGACTACGCGGGCCGGATCGTGCTGTTCGGCCGTGAGGAGCACCTCCCGTACGAGCGACCGCCACTGTCGAAGGAGTACTTCGCCGGCAGCAGGATGCTGCCGGACTTCACCGTGCACAACGGGGACTGGTATCGCGACCATCGGGTGGATCTGCGGCTCGGGACGGAAGTGGCCGCGATCGACCGCGCCGCACGGACCGTGTCCCTTCCGGACGGCTCCCCGGTGCATTACGACAAGCTCGCACTCGCGACGGGGTCGTCCCCCCGCTCCCTTCCGTTGCCGGGCGTCGACGCCGACGGTGTGCACGTGCTGCGTACCGTCGACGACGCGGATTCGCTGCTCACCGCGGTCCGCCGCGACGACGGAACGACGGCGCGACTGGCGATCGTCGGTGCCGGCTGGATCGGGTTGGAGATCGCGGCATCCGCACGCGGGCACGGCGCGCACGTGACGGTCGTCGAGTCCGGTCCGGTTCCGCTGGCGGGGTCGCTGGGACCGGAGATGGGTGCGGTGTTCGCCGATCTGCATCGTGCGCACGGCGTCGATCTGCGGCTCGGCGCGTCGGTACGCGAGATCACCGCACCGGACAGCAGGGCCACCGGTCTGGCACTCGGCGACGGATCGACGGTCCCCGCCGACGCGGTCCTCGTGGCGGTCGGCGCGGCCCCCGACGTCGCGCTCGCGCAGCGGGCCGGACTGGAAGTCGACGGTGGGGTGCTCGTCGACGCCTCACTGCGCACATCGGATCCCGACATCGTCGCGGTCGGTGACATCGCCGCCGCCGTCAACCCCGCGCTCGGCGAACGGGTGCGGGTCGAGCACTGGGCGAACGCACTGAACCAGCCGGCCGTGGCCGCCGCGACGATGCTCGGCGTCGACGCCGTCTACGACCGGTTGCCGTACTTCTTCACCGACCAGTACGACCTGGGCATGGAGTACGTCGGGTTCGCGCCGCGCGACACGCGGGTGGTCACCCGCGGGGACGTGGCAGCACGGCAGTTCCTGGCGTTCTGGCTCGACGACGGGAACCGGGTGCGGGCAGGGATGAACGTGAACATCTGGGATGCCGGCGACGACATCCGGGCGCTGATCTCGTCGGGTTCGGCCGTCGACCCGAACCGGCTCGCGGATCCGACGGTGCCGTTGGGGGACGTCGCACGCTGAACTCGGCGCGCGCGTGATGGGATGGGACACGACCGCATCCCGTCGTGAGAAGGAGTTCTTCCGTGGCACCACCGAATCTGACCCGCGAACAGGCCGCACAGCGGGCAGCGGTCCTGCGTATCGACAACTACACCATCGATCTCGATCTCACCGACGGTGCGGGAGCTCCCGGCACGGACACCTTCCGGTCGGTCACCACGATCACATTCGACGCGACGGAGGGCGCATCCACGTTCGTCGACGTGATCGCGCGGACGGTGCGGTCGGCGACCCTCAACGGAACCGCGGTGGACGTCTCCGGGTACACCGAGGAGACCGGCATCGCGCTGACGGGTCTGGCCGCGCGCAACGAACTCGTCGTCGACGCCGACTGCCTGTACACGAACACCGGTGAGGGCCTGCACCGGTTCGTCGATCCCGCCGACGACGCCGTGTATCTGTACTCGCAGTTCGAGACGGCCGACGCCAAGCGGATGTTCGCGTGCTTCGACCAGCCCGATCTGAAGGCGACGTACGACCTGTCGGTGACCGCACCCGCCGACTGGAAGGTGATCTCCAACGCGGAGACCGTGCAGACGACCGCCGCGGAACCGGGCCGTCACGTCTTCCGCACCACCCCGCGGATGAGCACCTATCTCGTCGCGCTGATCGCCGGTCCGTACGCCCGGTGGACCGACGTCTACAGCGACGAACACGGCACGATCCCGCTGGGCATCTACTGCCGCGCGTCGCTCGCCGAATTCATGGACGCCGACAGGATCTTCACCGAGACCAAGCAGGGGTTCGGGTTCTACCACGCCAATTTCGGACTGCCGTACGCGTTCGGCAAGTACGACCAGCTGTTCGTACCCGAGTTCAATGCGGGCGCGATGGAGAACGCCGGTGCCGTCACCTTCCTCGAGGACTACGTGTTCCGATCCAAGGTGACGCGGTACTCGTACGAGCGTCGCGCCGAGACGATCCTGCACGAGATGGCCCACATGTGGTTCGGCGACCTCGTCACGATGCGCTGGTGGGACGACCTGTGGCTCAACGAGTCCTTCGCGACGTTCGCGTCGGTGCTGTGCCAGGCCGCGGCCACCGAGTACACCAACGCGTGGACGACGTTCGCGAACGTCGAGAAGTCCTGGGCGTACCGGCAGGATCAGTTGCCGTCCACCCATCCGATCGCGGCGGACATCCCCGACCTCGCTGCCGTCGAGGTCAATTTCGACGGCATCACGTACGCCAAGGGCGCGTCGGTGCTCAAGCAACTCGTCGCGTACGTCGGGCAGGAGCCGTTCCTGGCGGGTCTGCGCGATTACTTCCGCGACCACGCGTTCGAGAATGCGACGTTCGACGATCTGCTCGCGGCGCTGGAGAGATCGTCGGGCCGCGACCTGTCGCAGTGGGGTGCGCAGTGGCTCAAGACCACCGGCATCAACATCGTGCGCCCGGATTTCGACGTCGACGCGGACGGGAAGTTCACCCGCTTCGCGGTCGTGCAGGAAGGCGCGCAGCCGGGTGCCGGCGAGTGGCGGGTGCACCGACTGGCGATCGGTGTGTACGACGACGACGGATCGGGCAAGCTGGTCCGCACCCACCGCGTGGAGATCGACGTCGACGCGGCCGACCGCACCGATGTTCCCGAACTCGTCGGTGTGCCCCGCGGACGGTTCGTCCTCGTCAACGACGACGATCTGACGTACTGCTCGGTGCGTCTCGACGACGAGTCCCTCGCCACGGTCGTCGACCGGATCGGCGACATCGCCGAGTCGCTGCCCCGCACCCTGGTGTGGTCGGCGGCATGGGAGATGACGCGTCAGGCCGAACTCAAGGCCCGCGATTTCGTCGCGCTGGTACAGCGCGGTATCGCGGCGGAGACCGAGGTGGGTGTGGTGCAGCGGCTGCTCATGCAGGCGCACACCGCGCTCGGCAGCTACGCCGATCCCACGTGGGCGGACGCGGAGGGCTGGACCGCATACGCGAACCGCCTGCTCGAGCTCGCACGGGAGGCCGAACCTGGTTCCGATCATCAACTCGCGTTCGTCAACGCCCTGTCCACCGCGCGGTTGTCCCCCTGGCACACGGAGGTGCTCGAGGAGTTGCTGGGCGGCGCCCCCGAGAGGGTGGGGTTGCCGGGTCTGACGGTGGACACGGATCTGCGGTGGCGGCTCGTGCAGGCCCTCGCCGCCGCCGGGGAGGTCGACGCCGAGGGCATCGAGTCGCCGTTCATCGACGCCGAGGCCGAGCGTGATCCGACGGCGGCGGGCGCCCGGCAGGCCGCGACGGCACGGGCCGCCCGACCGCAGCGGGCGGTCAAGGAGCAGGTGTGGGCGACGGTCGTGGGCGACGACACCGTCGCGAACATCACCGCCCGCGCGATCATCGGGGGATTCGCGCCGGCCGGTCAGGGTGAGCTGCTTCGCCCCTTCGTGGACCGCTACTTCGCGGAGGTGCCCGGGGTGTGGGAGCGTCGGTCGAGCGAGGTCGCGCAGACCGTCGTCGTCGGCCTGTACCCGTCGTGGGCGATCGACGAGCAGTCGGTGCGGGCCGCCGACGACTTCCTCTCCGGAGACCACCCGCCGGCGCTGCGTCGTCTGATCACCGAGGGTCGGGCCGGGATCGTGCGGTCGCTGCGCGCCCGCGAGTTCGACGCGTCCTGACACCGGAACGACACGACGTCGGCCCGGCACCGGGCCTCCGCGGGGAGGCCGGTG
>NZ_JAIYEP010000092.1 GCF_020515525.1 Rhodococcus yananensis
GCTCGTGCGTTGCCGGTGTCAGGCGCGGCGGGTGCGGCCCAGTCGCAGCAGCGTCATGGCGAGGGTGGTGCCGTCGCTGCCGAGTTCGGCGAAGCGATCGAGGACACCCATCTCGTTGGCCTGCGCCTCACGGGTGGCGCCGGTCTCCGTGGCCACGGCTCCGATCTGTCGGGACAGTTCGGAGCGCCGCTTGATCGCCTCCACGATGTGGGCGTCGAGGTCGCGGATCTGGTCGAAGAGCTGACCGATCTCGGTGTCGGCCGACGGGGCTGCGGCGCGCTCGATGCCAGGCGAATCAAGCTGGACAGTCATGCAGATTCCTCCGGTCTCGTCTCAATCGTCATCGATTGTGTCGTGTCCGGCCGGACAGGTGTTACTCCCCCGTACAGCTTTTTTCTGCGACACCGCCACACAGGGGGTCCCACGACCCCGCAAATGCGGTGTGATCTGGGGTGATGCGCCGCCGGCCGTCGGCTATGGCAAAGATCACTCTGGCGTGTGCCGTGAATGTGTGCTTGGTCCGGTGCGGGTGGTTCACGACGTTCCGTCGGGGTCGCCCGACAGGGCGATTCGACGGCTACCGGCGGCACTGCGTGCCGTACCGTGCACGGAGAGAACCCGCCACCCGGCGGTGCGGCCGGGCCGACTCGGGACCGCCGTACCGTGCTCGATCAGATGGGATGACAGACATGACCACTGAGGACCGGATCGTCATCGTCGACGGTGCCCGTACCCCCGTAGGTAGCTTCGGCGGCGCGTTCAAGGACGTGCCCGCACACGAACTCGGTGCCACCGCGGTGCGCGCCGCGCTCGCACGCTCGGGCGTGGCACCCGACGACATCGACGAGGTGGTCATGGGCTGCATCGGTCAGGTGGGGGCCGACGCGTACAACGCGCGGCGCGTCGCCCTCGCCGCCGACCTTCCCCTCTCCACGCCCGCGTTGACCGTCAACCGGCTGTGCGGCTCGGGACTGCAGGCCGTGTGGTCGGCGGCGCAGGAGATGCGCTGGGGTGGCGCGGACATCACCGTCGCCGGTGGCGACGAGAACATGTCGCGGATGCCGTTCTACGACTTCGGTGCGCGCAGCGGATACAAACTCGGCAACCGTGAACTCGTCGACGGCACCGTCGGCATGCTCACCGACCCGTTCAGCGGTCAGCACATGGGTGTGACCGCCGAGAACGTCGCCCGCGAGTACGGGGTCGGCCGCGACCAGCAGGACGAGTTCGCGTTGGAATCGCAGCGCCGCGCCGACACCGCCGCCGCGAAGGCCGCGTTCGCCGAAGAGATCGTTCCCGTCGAGGTCGGTGGCCGCAGGCCCGTCACCGTGACCGTCGACGAACACCCCAAGCCGGACACCACCCTCGAGGTGCTCGGCAGGCTCCGCGCCGCGTTCGTCGAGGGCGGCACGGTGACCGCGGGCAACGCCTCCGGCATCAACGACGGTGCCGGCGCCGTCGTGCTCGCCCGCGAGTCCGTGGCCCGCGAACGCGGTCTGAGCGGATCGGTCGTCCTCGAATCCGTCGCGACCGCGGCCATGGATCCGGCCCTGATGGGATACGCGCCGACCCTGGCCCTGGCGAAGCTCTTCGCGCAGACCGGAACCTCACCGTCCGACATCGACACGATCGAGCTCAACGAGGCATTCGCGTCGCAGGCGATCGCGGTGATCCGCGACGCCAAGCTCGATCCCGAGAAGACCAACCCGTACGGCGGTGCGATCGCGCTCGGCCACGCCGTCGGCGCCACGGGCGCGATCCTCACCGTGCGCGTCGCGAAGGACCTGGTCCGTCGCGATCTCGAACTGGGCATCGTCACGATGTGCATCGGCGGCGGCCAGGCTCTGGCCGCGCTGCTGCGCCGGGTGAACTGACCGTCCGGTGACGTCCCGGGCCCGGGGCCACGGTGGCCCCGGGCCGGACACCGGTCAGATGCTGCGTTCGCGGCCCTGCCAGTAGGGTGCGCGCAGCGTCCGCTTGAGGATCTTGCCGGTCGGGTTGCGCGGCAACTCGTCGACGATGTCGATGCTGGTCGGGCACTTGAACTTGGCGAGATGTGCGCGGGTGTGGTCGAGGAGTTCGGATTCGTCGGCCTCCCGGTCGGCGGTCAGGACGACCACGGCCTTGACGGTCTCCCCCCACTTCTCGTCGGGCACCCCGATCACCGCGACGTCGGCGACCGCGGGATGTTCGACGAGGACCCGCTCCACCTCCGGGCAGTACACGTTCTCGCCGCCGCTGATGATCATGTCCTTGAGCCGGTCCTCGACGAAGACGAACCCGCCGTCGTCGACGCGACCCATGTCGCCGCTGCGAAGCCACCCGTCCTCGACGATCGCTTCCCGTGTCGCATCCGGGCGCCCCAGATATCCGGGGGTGGTCTGCTCCGACTTCCACCACAGTTCACCGACGCGACCGGGCTCGACGTCGGTGTTCGTGGCCGGGTCGACGACCCGCACGGCGATGCCCGGTAGCGGGGTGCCCGCCGACGCCATCCGGGTCTCCTGGGTCGGATCGCGGTGGACATCGGGCAGGAGCGCCGTGATCACCCCGGCGAGTTCGGTCATCCCGTACACCTGGACGAACTCGGTGTCGGGCCACGCTGCCAGCGCCGCCCGTAACAGCGGCAGTGGCATCGGCGCCGCGCCGTACGTGATGCGGGTGAGCCGGCCGAACGCACTGATCGCCGGTTCGCCGGCGGCGAGGACTCCGGCGATCACCGGCGGCACGACGAACGCGATGTTCGCGCCGGCCGCGATACCCGCGAACAGCGACGGTGCGTCCGCTTCCCTCGTGAAGACGCACCGCCGACCGTCGTGCAGACCCATGATCGCGTAGCAGCTGCCACCCACGTGGAACAGGGGCATCGCCACCAGCAGGCAGTCGTCGTCGCGGAACGGCAGCACGGACAGCACGGCGTCGGCGTGCGCGGCGAGATTACGGTGCGTCAACTGCACCCCTTTGGGGCGTCCGGTGGTGCCGGAGCTGTACAACAGCAGCGCCGTGGTGTCCACGTCCACGTCCGAGTGCTCGAACGCGGGGTCGCCGGAGGCGAGGAACGCGTCGAACTCGTCGTGCTCACCGCCGACCACGACCACCTTCTCCACCGCGCCGAGATGCGGGCGGATCCCGCTGATCGCGTCCGCGAACTCGGCGCCGACGAAGAGGATCCGGGCGTTCGCGTCGCGCAGCACGTAGGTCATCTCGTCGTCGGCGAGTCGGAAGTTGGGGACGGCGTTCGCCGCGCCGAGCGCCGACGCCGCGTAGGTGACCTCGAGACAGGCGAGGTTGTTCTTGTCGACGAACGCCACGGTGTCGCCGGGGCCGATACCCGCGGCGGCGAGGGCGCCGGCGAGGCGCCGCAGGCGCGCATGCCAGTCGCTCCACGTGTGCGAGCGGTCGAGGTGTTCGACGGCGGGGGAGTGGGGAATGGTCCGCGCCCAGTGTGCGACGCGGTCGAGGAGGATGGTCGGGCTCGGCGCTGCCATGGCTTCTCCCTGCATGTGATGGGTCTCACAGACACTAGTGGTCGGGGTGCGTTTCGTCCCGATCGACGTCCCATCGTGCTCGTGCAGGTGCGTCGGGCGACCCCCGACCGGCAGCGACGGGCTGTCAGCGACCGTGACGGCCGTGGCGCGGTATCGCGGTGGTGACGACGCCGCCCGGCGGCACCGTCCCCGCCGCGGGGCGGACGCTGCGGGCCCGTCCGTCCCAGTGGACCCGGGTGGCCGCGGCCGCCCCGTCGGCGGTGCGCCGGATCTCGTAGATGTCCAACGCCGGAACCTGGGGGACACACCCCCACAGGGCGTGCCCCGTCATCACGAAATCGATGTCCTGTCGCACCAGCAGGCCCATCAACTCGTCGATGGTGGGTTCGTCGATCTTCGCGAAGGCGTCGTCGAGCAGCACCAGCCGCAGCGCCCGGTCGGTGTCCGGGAGTCCGGACAGGTAGCCGTCGGCCGCCGCGAACAACGTCACGTACGACACGAACCGGGTTTCGCCCTGGGAGATCTTGGCGCGCTTCGAAATGCGTCGCTCCTGATCGGGTTCGGGGCCGAGGATGGTCACGTCGACGGTGTGCCATGACCGGTAGTCCAACGCCCGGGCGAGGTGCTCGGCGTACCCGGCGGCGGGATCGGCATCGTGGGATTCCTCGACGCGGCGCCGCAGCATCTCGATGAGATCGTCGTCGCCGTCGCCCCCGAGCCTCCCGGCCCCGGCCAGCAGCTCGGTGATGCGTGCGGCGTCGGCGTCCTCGCGGACCGGCCGCCAGCCGATCCGGACCCCGATGCCGTGACTGGTGCGACTGTCGGCGAGGCTCGTGTTCATCGCGGCGATCAGCTTCTCGGCCTGCCCGATCCGGCGGTGCAGTTCGTCGGCCACTCCACCGAGCACGAACCCGGCGAACGCATCGTGTTCGCGTCGGGCGAGCAGGAGCCGGCCCTGCTCGGCCTGTTCGGACAGCCAGGCCAGCACCCCGGTCGGGGTGGTGTCGGTCCCGGCCCCCGACACCCGAACCACGTGCACGCCGTCGTCGACGGTGTGGGTGACGTCGAGCCGGTCGGACAGCTCGCGGTCGAACCGCTGCAGGGCGGTGAGCACGCGGTTGCCGTCGGTGCCGGTGGTCGCGGGTAGCGCGGCGAGGACGGTGTCGGCGACCGCCGCGACCTGCTGCGGGTCGTCGAGGCGGGTGGGTGGCTCGGCCTGCACGGCCGCCGCCGCCACGAGCGCCGGTACCGACAGTCGGTTCGCCAGTGTCGTCGCGGCGGCGGTCAGGTCGTCGCGACGTGCCACGAGTCGTTCCCGCGCCGCAGCGGTCCGCTGGAGTACCTCGGCGACCTCCTTGGCGAGTTCCTCACGGTGTGCGAGTGTCCGCCGGCACTGTTCGTCGGTGCGGGCGCGGGCGGCCTCGGATTCGCGGAGTTCGTCGGCGAGCGCCGCGACGTCCACGTCGACGGCTTCGGACTGTGCGGCGACCTGTGCGGCGCGGTCGTGCCACCGATGCCATCGGGATTCGGCCTCGTCCTCGGCTTCCGCGCGGAAGCCGGCGGCCTGCTCGGCGCGTTCGGTGGCGAGGACGAACCGCGATCGAGCAGCCGCGACGGAGCCGAGATCGCGCCGCAGCGCGGTGCACGCATGGTCGGCGGCGGTGCACGCCGCGACGACCGCGTCGAGTTCGTCGACGCCGGTGGGCAACCCGAAGTGGGCGCAGGCGGTGCGGTGCGTGTTCAGATCGTCCGCCCACCGGGTCCGCAGGTCGGCGGCGCGGGTGCGGGCCGCGGCCGCGGTGTCCGTGCGCAGCGCGGCGTGGTCGCGGTGCGCGCGGTGGCGTGCGACGGCCGCCACGAGAGCGCGTGACGACGGCACCGACATCAGATGATCGACGAGTTCGTGCTCGCGGTGCATATCGGTTCGGCGTCGGGCGGCCCGTTCCGCGGACATCGTCTCCAGCCGGGCCAGTTCGGCGGCGATCTCGTCGAGACGTACCCGGCGCCGTGACAACGCGGCCGCGCGGGACTCCGCGCCGATGAACTCCGGTGTGTCGACGGTGTGCCGTCCACGCAGGACTCCGTTGTGCCAGCGCCCGTCACGCGAGACCGACGCGGTCGCGGCGGCGTCCTCGAACCCGATCGTCGACAGCACGGCCGCGATCGCGGACTGCGGGACGGCGGCGTCCACGACCGGCCGCAGGACCGTCGACAGGGGCTGCCGCGGTGGTTCTCCGCGCGGCGACACGAGGATCTGCCCGGTCTGCGCGCGCAGTCGACCCTCACCGTCGACGGTGGCGGTGAGGAACCCGGCGGCCAGCAGGGCGGCTTCGATTCCCGCGCGGTCGTCGTCGCCGAGGGTGTCGGCGAAGTCCACGGCCTGCCACAGCGGGACGCCGGTGCCGCCGGACGACCGTCCGGGGAGGTCCGGTCCGTCCGGGGCGGCGTCGAGGCGTCGCTGCTCGTCGAGCAGCGCGACGCGCGCGGCCGCGAAGGTGTGGTCGACGGACGCGGTGTCCGCGTCGGTGGTGTCACCGACCGGTTCGGGGTGCGGATGCACGGTGCGGCGAGCGCGTGCGACGAGATCGGTCAGTACCGCGTCGAGTTCGTGTGCTGCGACGTCGGAGTCCTCCGACGAGGACGTGTCCTCGCACACGGCGTCGAGGGCGTCGGTGAGCCGACGCATCACCGCGGCACCGTCCCGCGCCAGGTCCGGTAGCAGCCGCGCCGTGCGGTCGGAGGTGATCCACCTCCGCCAGTGGTGCCCGAAGGTCGAGGCCGCGGCGTCGACATCACGGGCAGCCGAATCACGCAGGAGAACAGCGTGTTCCGCGTCGCGACCGGCGCGGTCGGCATCGGCCTCCGCGTCGTGGACGTCGCGTTCGACGGATGCGAGACGGCGGGCCTCGACCGATCGCCGTGCCGCGCGGTCCCCGCGGCGACGGACCTCGGCCGCGGTGGCCTCGGTGATGCGCAGCAGGTCGTCGCAGTCGGCGGGGACGAGCGTCACGCGCGGTGGCGCCGGTCGGACGGTGGGCCCGGGGGCATCGTCGCGACCGGTGCGGACGGGTTCGGAGTGCGGGTCGGGTCGTTCACTGTCGACACGTATCTCGATCGGCAGGGCACCGGTGCCGGTGCCTGCCGAGGTCAGGTGCCGTCGGGTGGTGTCGAGGGACGTCGCGGCGCGTGCGACGGCCGCGGTGAGTTCGTCGGCGTGTTCGACGGCGCGGTCGACGTCGAGGTGTTCGAGTTCGCGGGCCCGCCGGGCGCCGTACAGGGCCTGGTCCGCCGCGACGCCGAGCGCGTCCACCGCGGCGGCCCGCTGCGCGAGATCGTCCGCGTGGCGGAACAGCGCGTGGGATTCGAGGCCGCGGATGGCGCGGTCGAGTTCGGTGAGCTGGTCCCGGCGTTCGCGCAGCCGCGTGTCGGCGGCGGCGACCTGCGCGTCGAGATCGGTGGCGTCACCGACCGCGGTATCGAGTTCGGTGCGGGCGGTGGTGACGCGGTCGGCGGCGCGCAGCGCCTCGTCTGCGGTGGTGCGCAGCAGGTCTGCCGCGTACCGCCGGTACACGGCGTGGAACTGGCGCACGCGGACGAGTGCCGATTCGAGGTGTTCCTGCGCGGAGCGGGTTTCACCGAGGGTGTCGAGGCGGTCGCCCGCCGCGGCGAGCACCCGGTCGTCGAGCGGGGGAAGCGCGTCGGACAGGATCTGCGGCAGGCGGCCCTCGTCGATGCGATTGCCGACGTCCGGGGACCGGAGCGTGTGCAACAGCTGCAGCAGCCCGGTGTAGCGGTCGCGGCCGGAGTCGCCGTGCAGGCCGAACACCAGATCGCGGACACGATCACGGTGTTCTTCGGGGCTGCGGGTGATGCGGTCCGTGCCGATCCGCGCGGCGAGTTCGTCGCGGGACAGCGGTACGCGGTTGGCGTCGACGAGATCGAGATCCACGCCGATCCGTCGGTCGGTGGTGAAGAACCACACGTCGGTGCGGTGCGCCGAGGAACTGTGCCGGATCTGCGCACCGATCGTCAACGATCCTGCGGGGCGGGACAGTTCGATCCACAGGTGGCCGACGCGGTTGGTGCGACCGTCCGCGCCGACCCGCATGAGCTCGTCGAGATCCACCTTCCCGGCACCGGTCGCATCCATGCGTTTGCGGTCGGCGTCCAGCAGGAACGGCAGCAGCATCTCGAGTGCCCGCGACTTGCCGGATCCGTTGCTGCCGCGCAGGATCATCCGGCCGTCGCTGAGAACGAACTCGGCGTCGACGTATCGCCACACATCGAGGATCCCGGCGCGGGACAGACGCCATCGCAACGGATGCGGTGACGCGGAGGGGTCGTCGAGGGTGCGTGTGTCGGTCGGGAGGGTCACGGGCCGTTTCCTTCGGGAAGGTCGGGGCGGTAGCGGGCGGCCGCCGCGGAGAGCAGCAGGCCGGTGTCGTCGGGTCGGGCCAGGCCGAGGCGTTCGAGCAGCGACACCACGTGGTGTCGAAGCACCACCGGATCGCGCACGAACTCGCCGCGCCAGGTCCGCCCGTGGGCGGTCACGAGTTCCCGGACGTGACGGTCGAGGACGTCGGTGGTCACGTGCAGGCCCTCACCCGGGGTGGGGGCCGCGCCTTCGAGCAGCGCGGCGATGAGCAGCAACCCGGCCTGCTCGACGGTGCCGGCGCCGGGGAACGACATGTCGGTGAGGGCGTCCTCGGGGTCGTACGCGAGCGCGCCCTCGGTGCGGACCTCGAGCACCAACCCGAAGTCCTCGTCGAGGTCGCGTGCGAGGTCGGCGCGGTCGCGGATGAGGATGTCGCGGGTCTCGGCGTCCAGGTCGGCGCGGTCGACGACGGGATCCTCCACGAGGCGCCGGTAGAGGCGCACACGGGCCGATTCGCGTCCCGCCGCTGCGCCGGAGGGACCGGGCCCCGGCAGATGATCCAGGGGTCCGGCCGTCAGGGAGGTCAGCAGTGCGCGGCACACCGACAGGACGAGTTCCCCGTCGGTGGACGTCAGATCGGCCTCGTCGAGCACACCCCAGTCCATCAGTGTCTGCAGGGCGGCGACGAGATGCCGACGCTCGGATCTGCCGTCGGGAATGCGGATACCGTGCGCGTCGGCGTCGACGTGGACGCGCTCGACGAGATCGGACACGGTGACACGGGAGCCGACGTCGGGAGCGAGCAGCGCCGCGCACACCAGCGCGAGGTAGGCGTAGCCGACGGCTCCGAAGTCGCTGCCGTCGGCGCGTCGTAGCGGCCGGAGGGGCCCTCGGTCGCCGGGCGCCGACTTGACCAGCCGCGCGAACTCGGTGTCGACGACGAGCGTGTAGCCGAGACGATCGGCGAACAGCGACCGCAGGGCTTTCGCGTGCCGCCGGACGACGGCGAAGGTGTCGGGATCGCGGGCGGCGACCAGGATCGGCTGCTGCAGCAGTGCGCGGGCCGCGTCCCGGCGCCCGGAGGCGTCCTGGGTGGCGGTTCCGATGCTCATGTCGCGCTGCCGGTGAGCGAGGCCGCGCGCAGCGTCAGGCCGTGCACGACGAGGTCTCCGCCGGGTCCGTGCACGACGGTGTCCGCACCCGGTTCGGCGCGCACCGACAGGTCCAGTTCGGGATCGTCGATGCGCATCGGCGTGTCGGGGTCGCGGTGCCGGGCGAACAGCGCCGCCAGGCAGGTGAGCAGCAGATCCTGTGCGGGAGCGGTCAGTCGGGCGCCGCGGAGTGTGGGCGTGGCGTACAGCTCCGCGGCCGCGTCGAGGCGAAGTCGCGCATCTTCGGCGGCGAGGGCGTCGATGTGCGCGGGCGGGTCGGGTAGCCGCCCGGTGCGCCCGCGCGGTGCGCGGTCGCCGCGGGTGCGCAGCGACACCGCGACCGGCACCGGATCGGCGAACCACCAGGATGTTCCGGCACCGATCCGCGGATCGGGCTCGTCGGGCCCCGACAGCAGGTGACGGCTCGGATACGTCCCGAACGCGGCGGCGAACAGCCGGTGCGCCCGGTCGTCGGAGGATTCGGCGAACCATCCGGCGAGTCGCAGCAGGTCGGCGCGGTGCGAGAACCCTGCCGCCGCGGATTCCGGGACGCGGGTTCGGGCGCGTGACCGCGCCAGTGCGGCGGCGGCTGCTGCGCGCAGCCGCCGCGGACCCGCGTCGTCGCGGTACCAGCGGCCGAGTGCATCCCAGTCGGCGCGGACACGACCCGGTGCGCGGTCGCGGCCACCCGGCAGCGCGGGGTCGGGTAGCGCCCCGAGCAGTGCGTCGAGATGGGGACGCAGCCGCTCGAGCGAGGTCACGATGCGCGGCGCGTATCGGCCGACGTCCGTCGCGACGATGTCGACGTACTCGGCGAGGGCCTCACCGGCCGTCGCGTCGGTGTCGTCGGCACCGTCGTCCCGAGGGGTGTCCGCGGCACCGAGATGGGCGTGCAGATCCGCGATGTCGGCGGCGAACGACCGATGGTGCACGAACACGTCGGTGACCTCCGCAGCGAGCCCGTGGGGATCGTCGACGGAGCCGTCTGCCGCGGTGGCTGCGAGTCGGCTGAGGGCATCGGCGATGCGCGGCAGGGATTCGCGGGTGACCTCCGGGATGCCGTCCACCGCCGCCGCGACGGACGCGGAGCGGTGCACCCGCAGCGCGTCGGGCGTCGCCCGGTAGAGGGGGGTCGCGTCGACGTACGCACCGACCGAGCCGACCCGCGCGTCGCGCCGCGCCGAAGTCAGATTGCCCCAGCGGAGGAGGCTGCGGCACCGGCTCTCGACGACGTCGGTGGGCAGCGACCCCCCGTGTGCGCCGACCCGCGCGGCGATCTGCGTCGCCGTCAGGGCGGCACCCGGTTCGTCGGCGAAACAGGACATGATCGCCAGGTGGTCGGCGTGGTCGTCGGAGACGAGGTACCGGAACAGGTCGCGGCGGTGCCCCTCCACAGCCCCCATCGGCAGTGTCCTTCCCGTGTGCGCGGCGCGTCGTTCGCGCGTTCCGGGAAGTCGTCGCACCGGCGCCGGATCCGCCCGGATCGATGTGCCGTGGATACGTGTTCCCGGTCCGGAGGGGAGTCTAGCGGCCATGCCCGCCGGGCTTCGCGTCGCGCGCCCGTCGTGCGGGCCTGCCCGGGAATGTGGCGCGGGCCCCACGGGCGGACGACGGTCCGCGGGCGGGCCCCCGGGGAGGCGTGCACCACAGCGGGCTTATAGTTGCCGCATGCAACAGAAGCGCCGGGCAGGGGATCCGGCCGGGACCGACGTGGTGGAGGTCTACGACGAGTTCGTCTACCTCGTCCGCTTCCTGACCGCGGGTGAACGCGCCCACGACGGCTCCTTGACCCTTGCGCAGCACTCGCTGCTCGGCTACATCGCCCGCAATCCGGGTTGCCGGGCCACCGACATCTCCGAGGTGTTCGGTGTCAACAGATCGACGGTGTCGCGGCAACTGCGCAACGGCGTCGACGCAGGCTGGGTCGACGCGGGGACCGGGCCGACCCGGCTCGGGCATCCGCTGCATCTGACGGCGCGGGGAACCGCCCTGCTCGCCGCGACGGTCGCGCGCCGTCACGACGAAGTCCGTGCGGGACTCGACGGATGGGGCGAGGATGACCTCGAGCTGTTCGTTCGTCTCCTGCGACGCTTCCGAGAGGGTGTGGAGTCCACGGCCACACCTCCGACCGACAAGAATGATGGAGTTACCAGTGCGTGAGTATTCGACACCCGCCCAGTTCACCGTCGCCGACGACGACTCCGTCGTCCACACGGTGTTCACCCACGCGGAGAAGACTCCGCACCGGGTGATGTACTCGCGCCCGCTGGGTGACGAGTGGGTCGCGGTCACCGCGTCGCAGTTCGCCCAGCAGGTCACCGCCGTCGCCAAGGGCTTGATCGCGGCGGGTGTGCAGCCCGGCGACCGGGTCGCGCTGCTGTCGGCGACCCGCTACGAGTGGTCGTTGTTCGATTACGCCATCTGGGCTGCCGGCGCGGTCTCGGTACCGATCTACGATTCGTCGTCGACCGACCAGATCCGTTGGATCCTCGAGGACTCCGGTGCGTGCCTCGCAATCGTGGAGACCGCTGCGCACGCGGAACTGTTCGTCGACATGCCCGACACGCTCCGCGCGATCCACCGCATCGACGACGACGCGGTCGGGCATCTCGTGGAGGCCGGTGCCGGCATCGACGACGCCGAGGTGACGGCGCGCCGCGAGGGAATTCGTGTCGACGACCTCGCATCGCTGGTCTACACGTCGGGAACCACCGGCCGCCCCAAGGGATGCATCCTGACCCACCGCAACTTCCTCAGCGAGGTTCGGGGCATCCTGTCCGCGTCGATCGGACAGCAGGCCGCGCGCCCCGGAAACCGGATCCTCACGTTCCTTCCCCTCGCGCACGTGCTGGCACGGGCGGTGTCCCTCGCCGCCTTCGAAGGCGGCGCCTCGCAGGCGCACTGGGCCGACTTCGGTTCCGTGTCCGGCCAGTTCACCCGCTATTCGCCGAACATGATCCTCGGTGTGCCGCGGGTGTTCGAGAAGGTCCGCGACGCCGCCGCGAGCAAGGCGTCGGCGGGCGGCAAACTCAACGCGGCGATCTTCGCGTTCGCGGAGGACACCGCCATCGAGTACAGCGAGTCGCTCGACCACGGCGGCCCGGGACTCGTGTTGAAGCTCAAGCACGCGGTGGCCGACAAACTGGTCTTCGGCAAGCTGCGGGAGGCGATGGGCGGACAGTGCGAGATGGCCATCTCCGGCGGCGGAGCCCTCAGCACCAACCTCGGACACTTCTTCCGGGGCGTCGGCGTTCCGATCTACGAGGGGTACGGACTCACCGAATCCACCGCCGCGCACACCGTCAACATCCCGGGAGCACAGAAGATCGGGACAGTGGGCCGGCCCCTGGGAGGAAACAGCGTCCGCATCGCCGAGGACGGCGAGATCGAGTTGAGCGGCGGAGTCGTGTTCGCCGGCTACTGGCGCAACGAGTCGGCCACCGCCGACGCGTTCGACGACGGGTGGTTCCGCACCGGCGACCTCGGATCGATCGACGGGGACGGCTACGTCGCCATCACCGGCCGCAAGAAGGACCTCATCATCACCGCGGGAGGCAAGAACGTCTCGCCCGGCCCGCTCGAGGACCGCATGCGCGCGCACACCCTCGTGTCGCAGGCCGTGGTCATCGGCGACGGACGTACCTTCATCTCGGCGTTGCTGACCGTCGATCCCGAGGTGTTCGACAACTGGAAGGCGGAGAACGGCAAGCCGGCCGAGTCGACGATCGCCGACCTGCGGCACGATCCGTCGCTGCGCGCCGCGATGCAGACGATCGTCGACGACGCCAACTCGATGGTGTCGCACACCGAGTCCATCAAGAAGTTCGTCATCCTCGACCGCGACCTGACCGAAGCCACCGGAGAACTGACCCCGACGCTGAAGATCAAGCGCAACGTCGTCGCGGACAGGTTCGCGGACGACATCGAGAGCATCTACACCAAGCGGTAGTTCCGCTCACCGCATCGGCGGGTCGGACGGCGACAGTGCCGCGGCCAACGCCACGAACCGTTCGCAGCCGGCGAGGTC
>NZ_JAIYEP010000093.1 GCF_020515525.1 Rhodococcus yananensis
CACTTCTGGTAGCTGGAGCTACCAGAAGTGCGCACGGGTGCGGCGGCGCCGCGCGGGCGTGGCGGGGTGGGGGTCGGGCGCGGGATCGCGCAGGGCGAACGCCCACACCTCGATGTCGTCGGGACGCGGTTCGTCGTCGGGACACCCCACGAACCGGAATCCGAGCCACGCCGCGTTCGCGGCGTCGACGAGCCGCCGAGGATGGAACGGCAGCGACTGCGGATGCGGGGGGACCCCCGCCGGCCACCGGATGGGGTGTTCTCCGGACCAGAACGGACGCTCCCACGCGAACGGGAGACCGTCGTCCTCGAAGAACTCGACGGCTCCGGCGCCGAACGCGCGACGCGGGGTGCCACGATGCCACGCCCCGAACGCGCCCCACGCCCCGGGGGCGTCCGACACGATCAGGTAGGTGTCCTCGCACGCCAGCGTGTGCAGCGTCGGATCGGGGAGCAGCGAGGGGCGACGGAACGCCAGGTCGGCGGTGCACACCACCGTGACACCGGGGAAGCAGCCGACGAACACGGTGTCGTCACCCGACGAGGTCGTCGCCTGCCGCAGCGACACCCGGCCGAGGGGGACGGAACCCCGTTCCGGATACAGCCGCGAGAGAAGGGCCTGCGCGGTGTCGCGTTCGGGTACGCACCCGCGCAGCACCGCCGCCGGTTCGGGATCGTCCACGAACCAGAGTGCCGACAGTGCCGCCGACATCGGTTGCGTCCTCAGGCGCGCCCGTTGCTGCGAACACCGAGCAGCACGTCGTCCCACGACGGCAGTGCGGGCTTGCCGCGCTTGTCCCGACCGACCGCCGCGACGGTCTGCCGCGCCGCTCCGGTTCGAGGGGCGTCGTCCGCCGTGTCGTCCGCCGTGTCCTCCTCGGGTTCGGCGACGGTGTCCGCGGGCACCTCCGCGTCCGGGGACGCCTCGATCTCGGCGGTGTCGTCGACGACGGCGGCGCGACGCTCGGCTTCCGCCTCGATCGTGTCGTCGACGTCGCGCGCCGAGTACACCGGGGTCAGGTACCGCAGGGGTCGTCCGCAATCCGGGTCGACTAGGTCGGCGGCGACGTCGTCGAGGGCGGAGATGGTGCCGCCGTGCGCGTCGGGTTGGTAGCGCCAGTGCGCGGCGTTCGTGGACCGTCCGGCCTGCCACTGCAATTGTGCGATCCAGTGTCCGTCCTCGTCGCGCCACGCATCCCAGGTGGCGGCGCCGAGGCTGTGTCCCCGCGCGCGGAACGCCTGGGTGACGACCTCGAGCAGTGTCTGCACCGCCGGTCCGTCGGGACGCACGGGGTGGCCGAGTTTCGCCATCTCGGCGGCGCGGGAACGTTCGAGCAGCACCGGGTACGCGAACCGTTCGACCTTCGCGACCGGGATGCCGGCGTCCTCCGCGACCTGCTCGACGGACGCACCGGCGCGGATGCGCGCCTGGATCTCGCGGGGACGCAGCGAACTGGTGGTCTCGATCTGGATCTGGCCCAGACGCGCGAGATCACCCCGGGAGGCGGCGCGCAGCGTGTCGTCGACCGGAATGCGGAACTTGTCCCCCGTCGTGGGATCGGCGAGCACGACGTGTTTCGCGTCGGGCTCGAGACCGACCACTCGAAGTTCTCGCACCTTGACCTCCTCGCGCCGATCGCGATTGACCCGCCCGACTGTAACGGAGACGGTGGGGCCCGCGTGGCCGGACACGCCGCGCGGCATCGCACCGAATGCGCGCGGAGGCGCTAGGGTTCGGGGTTTCGCCGAAAATGTCTCGACCCGTGGTCGAGGGTTCGGAGAACAGTGAGGGCCGGATCCCGAACGGATCCGGCCCTCGCCGTCTCAGGGAGAAGCGTGTCTCAGAGCTGCGAGACGACCCAGTCGATGCTCTTGGTCAGCTGCGTGACGTCCTCGGGGTCGATCGCCGGGAACATGCCGATGCGCAGCTGGTTGCGGCCCAGCTTGCGGTACGGCTCCGTGTCGACGATGCCGTTGGCCCGGAGGATCTTCGCGACCTGCGCCGCATCCACCGACTCGGCGAAGTCGACGGTGCCCACGACCTGCGACCGCAGCGCCGGGTCGGTGACGAACGGTGTCGCGAACTCGGATGCCTCGGCCCACTCGTACAGCCGCGACGACGAATCCTTCGTCCGCGCGACCGTCCAGTCCAGACCGCCGTTGCTGTTCATCCACTCGATCTGGTCGGCGAACAGCAGCAACGTCGCGAGGGCCGGCGTGTTGTACGTCTGGTCCTTGCTGCTGTTGTCCACCGCGATCGGCAGCGACAGGAACTCGGGGGTGAACCGGCCCGACTCCTTGATCTCGGCGACCCGTTCGAGCGCCGCCGGGCTCATCAACGCGATCCACAGCCCACCGTCGGCCGCGAAGCACTTCTGCGGCGCGAAGTAGTACACGTCGGCGTCGGTGATGTTCACCGGCAGACCGCCGGCACCCGATGTCGCGTCGATCGCGACGAGCGCGTTCTCCGAGCCGGCGGGCCGCGACACCGGCACCGCGACGCCCGTCGACGTCTCGTTGTGCGCCCAGCCGATCAGGTCGGCGGCAGCGTCGGCGACGATCTCCGGTGCCGAACCCGGATCGGCGGACACCACGATCGGGTCGCCGATGAACGGATTCTTCTTCGCGACCGTCGCGAACTTCGACGAGAACTCGCCGTACGTGAAGTGCTGCGAACGTTCCCGGATCAGGCCGAACGCCGCCGCATCCCAGAACGCGGTGGTGCCGCCGTTGCCGAGGACGACCTCGTAGCCGTCGGGCAGGGAGAACAGGTCGCGCAGACCCGACCGCACCCGGGCCACGACGTCCTTGACCGGCTTCTGCCGGTGGCTCGTGCCGAACACCGAGGCGCCGACGTCGACCAGCGACTGCAGCTGCTCGGGGCGAACCTTGGAAGGGCCACAGCCGAAGCGGCCGTCTGCGGGCTTGAGGTCGGCGGGGATGATCGGTGAAGCGTCAGCCATCGGAAAGCGTGTCCTAAGCGTAGAGGGACAAGTGCACGAGTAGTCTAGACCGCCCCGCCGTCCCGATCAGCGGTGTGTGATCGAATCCCACCCCGCGACGGTGTCCGCGGCGCGCGGATCCGGACCGGTGTAGATCGCCGCGGGACGCACCAGCTTGCCCAGTTGCTTCTGCTCGAGGATGTGCGCGCACCACCCGGCGGTGCGACCACACGTGAACATCGCCGGCATCATCGCGGCCGGCACCTCCGCGAAATCGAGGATCACCGCCGCCCAGAACTCGACGTTCGTCTCGATCGCCCGATCGGGCCGACGCTCCCGCAGTTCGGCGAGCGCCGCCTGCTCCAGCGCCGCCGCGGCCTCGTAGCGGGGCGCGTCCAGACGCTTCGCGGTGCTGCGCAGCACCCGCGCCCGCGGATCCTCGGCCCGGTACACGCGGTGCCCGAAGCCCATCAGCTTCTCCTTGCGGTCGAGGATGCCCTTGACCAGCCCGCGCGGGTCACCGGACCTCTCGGTCTCCTCGATCATCGGCAGCACCCGGGCGGGGGCACCCCCGTGCAACGGACCCGACATCGCACCGACCGCGCCCGAGAGCGCCGCGGCAGCGTCGGCGCCGGTGGACGCGATGACCCGGGCGGTGAACGTCGACGCGTTCATACCGTGCTCGGCGGCCGACACCCAGTACGCGTCGATCGCCTCGACGTGCCGCGGATCCGGGTCACCCTTCCACCGCACCATGAACCGTTCGGTGACGGTCTCGGCCTCGTCGACGCGCTGCTGCGGCACGGCCGGCTGGTAGATGCCGCGCGCCGACTGCGCGACATAGGACAGGGCCATCACCGCGGCGCGCGCAAGATTGTCGCGGGCCGTCGCATCGTCGATGTCGAGGAGCGGACCGAACCCCCAGATGGGGGCGAGCATCGCCAGGCCGGCCTGCACGTCCACCCGCACGTCACCGGTGTGGATCGGCAGCGGGAACGGCTCGGCCGGGTGCAGGCCGCGACCGAACTCGCCGTCGACGAGCAGCGCCCACACATCACCGAAGGTCACCCCCTTGCCGACGAGTTCCTCGATGTCGACACCGCGGTAACGCAGCGAACCCCCGTCCTTGTCGGGTTCGGCGATGTCACTGGTGAAGGCGACGACGCCTTCGAGACCGGCGACGAATTCCTCGGGTACAGACGCGTGCGCTGCCATGACGGATTGGTGCTCCTCACTCGTGTGCGACCCGGTCCGAGTCGGCACTGTCGGCGGATGTCGGGGCGGCGGTGCGGTGGCCGTCACCCACTCGGTTCGTCGATCCAGAACTGTAGACCTCTCGCCGCGCTCCGCCACCCCCGCACCGCGGCGCGGGCGGCGGACGGTCGGGCCGACGCGCCGGACGGCCGACGCACCGAAGTCCGGTCACCGGCGGGACCACCGGTGATAATCGGGCCATGGCCGACACGGGATACGAGAACCGGGCACCCGCCACCGGCGAACGTCAACGTCTGCGCAGGCTCGCACAGGCCGCTCTCAACGCCGACATGACCGTCGACCAGGTCAACGCGATCCTCGACGCGGTCGGCGGCACCCTCGGCGACATGGACCGCACCATCGGTGGGCTCGACGGCACGATCGACAGCCTCGACGCCACCCTGAGTCGCTTCGGCGACACCCTCGACGACGTCGACGCGACCGTCGCGAAGTTGAGCGACGTCGTCGACCGACTGGAACGGGTCACCGGACGCCTCGAGATCATCGTCGGTGTCGCCGAGCTCGCGGTGCGCCCGATCGTCGTCCTCGAATCCCTCGGACGCAGCGTCGCCACCGGACTCGGCCGGCTCCGGTGACCGTGCACGTTCCGGAGTAGCGTCGACACGTGCTGCCCGATCCACCACCGCCCGCCGAACCCGACCGCCCGTTGGCGTCGATGCGCGTGGACTACCAGCCGCCCGCCCCGCGCGGCACCTCCCCGGACGACCGCGATCTCGAACCCGGCGACGTCGCCGACGGCTGGGCGCCCGTCGCGCGGCGTTGGCTGGCCGCTGCCGTCGCCGCGGGCGCACCCGAACCCAACGCGATGGTGCTCGGCACCGTCGACGCGCAGGGGCACCCCGCGACCCGAACGGTGCTGTGCAAGGACCTCGACGACGACGGCGTCACGTTCTTCACCAACTACGGTTCCGACAAGGCCCGCCACCTCGACGCGGCGCCGTACGCGTCGGCGACCTTCCTGTGGTTGCCGTTGTACCGGCAGATCACCGTGCGCGGGCCGGTGACCCGGGTGCGGCCGGACGTGACCGAGGCCTATTGGCGGACACGGCCGCGCGGGTCCCGGCTCGGGGCCTGGGCGTCGCACCAGTCGCGGCCCGCCTCCTCCCGAGCCGAGCTCGAGCACGCGCTCGTGAACGCAGCCGACCGATTCGGTGTCGACGGCGACATCCCGGTGCCGCCGTTCTGGGGTGGGTTCCGCATCGCACCCGAATCCGTCGAGTTCTGGCAGGGTCGGCCCAACCGGCTGCACAACCGCATCCGCACCCGACTCGTCGACGGTGCGTGGCGCACCGAACGGCTCCAGCCGTGAGGCGGTTCCTCGCCGACACCGCACCCCTGTAGAACAAGGACTTCGCGAGACTCCGGGGGCCGGGGTCGTCACCGTCATCGGAGCCCGGTTGTCGGTGGTCGCGGTGCCGCAACTGCCCGCTGTTCCGCCGCTCGGTGAGACCGCGCGTGCGGGGCTGCGCGCAGTGCTCGGCGGTGCCTTCTCCGGCCGGGGGCGCAGTGCTCGTCGTCGGAATCATCCTGTGCGCATTCGTGTTCCCGGCGTTCCTGCGGTATCGGGTCGGTGCGAACGGGCGGACGTACCCGGTGGACGGGCCCGACTCGGACCGGTAGCGCATCGTGCTGTCGACGGAATCGAACCCGATGGGGGCATGGATGATTCGGAAATGTTCACCCGCCGACCGATGCCGGGCTCGTCCGGGTGACCGGTACCGACGACGCACAGCTCGTGCGGGTGGACGGGGTACGACTCGCGCGCGGGTGGCCCGAGGGTGGCCCGCCGCACCGATGCGGTCGAATCCCCGGTGGGATCGGGTCTCGTCGGTGACACTGGGTGGCATGTCGCAACCGACGTACCACCCGATCCGGGGAGGCGGATACCGGGCCGAGGTCTCCACCACGGGGGCCTCGCTGATCATGTTCGAGCACGACACGGCCGCCGGCGTGTACCCGTTGGTCACCGAGCCGACCGCGGACCGGCCACCGCTGCCGCTCGCGGGTTCGGTGTGCGCGCCGTGGCCCGACGGGGTGCGTGACGGCTCCTTCATCTTCGACGGAATCGAACATCAGCTCGTGGTCACCGATCCCGACAGGGGTACCGCGCCGCACGGATTCACCTGGCACCTGAACTGGAACGTGTTGTCGCACACCGAGTCGAGGGTGGATCTCGGGGTGGACGTCGGCATGCACACGGGGTGGCCGTACCAACTCCGTTGTGCGGTCGCGTACGAGATCGGTCCGTGGGGCCTCGAGGTCACGCACGCCGCGACGAACATCGGCGGGTACCACGCGCCGTTCGGAATGTCCTCACATCTGTATCTGCGTGCGGGTGAGGCGAATTTGGACGAGTGCGCTCTGTCGCTGTCCGCCGGAACCCGGTTGCCGCTGGACCGGGAACGATCCCTGCCGAACGCCTACACGCAGACCGTCTCCGGCACCGACTTCGATTTCACCGCACCGAGTCCGCTTCGTGATGTGCACCTGGACGCGGCGTTCAGTGCGCTCGACGAGGACATCGACGGCCGTGCCCGGCACCGACTACGGGGTCCCGACGGGCGGGGCGTCGAACTGTGGACGGGCAGCGGGTTCGGGTGGTTGCGTGTCATCACTGCGGACCTGGGAGAGGGGTGCCCCCGCGAACTCGTGCTGTCGCCGGCGACGTGCCCCCCGGATGCCTTCAATCTGGGGATCGATCTGATCGTCCTCCAGCCCGGACAGACGTGGAACGCGCAGTGGGGATTGACCGCGATCGACGTGTGAGTGCCGGACCCAGGGGTAGCCGCTGGGCCCCGGCATGCGTACCATTGTCGCTGGTCAGTCGGCGTGATTCGGCTCCGCGGTGGGTGCTGCGGTGGCGCGGAGACGCGTCCGGCTCCACGACGGAAGACACACAGTTCGAGGACTATCGACGGACCCTGCCTCGCCGCGGGCGGTGCGCTACGGCTAGGTTCTATCTGAATGTCCGGAAGTTTCTCGTAGATCTGAGCTTGAGAGGGATCCTTCGTGCCCGCTGAGAATGACACACAACCCACCCTCAGCTACCCCGGTGGCGAGCACACAATGTCTATCGCCGAGGCGACGGAAGGCAATGACGGCATCGAGCTCGGGAAGCTCCTTGCGGAGACCGGGTACACCACCCTGGATCCGGGTTTCGTCAACACGGCCTCCACCACATCGGCGATCACCTACATCGACGGCGAGAAGGGCATCCTGCGGTACCGCGGGTACCCGATCGAGCAGCTCGCGGAGAAGTCGACGTTCATCGAGGTCAGCTACCTGTTGATCTACGGTGAGCTCCCCACCGCCGCTCAGCTCGAGGTGTTCACCGACAAGATCCGTCGGCACACCCTGCTGCACGAGGACCTCAAGCGGTTCTTCGACGGCTTCCCGCGCAACGCGCACCCGATGCCGGTCGTGTCCAGCGCCGTCAACGCGCTGTCCGCGTACTACCAGGACGCCCTCGATCCCGACGACCCCGAGCAGGTCGAGCTCTCCACCATCCGTCTGATGGCGAAGCTCCCCACCATCGCTGCGTACGCCTACAAGAAGTCCGTCGGCCAGCCGTTCCTGTACCCGGACAACTCGCTGAGCCTGGTCGAGAACTTCCTGCGCATGACGTTCGGCTTCCCCGCCGAGCCGTACGAGATCGACCCCGAGGTCGCGCAGGCCCTCGACATGCTGCTGATCCTGCACGCCGACCACGAGCAGAACTGTTCGACGTCGACGGTGCGCCTCGTCGGGTCGTCCGACGCCAACCTCTTCACGTCCATCTCCGGTGGCATCAACGCCCTGTGGGGACCGCTCCACGGCGGTGCCAACCAGGCCGTGCTCGAGATGCTCGACGAGATCAAGAACTCCGGCGGCGACGTCAAGGAGTTCGTGCGCAAGGTCAAGAACAAGGAAGACGGCGTGAAGCTCATGGGCTTCGGGCACCGCGTCTACCGCAACTACGACCCGCGCGCCGCGATCGTGAAGAAGACCGCCGACTCCATCCTCACCAAGCTCGGTGCCGGCGACGAACTCCTCGAGATCGCCATGAAACTCGAAGAGGCCGCACTGACCGACGAGTACTTCATCGCGCGCAAGCTGTACCCGAACGTCGACTTCTACACCGGTCTGATCTATCGGGCGATGGGCTTCCCGGACCGCATGTTCACCGTGCTGTTCGCGCTCGGTCGCCTGCCGGGCTGGATCGCGCACTGGCGTGAGATGCACTCCGACCCCACCCTGAAGATCGGCCGCCCCCGGCAGATCTACACCGGGTACACGGAGCGCGACTACCAGGGAATCGACGCGCGCTAGCGTCCACGGGCCCCGTCACGCGACAGCGTCGACGGGGCCGTCGCACATTCGGGGCCGAGCGACCACGAACTCGCCCACCGACACCGATGAGGGAGCAGACCCATGACCAAGCCGGAGATCGAATTCCAGGAGGGGCCCGCCCCCACCGAGCTGGTGATCGAGGACATCGAGGTCGGTGACGGTGCCGAAGCAGTACCGGGTGCCATCGTCGACGTCCACTACGTGGGTGTCGAGTTCGATACCGGCGAGGAGTTCGACTCGTCGTGGAGTCGCGGCGAGTCGATCCGCTTCCCGCTCGCGGGCCTGATCGCGGGCTGGCAGGAAGGCATTCCCGGCATGAAGGTCGGCGGTCGCCGTCGGCTCACCATCCCGCCGGAGCTCGCCTACGGCCCCGCCGGATCGGGGCATCAGCTCTCGGGTAAGACCCTCGTGTTCGTCATCGACCTGCTCGACGTGCAGGTTCCCCCGGAGCCGCCGGTCATCGAGAAGCAGGAGGGTCCCGCGCCCACCGAGCTCGTCATCGAGGACATCGAGGTCGGTGACGGTGCCGAGGCGCAGCCCGGTGCCACCGTCGACGTGCACTACAAGGGCGTCGAGTACGACACGAACGAGGAGTTCGACTCGTCGTGGGGTCGCGGACAGTCCGTGGCCTTCCCCCTCGCCCGCCTCATCCCCGGCTGGCAGCACGGCATCCCCGGCATGAAGGTCGGCGGTCGCCGCAAGCTGATCGTCCCGCCGGAGCTCGCGTACGGTCCCGCCGGGTCGGGGCACCCGCTGGGCGGCAAGACCCTCGTGTTCGTCATCGACCTGATGGGCACCAACTGACGTAGCGCCATCGTGGGCCCCGCGACCTCGCACAGGTCGCGGGGCCCACGTGCGTCCCCGGTCGTGTGGCCAGTCCCGGGTCGTGTGGCCCGTCCAGGGTCATGTGGCCCGTCCCGGGCCGTTGGGCGAATGTATCGCTCGATCGATCCGATCGATCGGGTGTACCGTTCGCTCGGCGTTCGTCGTCCGGAGCGAGCGCTGCCGTCGAAAGGACCGCCCGTGCCCGCACCCGTCCTGTCCCGCCGCGACCTCGACTTCCTGCTCTACGAGTGGCTCGACGTCGAAGCGCTGACCTCCCGCGACAGGTTCGCCGAGCATTCCCGCGAGACCTTCGACGCGGTCCTCGACCTCAGTGCCGACCTCGCGACCAGACATTTCGCGACGCACAACAAGAAGGCCGACGCGAACGAACCCCGCATCGGCGACGACGGGCGTGTCGTGACGATCCCCGAGGTCGAGGCCGCCCTCGATCTGTTCTCGAAGGCGGGGCTGATCGCCGGTGGATTCGACGAGGCGCTCGGCGGAATGCAACTCCCGACGACGGTCCTGCGGGCGTCGATGGCGTGGTTCCAGGCCGCCAACGCCGGGACGTCCGCGTACCCCTTCCTCACCGCGGCCAACGCGAGCCTGCTCGCCACCCACGGCAGCGACGAACAGATCACCACCTACGTCCCGCCGATGCTCGAGGGACGCTTCTTCGGCACCATGTGTCTGTCGGAACCCCAGGCCGGGTCGTCGCTCGCCGACATCACCACCAAGGCCGTCGCCGCCGACGACGGGACCTACCGCATCACCGGCACCAAGATGTGGATCTCGGGCGGCGACCACGAGCTCACCGAGAACATCGTGCACCTCGTCCTCGCGAAGATCCCCGGCGGACCGGACGGCGTCAAGGGGATCTCGCTGTTCATCGTCCCCAAGTACCTCGTGAACGCGGACGGCACGCTCGGCGACCGCAACGACGTCGCGCTCGTCGGCCTCAACCACAAGATGGGCAACCGTGGCACGACCAACACGTTGCTCAACTTCGGGGAGGGCAAGTACACCCCCGGCGGTGCGCCCGGCGCAGTCGGCTACCTGCTCGGTGAGCCGAACAAGGGTCTCGCGTACATGTTCCACATGATGAACGAGGCGCGCATCGGTGTCGGCTTCCTCGCGATCTCCCTCGGCTACGCAGGGTACCTGCAGTCCCTCGACTACGCGCGCACCCGCACCCAGGGCCGGATGCTCGGAGCGAAGGATCCGTCGTCACCGCAGGTTCCGCTCGTCGAGCACGCCGACGTCCGCCGCATGCTGCTCGCTCAGAAATCGTACGTCGAGGGTGCCCTCGCGCTCGGGCTGTACTGCTCGAAACTCGTCGACGAACAGCACACCGCAGCGGACGACGACACACGTTCCCGTGCAGCGCTTCTCCTGGACGTCCTGACGCCGATCGCGAAGTCCTGGCCGTCGCAGTGGTGCCTCGAGGCGAACAGTCTCGCGATCCAGGTGCTCGGAGGCTACGGCTACACCCGCGAGTTCGACGTCGAACAGTACTACCGCGACAACCGACTCAACCCCATTCACGAAGGTACCCACGGGATTCAGGGCATGGACCTGCTCGGACGCAAGGTCGTCATGCAGGGTGGCGCGGGGCTCGCGCTGCTCGGCGAGACGATCTCGGCGACCGTCGACGAGGCGCTCGCCCGCGGCGGCGACACGGCCCTGTACGCGGAGCAGTTGCGTGCCTCCGTCGAGCGGGTCGGAGACGTCACCGCGACACTGTGGTCCACCGGGGATCCCTCCGTGGCGCTGGCGAACTCGTCCGTGTACCTCGAAGCGGTCGGGCATGTGGTCGTCGCGTGGATCTGGCTCGAACAGCTCCTCGCCGTCGGCGACCGGGAAGGCGGGTTCCACGACGGCAAGCGGGCAGCCGCCCGCTACTTCTACCGTTTCGAGTTGCCGAAGACCGGACCGCAGTTCGATCTGCTCGCGAGCCTGGATCGCACCACGCTCGACGTCTCGCCGGATGTGCTCTGAGACAGTCGATCACCCGGGTACACACGTGACGGCGACGGCCTGCTCGTGCAGGCTGCCGAGG
This sequence comes from Rhodococcus yananensis, assembly GCF_020515525.1. Taxonomy (GTDB): domain Bacteria; phylum Actinomycetota; class Actinomycetes; order Mycobacteriales; family Mycobacteriaceae; genus Rhodococcus; species Rhodococcus yananensis. The sequence goes on from NZ_JAIYEP010000093.1 coordinate 11,430, forward strand.
ACCAGCGTGCCGTCGCTCTCGACGACCCCGGTGACCATCGCGTAGTCGGTGCCGTCCCGTTGGATGTCGTGGACGATCGTGCCGTCCGGCGACACGCCCAACACCCACGCGGTGCGTTCCGGTGCAGGCAGCAGGCGTTCGGGTAGCGCCCACAGGATCCTGCGCAGAATCCCCGGAAGGGGAAGCAGGGTGTCCAGCACCGGGTTCCGCGGCGACGCCAGAGTCACCCAGATCAGCCCGTCGCTGCCGAGCGCGATGTTGTCGGGGAAGCCGGGCAGGTTGTCCACCAACGTGTCGGCGGTGCCGGAGTCGCTCCCGCGCAGCGGGTATCGGACGAGGCGATACGCGGCGGTCTCGGCGACGATCAGTGCCGACCGGTCGGGGGTGAAGGCCACACCGTTGGCGAACTGCAGCCCGTCGAGCAGGGTGTCCACCGTGCCGTCCGGCGACAGCCGGAACAGGCGTCCGGTTCCCGAATGCTCGGCGAGGTCCGTGAGCCACCGGTCGAGAGGCCAGCGACTCGACGACGAGGTGAAGTAGATCGTTCCGTCGTCCGGGTCGGACACGACGTTGCTCGCGAACCCCAGCGGTCGGCCGTCGACGGTGTCGACGAGGATCTCGAGCGGCCGGCCCGGGCCCGGCCAGCGGAGGAGGCCGCGGTCGGCGTCGCAGATCAGCAAGGAACCGTCGTCGCCGGCATGGAGGCCGAGCGGACGCCCACCCGTGTCGAGCACCGCCGTCACCTCGTCGGTCTCGAGGTCGATGCGCAGGATCTGCCCGGTCTCGATGCCGGTGTACACGGCGCCGTCCGCCCCCAGCACGACGTCCTCGGGACCGGCTCCGGGGAGCGGAATCCGCCGCGGCGGCGGCATCGGTGGGACGCTGGTCTTCCGTTTCGCCCGCGGCGGTGCGGGTGGAGGCGTCCACCGGTGCGGCTGCAGACGTGATCCTGTGCGCGCGTCGTTCACGTGGTCTCCACTCCGGAAGTGCGTGCGGGAACAGCGATGGTACGCGGCCCGCGCGGCGACGGCCCCGACTGTGCGTGTCGGCGTGTCACCAGTCGACGGTGAGGCAACCACCCACCGGCAGTGCATGCCACCGGTCCGCGTAGTCGTCCAGTCGCGTCACGATGCGGTCGATCTCCGGGGGAAGCGGTTTCGCCGTCACATACGCCGGGAGCCCGTGCGTGAGGCCGCGCCGGGACTCCCAGAGCGGAACGGCGATCCCGACGAGCTCCTCCGACCGTGCGGTGTCGGCCTGCACACGAACAGGCGACCGGCTGCGCTTCGATCTGTGTCGACGACTCGCCTTGCTGCGCTCGGCGGGATCCGCGGGCCAGAACAGTCCGTTGTCGCCGGCCGCCAACTGCCCGAACACGCCGTGCCGAAGGCCCGACTCCACCTCGACGATGACGTGCACCAGATCGTGCGGCAGATACGGGTGCCCGCCGGGCCCGTTCCGCGGCGCGAGCTCCGGGCCGATCTCGCGGTGCCAGGGCCCCGTAGTTGTTGACTAGCGGTGCCATGACCTGGGGTTTCGGTGTGTTCGGGGGCGGGTTGAGCGGGCATGGGGACAGGGATTGATCATGGGTGTGTCTTACGCATCCAGA
>NZ_JAIYEP010000094.1 GCF_020515525.1 Rhodococcus yananensis
CCGGATCCCGATGCACGTCCGGAGCCGCCACCACCAGACGGGCACCGACCTGCAACGGCCAGAAGAACTCCCACACCGACACATCGAACGTGAACGGCGTCTTCTGCAGCACCGTATCCACCGACGTCAACCCGTACTCCGCCTGCATCCACAACAGACGATTGACGATGGCCCCGTGCGAGACCGCCACACCCTTCGGACGACCCGTCGACCCCGACGTGAAGATCACGTACGCCGTGTTCGACGGCCGCAGCCGACCCCGACGCTCGTCGGCGGTGATCGGCGCATCCGAGAACGCCGACACATCCGCGGCGTCGACCGACACCACCGACCACCGGCCACCACCGTCGAAACCGGTGTCGCTCGTCGTCAGCACGACCACCGGCTCCGCCACCTCGAGTACGTACTCGTTGCGCTCGACCGGCTGGTCCGGATCGACCGGCACGTATGCGCCACCGGCCTTGACCACCGCATACATCGCGACCAGCAGATCCACCGACCGGCGCATCACGAGTGCCACCCGCGACTCCGGTCCCACACCCGCGGACACCAGGTACCGGGCGAGGCGATTGACCCGGGCATCGAACTGCCCGTACGACAACGCCGCATCGGAGAACACCACCGCCGCGGCGTCCCGGGACCGCTGCACCTGCTCGTCGAACAGATCGACCAGCGTCGCCGACGAGTCCACCTCGCGGGCGGGCCCCGTCGACGCGACGGACAGTGCGGACCGTTCCTCCGGAGACATCAGTTCCGCGTCGCCGACACACGAACCGGGATCCGCCACGACCGTGCCGAGTACCCGCACGAACCATGTCGCGAACGACTCGGCCGTCGTTCCGTCGAACAGGTCGGTGGCGTAGGTCAGTTCGACGGGTACGTCACCGGCGTCGGTCGGTGCGACCACGAACTCGAGGTCGACCTTGGCGCCCGCGGCGTCGATGTCCAGTCCGCTCGCGTGCAGTCCCGCGAACTCGACGTTCTGCCGGTCCAGGTTCTGGAACGTCAACATCACCTGGAACAACGGATGATGCGCCTGCGACCGAACCGGATCGAGCTCCTCCACCAACCGCTCGAACGGCACATCCGCATGCGCGAACGCACCCAGATCCACCTCACGGGTACGCGCCAACAACTCCTCGAACGACTCACCCGGATCCACCGACGTCCGCAACACCAACGTGTTCACGAACATCCCCACCAGATCGTCGAGCACCTGCTCACCACGACCGGCCACCGGCGTCCCCACCGCCACGTCGTCCCCACCGGACAACCGCGACAGCAACACCGCCAACGCTGCATGCACCACCATGAACTCGGTCGTGCGGTGCGCTGCCGCAGCGGCGCGCACGCCGGAGTACACCCGCGACGGGATCGAGAACCGATGTACCGCACCGTGTCCCGAGGCCACCGCCGGACGCGGACGATCGGTCGGCAGATCGATCGATGACGGCAGTGAACCGAGTGTGTTCCTCCAGTAATCGAGTTGGCGCGACACCACCGACCCCGGATCCGACGCCTCCCCGAGCAGCGCCCGCTGCCAGATCGTGTAGTCCGCGTACTGCACGGGCAGGTCGCTCCACACCGGCTCCGCGCCCGCTGCCCGGGCGGAGTACGCACCCAGCAGATCCCTGGTCAGCGGACCGATCGAGAAGCCGTCTCCCGAGATGTGGTGCAGCACCACGACCAGCACGTGGTCGTCGGCGGCCAGACGCAACAGATGCAGCCGCAGGGGAACGTCCACGGTGACATCGAACCCGTCCGTGGCGAGTCGCGTCACGGTCTCCACAACCGCGTCCTCGTCGACGTCGAGTGGTGTGAGGTCGATCGCGACGGCGTCCGCGGCGAGAATGTGCTGGTATCCCACACCGTCGATCTCGGGGTAGACGGTGCGCAACGTTTCGTGACGCGACACCACGTCGCGCGCAGCTGATTCGAAGGCCGGCACATCGAGACGACCACGGATCCGAAGCGCCGCGGGGATGTTGTCGACCGCGGATCCGGGGTCGAGTCGGTTCAGGAACCACAGTCGCTGCTGCGCCGACGAGAGCGGGACCCGTTCCGGGCGCGGGCCCGCCACGAGCTGCGGACGGACGGCGCCGTCGCCGGATTCGATCGCGCGATCGACGATCCGGGCGAAAGCAGCCACGGTCGATGCGTCGAAGAAGTCCGCGACCATCACGGTGATGCCGTACTCGGCGTTGATGCGGGCCACCGCACGTGTCGCAAGCAGCGAGTTGCCGCCGAGCGCGAAGAACTCGTCGTCGGCACCGACCCGGTCGGCGCCGGTGAGGTCGGCGAACACGGCTGCGATCGCGCTCTCGGTATCGGTGGCCGGTTCACGGTATTCGGCGCTGTGGGTGGCCAGTTCCGGTGTGGGCAGTGCCCGGCGGTCGAGTTTGCCGCTGGCGCCGAGCGGGAACTCGTCGAGGACGACGTACGTGGCGGGAACCATGTAGTCGGGAAGCCGCTCGCCGAGGGCTCGAACGAGCTGGTCGGTGTCGACGACCTCGGATGCCTCGGGGACGACATAGCCGACGAGGGTGTCACCGACGGTCTCATCGGCGTACACCACGACGGCGGCCTGGGCGATCGACGGTAGATCGAGCAACGCGGATTCGATCTCGCCGAGCTCGATGCGCAATCCACGTACCTTGACCTGGAAGTCGCTGCGGCCGATGTACTCGAGAGCACCGTCGGCGGCGCGGCGGCGCACCAGGTCGCCTGTGCGGTAGACACGGGCACCCCCTGCGGCACCGGGGTGCGCGACGAAGCGTTCGGCCGTCAGTTCCTGTCGGGCGACGTACCCGCGGGCGAGTTGTACGCCCGCGAGGTACAGCTCACCGACGACACCGTCGGGCACAGGTCGCAGGGCGTCGTCCAGGACGAGCAGGTCGGTGTCGGCCACCGCGACGCCGATGGGAACGGACACCCGGTCCGCTTCGGTCACCGCGTGGTAGGTCACGTCGACGGCGGCTTCCGTCGGGCCGTACAGATTGTGCAGTCCGGCGCGACTGATCGCGCGGAACCGCGCGCACGTCTGCGCGGGGAGCGCTTCGCCGGACGCGAAGACGTAGCGCAGGTCGGGCAGGTGGGCCGCGGCGGGCTCCGCGACGAACACCGACAGCATCGACGGCACGAAATGCGCGACGGTGACGCCGGATTCACTCATCACGCGGGCGAGGTCGGCGGGATCCCGATGCACACCGGATTCCGCGACGACCAGGCTCGCACCCACCTGCAGCGGCCAGAAGAACTCCCACACCGACACGTCGAACGTGAACGGCGTCTTCTGGATCACCACGTCCTCGGGCGTGAATGCGTACTCGCGTTGACGCCAGTCGAGGTTCGAGACGATCGCGCGGTGCGCGACCCCCACACCCTTCGGGCGCCCGGTGGACCCCGAGGTGAAGATGACGTAGGCGAGGTTGTCGGCGTGCAGAGGTGCCTGCCGGTCGGTGTCCGTGAGCGGCTCGGGCGACCGATCCGACACGTCGGCGGTGTCGACGTCGATCACCGGAACGTCGGCAGGCGAATCGGTGGTCCGGTCACGCGAGGTGGTGAGCAGACACGCGGGACGCGCGGTGGCCAGGACGTACCGGTTGCGCTCCGCCGGCTGGTCCGGGTCGATCGGCACGTACGCGCCGCCGGCCTTGACGATCGCGTACATGGCGACGAGCAGGTCGAGCGAGCGCCGGATCGCGAGTCCGACCAGCACGTCGGGTCCGACACCGCGCTCGACGAGCAGCCGCGCGAGTCGGTTCGCGCGCGCATCGAACTCGGCGTACGTCACAGACGTGTTGCCGTACACGAGCGCCGTCGCGTCCGGGGTGCGCGCAACCTGTGCCTCGAACCGGGACACGAGGGTGGCGTCGGTGCGCTCACCGGTCGCCGGGTCGGCGGCGCCGGCCCCCACCGCGTCGGCGAGCAGCATCGCGACCACACCGTCGAATCCCCCGTCCGTGGCCTCCACCACACCCGGCAGGGCACTCGACAGGACGATCGGGACGAGCGCTTCCGGCCCGAGGGTGCCGCCCATCGCCGTGTCCATCGCAGCGAGTTCGCGATCGAATCGCGCGTAGTCGAGGTCCACTCCCCCATGTGTCAGCGCGACGCGCTCCGGGTCCGCCGCAGCGACCGCGGCGACCAGCCGCGGCAGGTCCCCGATCGTCAGTGCCTGCTGCCTGGGTTCGCCCACGGACATCGACCGATTCCTCCACTTGTCGTCTGGAAGGACGGCGCGCGCTCCCCCGTTGCGCGGCCGTCCCCTGTCACGGTGCTCACCCTAGTGGCCCGGGGCCGGTGGCCCCGTGTGCCGGTCAGCGGCCTGTGCACCGTCCGCCACCTGCTGGGCTCGTTCCAGCAGCACGGCGAGCAGTCGAGCATAGCCGTCCGCACCGAGTGCGGGCAGAATGCCCGGGACCAGCCCGTTGAGCGCGACCGAGACCAGCGCTTCCGGGGGCAGCGACGCCCCCATCGAGGTGCGGACCTCGTCGAGCCGGGCGGACAGTTCACCGAAGGACACGTCACGTCCGTCGTGGGTGAACGCCCCCGCTGCGGCAGCGACCTCGGCGGCGCGGGCCGCGAGCTCCGGAAGATCCGCGACCGTCTTCGGACGGGCCGCCTCGATCGCCGCGAGTTCCCGGTCACCGACGATGTCCACGGACCGCAGGGCGGCGTGCGGGTCCGCGACGAGCGCAGCGAGGACGTGTTCGAACCGGTATCCGAGCGTGTGCACGGTGCCCGCGTCGAACAGATCCGTCGCATAGGTGATCCGCACCCGCAGTCCGGCGGGCAGACCGTCGTCGTCGAACTGTTCGACGACGGTGAACTGCAGGTCCAGCATCGCCTGTGTCCAGCCCTCGTCGAACGCCGACAGGGTCAACCCCGGCAGGTCGATGCTGCCCAGCGCCATGTTCTGGAACGAGAGCATCACCTGGAACACCGGCGAGTACGCGCTCGATCGCTGCCGGCCGAGCAGGTCCACGACCCGCTCGAACGGAAGGTCGGCGTGCGCGAACGCCGCGAGGTCCCGTTCCCGCACGTCCGCGAGCAGATCCTCGAAGCGGGTACCGGGTGCGACGTCGGTGCGCAACGCCAACGTGTTGACGAACATGCCGACGAGATCGTCGAGCGCACGCTCACCCCGACCCGCCACGGGAGTACCGACGACGACGTCGGTCTCACCGCTGAGCTTGCCGAGGAGCACCGACAGCGCGGCGTGCACGACCATGAACGTGGTCACGTTGTGGTCGCGCGCCACCGCGTCGACGGTGCGGGCGGTCTCCGCTCCGATCACGAACTCGTGCACCGCACCGCGCATCGACCGGCGCGGAGGCCGCGGCCGGTCCGTGGGCAGCGCCAGGACCTCGGGTGCACCGGCGAGTGCCCGCGTCCAGTGGTCCATCTGCCGCGACAGAGGGCTGTCGGGATCGTCCTCCGAGCCGAGGACGTCGATCTGCCACAGCGCGTAGTCCGCGTACTGCACGGGCAGCGGCTGCCACGAGGGCACCTCACCGGCCGTGCGCGCCGAGTACGCGACCATCAGGTCGCGCGTGAGCGGCCCCATGGAGGCGCCGTCGCTGCTGATGTGGTGCACGACCACCGCCAGGACATGATCGTCCGGACCGAGCTCGAAGAGCGCGGCACGCACCGGCACGTGGGCCGCCACGTCGAATCCGCGGTTGACGAACTCGGCGACCACGGCAGGTGCCGACTCGGTGTCCACCGTCGTCACCGGAAGTGCGGGTGCGGCATCGGCGAGGGACAGCACGACCTGTCCCGGCCCGTCCCCGAGATCGGGGTAGACCGTCCGGAGCACCTCGTGACGGGTCACCACATCGCGCATCGCCGCGGCGAGTGCCTCGACGTCCAGGCGCCCCGACATCCGCAACGCCACCGGAATGTTGTAGGCGGAGGACTCGGGATCCATCCGGTTGAGCACCCACATCCGCTGCTGCGCGAGCGACAGCGGAACGGTCTCGGGTCGTGGCCGCGCGGTGAGCTCGGCTCCGCGACCGGTGCCGGCGAGCGCCTCGGCTCGCGCGGCGAGTGCCTCGACCGTGGACGCCTCGAAGACGATGCGCACGGGCACCTGAGCGTTCAGTTCGCGGCCGATCCGCGCGACGAGTTGGGTCGCGACGAGCGAGTTGCCTCCGAGGTCGAAGAAATCGTCGTCGAGACCGACCCGCTCGACGCCGAGCACCTCCGCGAACACCGCCGCGACGATCTCCTCGACCGGCTCGGTCGGGGCCCGGAAGGTTCGCACGCCGAGTTCCGGTTCGGGCAGCGCACGACGGTCGATCTTGCCGTTGACGTTCAGCGGCAGCGACTCGAGCACCATGATCACCGACGGCACCATGTAGCTCGGCAGTGCGACGCCGAGGTCCGTCCGCACCGCATCGACGTCGAGATCGACGTCCGCTGCCGGAACGACGTACCCGACGAGCATGTCGCCGGTGACCGGATCGGACTTCGCGACGACCACGGCGGAGTCGACGTCCTCGCGGGCGCGCAGGACGGATTCGATCTCACCGAGTTCGATGCGGAACCCGCGCACCTTGACCTGGAAGTCGGCGCGCTCGATGTAATCGAGTTCGCCGTCCGCGCGCAGCCGGACGATGTCACCGGTGCGATACATGCGGTCGCCCGGGGCACCGAAGGGGTCGGCCACGAAACGGTCGGCGGTCAGATCGGGCCGGCCGTGGTAGCCGCGTGCCAACTGGACACCGGCGATGTACAGCTCACCGTGCACCCCGGTCGGAACCGGGTGCAGCCGGTCGTCGAGGACGTACAGGCCGGTGTTCCATTCGGGACGTCCGATCGGCACGGTCGTCGTGTCGGCGTCGGTGACGGTGTGAGCGGTCACCGAGACCGCCGCCTCGGTCGGACCGTACAGGTTCAGCAGCTGTGCCCCGCTCGCCGCGCGGAACGCCTGCGCCACGCTCGGCGGCAACGCTTCACCGATCGCCAACACGCGACGCAACGACTCCGGCAGTTCACCCCCCGACGTGGTGAGCAGCATCGCGAGCATCGACGGCACGACGTGCAGCGTCGTCACCTTCTCGCGGCCGAGCAGATCCAGCAGGTACTCGGGGTCGCGGTGCCCGTCGGGCTCCGCGATCACCAAGCGCCCGCCCGCGACGGACCACGACCAGAACTCCCACACCGACAGGTCGAAGGTCGCGGCGGTCTTGAGCAACACCGAATCGGATTCGTCGAGTTCGAATTCGGCCCGCTTCCACAGCAATTGGTTGACGATGGCCGCGTGCGGCACCGCAACCCCCTTCGGCCGACCCGTCGACCCGGACGTGAAGATGACGTAGGCGGTGTTTCCGGACCGCAGCGGAGCGAGCCGATCCGCGTCGGTCAGCGGCGTGTCCGCGTACCCGGTCAGGTCGAGTCCGTCGACAGCGATCACCGGGTGGTCGCCGGCCACCGCCTCGTCGGCAGTGGTCGTCAGCACGCACACCGGCGCCGCCGAACCGAGCACGTACGCGTTGCGGTCGGCGGGCTGATCCGGGTCGAGCGGGACGTATGCGCCGCCCGCCTTCGCGACCGCGTACATCGCGACGACGAGATCCACGGAACGACGCAACGCGAGCACCACGCGGCTCTCGGTCGTCACCCCGTGAGCCACGAGATACCGTGCGAGTCGGTTGACGCGCGCATCGAACGCCCGGTACGTCTCCGAGTCACCGCCGTAGGTGACGGCAGGCGCATCGGGGTGCGCCGAGACCTGCTCGTCGAACAGATCGACGAGTGTTGCGGCGGTGTCCACGTCGCGACGCGTGTCGTTCCACTCGACGAGGACGCGGTCACGTTCGGCGGGGCCGAGCAGGTCGAGATCGCCCACGGGCAGCGTCGGCTCGGCGACGATGCCGGCCAGCAACCGCACGAATCGGTCGGCGAACGAGGCGACCGTCGATTCGTCGAACAGATCGGTGGCGTAGCTGAACACGGCGGAGATGCCGTCGGCCACACCGCCGTCGTCGTAGCGGTCGCTCACGATCAACTGCAGGTCGAACTGGGCGACGCCGTTGTCGATCTCGAGTCCGCGCACCGTCAGGTCCGGCAGTTCGAGGGCGGGGTTCTCCATGTTCTGGAACAGGAATCCCACCTGGTACAGCGGATGTCGGGCCGTCGACCGCACCGGGTTGAGTACCTCGACGAGTCGCTCGAACGGCACATCCGAGTGCGCGAAGGCCTGCAGGTCCGTCTCGCGGACCTCGTCGAGCAGGTCCGCGAATCCGATGTGCGGTTCGACCTGGGTGCGCAACACCAGTGTGTTGACGAACATGCCGATCAGGTCGTCGAGTGCCCGCTCGCCGCGGCCCGCGACGGGGGTGCCGACCGCGATGTCCGTGGTACCCGACAACCGCGCGAGCAGCGTCGCGAACGCGGCGTGGGCGACCATGAACAGGGTCGTGCCGTGGACGCGGGCGAGCGCGGCGAGCTGTCGGTGCAGGTCCGCGTCGATCTCGAAGCTCAGGTACCCGCCCCGGTAGGACTGTGCACTCGGCCGCGGACGGTCCGCCGGAAGGTCGAGCTGATCCGGCAGGTCCGCGAGTGCGCGGCGCCAGTACTCGATCTGCGCGGCGGCCACCGACTCGTCGTCCTGTTCGTCGCCGAGGACCTCGCGTTGCCACAGCGCATAGTCGGCGTACTGCACGGCCGGCGGCGCCCAGGCGGGCTCCTGGCCGGTGTGTCGCGCGGCGTACGCGACCATCACGTCCCGCGCGAACGGGCCCATCGACGACCCGTCGGCCGCGATGTGATGCACGACCAGGCCCAGGACGTGCTCGTCCGGCGCGACCCGGAACAGTTGCAGCCGCAGCGGGACCTCCCCCGTCACGTCGAACCGGGTCCCGGCGAGCGCGACGAGCAGTTCCGGCAGCTGTTCGGCCGTCGCATCGACCACGTCCAGCTCGGTCACCGCATCGCTCGGGGGCAACACGACCTGGGCGGGGCCCGAGTCGGTCTCCGGATAGACGGTGCGAAGCGTCTCGTGCCGCGCGACGACATCACGGACGGCGGAACGCAACGCGTCGACGTCGAGGACGCCCGACATGCGCAACGCCATCGGAATGTTGTACGCGGCTGCGGATCCGTCGAATCGGTTGAGGAACCACATGCGCTGCTGCGCCATCGACAGCGGGATCTCCGCGGGACGCTCCCGCGGGGCCAGCCGGGCTCGGCCACCGGCTCCGATGTGCGATTCGAGTCGCGCGGCCAACCCCGCGACGGTGCCGTCTTCGAAGAGTTCCCGCACGGGGACGTGCGCATCGATCTCGTCGCCGAGACGCGCGACGACACGCGTCGCCGCGAGCGAGTTGCCACCGAGTTCGAAGAAGTCGTCGTCGCGGCCCACTCGATCGATGCCGAGCACGTCGGCGAACACCGCGGCGACGGTCTCCTCGACGGGAGTGGTGGGGGCGCGGAATGTCCGCACCTCGAACACCGGGTCCGGCAACGCCTTCCGGTCGACCTTGCCGGACGCGTTGAGCGGCAACGCATCGAGCACGAGGATGTGGCCGGGCACCATGTACGCGGGCAGGCGTTCCGCCAGCACCGTCGTGAGGCGCTCGGTGTCGTCGGTGAGGTCCACGCCGTCGGCGCCGGTCACGTACGCGACGAGTTGGTCTCGGCGCACCACGACGACGGCGGACCCGACCCGCGCGTCGTCGCGCAGGACGGATTCGATCTCACCGAGTTCGATGCGCAGGCCGCGCACCTTCACCTGGAAGTCGGTGCGCCCGATGTACTCGAGATCACCGGAAGTGTTCCAGCGCACCAGGTCACCGGTGCGGTACATGCGCACACCCGGTTCCGGCGCGAACGGATCCGCGATGAATCGTTCCGCCGACAGGTCCGGGCGCCGCACGTACCCGCGCGCAACCTGCACGCCCGACAGGTACAACTCGCCCGCGACACCCGGTGCGACCGGACGCAGTCGGTGGTCGAGTACGTACGCGCGGGAGTTCCACACGGGCACACCCATCGGCACCGCCGTGCCGAGCTGCACCGGCACCGCACATTCGGTGGCGTGGACCGTGAACTCGGTGGGGCCGTACAGATTGTGCACTGCGACAGCCGGCAGCGCGCTGCGCAACCGAGTGACGGTCTGCACCGGCAACGCCTCACCGGCGACCTGCACCGCACGCAACGACGTGCACGATCCGACGGACAGTTGCTCGACGAACACGTCGAGCATCGACGGCACGAACGACACGAGTGTCACCTCGTGGTCGTCGATCACCGAGGCGAGGTACCGCGGGTCACGGTGGCCGTCCGGCTCCGCGATCACGAGTCGGGCACCGGACGCGAGGGTCGCGAACAGCTCCCACACCGACACGTCGAACGTGAACGGGGTCTTCAGGAGCACGACGTCACGCTCGGACAGGGCGAAACGGTCACTGATCCACCGGATCTGGTTGACGACCGAACGGTGTTCGACGGCCACGCCCTTCGGACGACCGGTGGATCCCGACGTGAAGATGGCGTACGCCGCGTGACGCTCGCGCAGCGGCACGAGACGCTCGGCGTCGGTGATCGGTGTGTCCGACAGTCCGGACAGGTCGACCGCGTCCACCTGCACCGTCGTCCACCGACCGGTGTCCGATCCGGAATCGGCCGTGGTGAGCACGACGGCGGGCTGCGCGACGCCGAGCACGTATTCGTTGCGGTCGGACGGCTGATCCGGGTCGACGGGCACGTACGCACCGCCGGCCTCGATGATCGCGTACATACCCACCATCAGGTCCACCGAACGGCGGATCGACAGGCCCACCAACGTGTCCGGTCCCACACCGAGCGTGATCAGGTGGCGGGCGAGACGACGGACTCGCGATGCGAACTCCGCGTAGGTGAGCGAGGTTCCGTCACCGACCAACGCGACGGCGTCGGGTGTCCGCTCGACCTGTTCGCCGAACAGGTCGGCGAGGGTGCGGGTGGAGCCGAGGTCACGAACGGTGTCGTTGCGATCCTCGAGCACCCACCGCTTCTCCGCGTCGTCGAGCACATCGACGGCGCCGACCTGGACGGAATCGTCCTGCGCGACCGCGGTGAGCACCGTGACGAACCGGCGCAGGATCGCGGCGGCGCTGTCGGCGTCGAAGTGATCCGGCAGGTACCGCAGTTTCAGGTGCAGACGGTCGTCCATCGTGACGAGCAGTGTCAGCGGGAAGTTCGTGGAGTCGTCGGCATCGATGCCGTCGATCACCATGCCGTCGAGGAGATCCGCCTGCGCGGCGAGCGCCTCCCGGTCGACCGGATACGACTCGAACACCACGAGGGTGTCGAATCGTGCTGCCGCACCGGCGACCTCCTGGATCTCGGGCAATCCCAGGTAGTGATGATCCAGAAGGCCTGCTTGTTCACGCTGGACCCGCGTGATCAGCGACGCGAGTGATTCACCGTCGTCGAGGCTCACCCGCACGGGCAGCGTGTTGATGAACAGACCGACCATCGACTCGACTCCGGCCAGTTGCGGCGGCCGACCCGACACGGTGGCACCGAACACCAGGTCGTCGCGACCGGTGGTGCGCGCGAGGAGGATGCTCCACGCGGACTGCACGATGGTGTTCATCGTCACGCCGAGCCGGCCCGCGAGGGCGGTGAGCCGACCGGTGAGATCGGTGTCGAGCGCCGTGTCGAGGTGCTCGGACAGCGCGGTGTACTCGGTGCCGGACATCGACGATGCCAGCAACACCGGTTCGTCGATGCCGGCGAGGGCCTCGGCCCACGCGTCCAGCGATCGGGCACGGTCCTGCTCGGCGATCCACGCGAGGTACGAGCGGTAGCTGCGCGGCGAGGGCAGTCCGTCGTCGCCGCGCAGCGCGTACACGGTGAGCAGTTCCTGCATGAGCAGCGGCATCGACCACCCGTCGAGCACGATGTGGTGGTTCGCGAGCACGAGTCGGTACCGGTCGGAGTCGACTCGTACCAGCGTGAACCGCACGAGCGGCGGGGCCGCCATGTCGAAGTGCCGTGCCTGATCGTCGGCGAGCAACGCCCGCCACTGCGCCTCGCGCTCGGTGTCGTCGGCGATGTGCGTGAGATCCACTTCACGCCACGGGACGTCGACGTCGTCGAGGACGACCTGCACCGCGGTTCCGTCCGCGGCCGTCACGAAGGCGGTCCGCAGATTGGAGTGTCGGGCGACCGTGCGCTGCGCGGCGAACCGGAGGCGGTCCACATCGACGGCACCGGACAGCGACAACACCATCTGGACCGAGTACACGTCGACCGAGCCCTCGGCGAGCATCGCGTGGAACAACAGACCCGACTGCAGCGGGGCCAGCGACCACACGTCGGCGACACCGTCATCGACGAATCGGTCCTCGAGGAGATCGAGGTCGCGCTGCGACAGCGCGACGAGCGGCACGTCCGACGGGGTGAGCCCACCCGCGCCGGGCCGGGTGACATGCGTTGCCAGCGCCGACAACGCCTGCACCCACAGGTCGGCGAGCGCGGTCACCTCGTCCGACGAGAGCACACCGGTCGGGAACGCGAACGAGGCATCGAGAACCGCACCGTCGGCGCCGTCGTTGACGATCGCGTTGATGTCGACGACCTTGTTGGCCGGCATGTCGGCATCGCCCGGCGCGGTGACGCCCGCGACATCGTCGGCGGGCAACCAGGGCAGGCCTTCGAAGCCTTCCGGGATGTCCTTCGTGCCGACGCGGCCCAGGTAGTTGAAACTGACCTGACCACCCGCGAACCCCGCCAACACCTCACGCGACTCGTCGTTCAGATACCGCAACAACCCGAAACCGACACCCTTGTCCGGAATCGCCAGCA
>NZ_JAIYEP010000095.1 GCF_020515525.1 Rhodococcus yananensis
GGCCCGGTTCCGAAGAACCGGGCCCGACGTGTTGGTAGCGGGGACAGGATTTGAACCTGCGACCTCTGGGTTATGAGCCCAGCGAGCTACCGAGCTGCTCCACCCCGCGTTGCGTCACCTACTGTACACGACCCCCGATGGGTCCGTTGCGGGGGTCCGTTCCGAGGCTCTCCGCGTAGTAGCCGCGGATGTGATCGACGATCCGTTTGCGTGCGAGATCGGGGTCGCCGGCCCGCACGGCCTCGACGAGACCGCGGTGTTCGTGCCTGAGCCGCCCACACGTCGTGGGCCACGCGGTCAGGGGTGCGCCGGCCAGAACGTATCCCTCGATGGAGTCGCGCAACCCCACCATCATCGCGGCGATCACCTGGTTGCCGGCGGCGTCGGCCAACGCGATGTGGAACTGGGAATCGAGGAGTAGGAACTCCGTGGCCGCCAGGGTGGGTTCGTCCATCGCGTCGAGGAGTTCCTCGGCGTTCGACAGGTCCGGGGTGGGGGAGTGCAGCGCCAGGGTGTGCAGCACCTCCGTCTCGAGCACGAGACGTGTCTGGACGATGTCGGCGACCGGAAAACCCTGCGCCGCCACCTGCATGCGCATGAGCATCGCCATGCCGCCCGTCGGGCGCGACACGATCATCGCGCCCGACGTCGGCCCCGAACCCGTCTTCGACGTCAGCAACCCCAACGCCTCCATGACGCGCAGGGCCTCCCGCACCGACGACCGACCGACCCCGAGATCGGCGGCGAGCACACGCTCGCCGGGCAGACGCTGGCCGGGGGACAGTTCCCCCGAAACCAGCATCTGCTCGAGGTGGCTGAGCACGTGTTCCCACGCGCGGGGTTCCGACGCTGACGGCATGACTGCACAGCCTATGCGAGTTGCCTGGTCAGGGCAGCATCCACGACAGCACCGGGGTGGACTGCAGGTACACCAGCACGCAGAGGACCGCGAGCATGCCGACGCTGTATCCGACGACCTTGCGGAGCAGTTCGGGTTCGCTGCCGGGCCGGTCGACGGCGGTCGCCGCGATCGTGAGGTTCTGCGGACTGATCAGCTTGCCGACGACACCACCGGAGGTGTTGGCCGCGACGAGCAGTGTCGGGTCGATACCGGCGGCCTCGCCCGCGGCCTGCTGCAGGCGGGCGAACAGGGCGTTGGCGGAGGTGTCCGATCCGGTGACGGCGGTACCGAGCCAGCCGAGGACCGGCGAGAACAGCGCGAAGATCGCCCCGGTCCCGGCCAGCCACGTACCGATGGCGACGGTCTGACCGGACTGGTTCATCACGTACGACAGGCCGAGGACCGTCGCGACGGTCGCGATGGCCAGGCGCATCTTCCACACCGTGACCCCGAACGTGGTGATCGCCAGTCGCGCGCTCATCGCGTACACACCGCCGTGGTTCCAGATGGCGTAGACGAGCGTGACGATGGCACCGGAGATCAGGAGCAGGGTGCCCGGGGTGGACAGCCACGGCAGCGTGTAGATCGCGCCGGACGACACCGATCCGTCCTCGTCGAGGAGGTTGCCGTACAGACCCGGCCATTCGATCTTGATGTCCGTGCTCGCCAACCACTTCGGGACGTCGACACCGAGGGTCCACAGCTTGGCGATCCCGAACACGACGATGACCAGCAGGTACGGGAACAGTGCCATGGCGGTGCGGGCGGCACCGATCGGTTCCGCGCTGACGTGCGAGTGCTGGTCCTCCGGGGTGCTCGGCGTCCAGAATCGCAGCATGATCACGGCGGCGGCGAGGCCGACGAGGGCGGCGACGACGTCGGTCAGCTCGTACGAGAAGTGGCTCGAGCACCAGAACTGCGCGATCGCGAAGGCGACGCCGGTGACCAGCGCGATCGGCCACACCTGACGGAATCCGCGACGGCCGTCGACGAGGAACAGCAGCAGCATCGGCACGAACAGCGCCAGCACGGGGGTCTGACGGCCGACGACCGCGGCGATCTCGGTGGCCGGGATTCCGGTGAGGTTCCCGGCGGTGGTGATCGGAATCGCCATGGCGCCGAAGGCGACCGGCGCGGTGTTCGCGACGAGGACCGTGACGGCGGCGCGGATCGGTGGCATGCCGATCGCGATGAGCATGGCACCGGTGATGGCGACGGGTGCACCGAAACCGGCGAGCGCCTCGAGCATGCCGCCGAAGCAGAACGCGATGAGCATCGCCTGCACACGCATGTCGCCGCGGCCGATCGAGTTGAACACGTGGCGCAGGTCCTCGAAACGTCCGCTGACGACGGTCAGTTCGTAGAGCCAGATCGCCGCCACGACGATCCACATCACGGGGAAGAGGCCGAAGGCGATGCCTTGCAGGGCCGACAGCCCGGCCAGCGGCGCGGGCATCCCGAATCCGACGACCGCCACGACGAGTGCGACGGCCAGTGCGCCCAGGCCCGAGTACCAGGCCTTGAGTTTGAAGCCGGCGAGCAGGACGAAGAAGGTCAGCAGCGGTACGAGGCCGAGCAGCGCCGACGCGGTGAGACTGTCGGCGACTGCGCTGGTCGACGGTGTGTAGGTCACCGCGAGCAGGTCGTTTTCCACATGGGACTCCTGAGATCACGCCGCGGGTGGCGGCAGGCTGTGCGATCCGACTGTGTGGTCAGACCACAGGACCGTACATCATGATACGGATCACAATCCAGACCCCGCCTCGAAACGGTCAATTCTCGTAATCCTGTGACGCAGCACTTGACCCATGGTCTACTGTGTGGTCAGACCACACCGAAGAATTGCGGAGATCCCCATGCGAATCGCCCTGTTCGCGACGTGTCTCGGGGACACGTTGTTCCCGAACGCAGCCAAATCCACAGCCCTCCTGCTCACCCGTCTCGGCCACGAGGTCGTCTTCCCGCAGTCGCAGACGTGCTGCGGCCAGATGCACGTCAACACCGGATATCAACCCGACGCCCTGCCGCTGGTCGAGAACTACGCCGACACCTTCGGCGACTCCTCGATCGACGCCGTCGTCGCCCCGTCCGGATCGTGCGTCGGCTCGGTGCGCCACCAGCACGAGATCGTCGCCTCCCGCTACGGCAGCCCCGCACTGTGCGGTCGCGTCGACACCGTCAAGGCCAAGACGTACGAGCTGTCCGAACTGCTCGTCGACGTCCTCGGCGTCACCGACGTCGGCGCCTGGTACCCCCACCGGGTCACCTACCACCCGACCTGTCACTCGCTGCGGATGCTGCGTGTCGGCGACAAACCGCTCCGACTGCTCCGCGCGGTCCGCGGCATCGATCTCGTCGAACTCCCGGAAGCCGACTCCTGCTGCGGATTCGGGGGAACGTTCGCGATCAAGAACGCCGAGACGTCCACCGCGATGCTCGCGGACAAGATCCACAACGTCACCTCGACCGGCGCCGAATACTGCACCGCCGGCGACTCGTCGTGCCTCATGCACATCGGCGGCGGCATGTCGCGCCTGGAAGTGGGCGTCCGCACCGTCCACCTCGCCGAGATCCTCGCGTCCGTACAGGAGAAGGTGCCCGCATGACCACCCTGCTCGGAACACCCGCCGTCCCGCCGCGCGGTGTCGGAAACCTGCGCGGCACCGAGAGCTTCCCGTCGGCCGCGCGCCACGAGCTCGCCAACGCGCAACTGCGTCGCAACATCGGTAAGGCCACCCACACGATCCGCGGGAAACGACTGCGCGTCACCGAAGAACTCCCCGACTGGGAAGAACTGCGGCTCGCGGGCGAAGCGATCAAGAACGACGTCCTGTCCCGATTGCCCGAACTGCTCGAACAATTCGAGGACGCCGTCACCGCGCGCGGCGGCGTCGTGCACTGGGCGGCCGACGCGACCGAGGCCAATGCCCTGGTCGAGAAGCTCGTGCGGGACACCGGCAGCGACGAGGTCATCAAGGTCAAATCCATGGCCACCCAGGAGATGGGCCTCAACGAGTACCTCGAGGCTCGCGGCATCACCGCGCACGAAACGGATCTCGCCGAACTGATCGTCCAACTCGGTCACGACACCCCGTCGCACATCCTGGTACCGGCGATCCACCGCAACCGCTCCGAGATCCGCGACATCTTCCTGCGCGAAATGGACGGCGTCGACCCCGCTCTCGACGACAATCCCGCACATCTCGCGGAGGCGTCCCGAAAGTATCTGCGACACAAGTTCATGACGGTTCCGGTCGCGGTGTCGGGCGCCAACTTCGGTATCGCCGACACGGGGACCCTGTCGGTCGTCGAATCCGAGGGCAACGGGCGCATGTGCCTGACGCTGCCGGACACCCTCATCACGGTGATGGGCATCGAGAAACTACTGCCCACCTTCCGCGACCTCGAGGTGTTCTTCCAGCTGCTGCCCCGCTCGTCCACCGGTGAGCGCATGAACCCCTACACCTCGATGTGGACGGGCGTCACCCCCGGCGACGGTCCGCAGAACTTCCACCTCATCCTCCTCGACAACGGTCGCACCGCCACCCTCGCCGACGACATCGGCCGCGAGGCACTGCGCTGCATCCGTTGTTCGGCCTGCCTGAACGTGTGCCCCGTCTACGAACGGGCGGGTGGTCACGCCTACGGATCGACGTACCCCGGCCCGATCGGTGCGGTGCTCACCCCGCAGCTCGCCGGCATGGACCGTCCCGACGATCCCAACGCCACACTGCCGTTCGCGTCCAGCCTGTGCGGTGCGTGCTTCGATGCGTGCCCGGTGCGGATCGACATCCCGTCGTTGCTCGTCGAACTGCGACACCAGAAGGTCGAGCACGCGAAGTTCGGGCCCGAGGCCGCAGCGATGAAGGCCGCGTCGATCGCGATGTCGTCGTCGAAGAGGTGGACGGTAGCGCAGAAGGGGGCGCGTCTGGCTCGGCTCCTCGCCGACAAACGCGGCCAGATCACCTGGCTGCCGGGGTCGGTCGGTGGCTGGACGGACGCCCGTGATTTCCCGGCTCCGCCGACGCAGACGTTCCGCCAGTGGTGGAATTCCGACGAGGGGCGGAGCGCCGTCGAACAGGCACGCACGGAAGGTGGACGCTCGTGACCGCGAAGGACGTGATCCTCGACCGGATCAGGGCGGCCCGTGAACTCGCACCGTCCACGACGGTGACGGTGCCCCGCAACTATCGCACGGGACGGACGCTGCCCGACGCCGAGCTGATCGAGTTGTTCGTCGACCGGCTCGTCGACTACAAGGCGAACGTGCACCGCAGCACCGCCGAGGAGTTGCCGGCGACCCTCGCGAAGGTACTTGCCGACCGCGACGCCCGCAGGGTCGGTGTCCCCGCGGGCCTCGACGCATCGTGGTTGTCGAAGTACGGCGGCGAGGTCGTCGTCGACAGCTCCGACGTTCCCGCGCCGGAGCTCGAGGGCCTCGACGGGGTGGTGACGTCGTCGACGGTGTCGTGTGCCGAGACCGGCACGATCTTCCTCGACGGCAGCCCCGATCAGGGCCGTCGCGCGCTGACGCTCGTGCCCGACCTCCACGTGTGTGTGGTACCGCTGTCGACCGTCGAGGTGGGGGTGCCGGAGGCCATGGCACGGTTGGTGCCGGAGCGTCCCACCACCCTCATCAGCGGTCCGTCGGCCACCTCCGACATCGAACTCGAACGCGTCGAGGGTGTGCACGGCCCGCGGACCCTGGACGTCGTGATCGTCGGCTGAATTCCGTTCCGCCTCCGGCGGTGTGAGCGAATGTATCGTTCGCTCTATTCAATAGAGCGAACGATACATTCGCTCAGCCGTGGGCGGCAGCCCGATCAGCCGTGGGCGGCAGCCCGATCAGCCGTGGGCGGCAGCCCGCTCGCACCGCGCGCGCCGATTGCGCCGCTCGGGCACGGACGAGGAGGGAACCTCAGCCGTGTTTCAGCTGCCACTCGGCCAGGTCGGTGGCCGAGGTGATCGCATCGACCAGCACCGCGACGCGTTCGGTGGGGCCGGGTGCCTCGAGCAGTGCCTGACGGTCGGCTTCGCCCATGGGCACGTACCGGGCGATGGCGAACAGCCGCTCGCCCGGGTCCGACGGAAGGTCGGGTGGAAGCGGCGCGACCCGGCCGTCGGTGAGTCGATCCAACAGCCCGTACAACCGGCCCAGATGCACGTTCAGTGAGCTCAGATCGACCTTCCCCGACGTCTCGTCCGGCCACGATTCCACCTCGGCCCGCGGATACGGGTCGTCCGGGAGCCACTGCAGTACCCGGATGCGTTCCTCGGCGATGCACTCGAGGGTGTGCATGCCGCGACCGAGTTCGGTGTCGACGACGATCCGCGCGACCGTTCCGACGTCGGTGCGCTCGTCGCCGCCGCCGACTTCGTGGCCGCGCGCGATGAGCACGACCCCGAACCGGGGGCCGTCGGGTGCGGCCATGCAGTCGCGTACCAGCTGCTGGTAGCGCGGCTCGAACACGCGCAGCGGCAGGTGGGCGCCGGGCAGCAGCGCCGTGCCCAGCGGGAACATCGGGAGGATCGGCATCAGGGTAGCCTCAGGCGGGGTGTCGGGGGTTCGGGAATCGGTGCACCGCTCTCTATTTCGGTGATCAGGTGATCGGCCCACGCCGACAGGCCGTCGATGTCGAGTCCGTGCGGTGGTACGTCCTCGAAGTGTCGGATGCGGGCCTGCCCCTGTCGCAGCAGCGACAACGCACCCTTGGGGTTGCCGCGGAGCAGATGGGTCAACCCCACGGACAGTTGCGCGAGCCCCTGCCACAGTGGGCGTTCCTCCGGCGGGCCCGTCTTCCACACCGATTCGAACACCTCGTGCGCGTGGAACGGGTACCCGTGGTCGAGTAGCCGCTGCCCCTCGGTGACCGCTTCGTCGGGGTCGAGTTCGAGATCGTCGGGAACCCGCTCGACGCCCTCCTCGCCGTAGGGGAGGGGACGCCCGAGCGCGTCGCGCGGGCGGGCGTTCTGCGGTTTCCCGTCCGGGGTCCGGTCACGGTCCGACATGGACTCAGGGTAGTCCACCGGACCGTTCCGCAGCAGTGCCCGACATCGACACGACACGGATCGGGCCGCGCAACCGCGACCGCGACAGTGGAGCGCGGTGCAGGATGCCCAGCCGCTGCGTCGCCCGCGTCAACGCGACATACAGTTCCGCGGCGCCGCGTGGGCTGTCCGCGAGGATGCGGTCGGGGTCGACGACCAGCACCGAATCGAATTCGAGGCCTTTCGTCGCCGCGACCGGCACAGTTCCGGGTACGTCGGGTGGGCCGATGACGACGGCGGTGCCCGGGCGTTCCGATTCGCTGCGCACGAACTCGTCCACCGCGCGCGGCAGTTCCTCGTCGGTCACCTTCTTCGCCCACGGTGTCACCCCGCACGACCGCACCGACTCGGGCACCGCGGCACCGGGTGCGAACTCGGTGAGCACCGACGCCGCGACCGCCATGATCTCGGACGGTGTCCGGTAGTTCACGGTCAGGGAGCGGTACACCCAGCGGCCGCGCACGTGGGGGTCGAGCATCGTCGCCCACGATGTCGCGCCCGCGGGTGAGCGGCGCTGCGCGAGATCACCGACGACGGTGAACGACCGGTCGGGGCACCGACGCATCAGGACCCGCCAGTCCATCGCCGACAGTTCCTGCGCCTCGTCGACCACCACGTGCCGGTACGTCCACTCCCGGTCGGCGGCGGCGCGCTCCGCGACGCCACGGGTGTCGCGCGCGACGAACCGGTCGGCGAGATCCTCCGCGTACAGTAGGTCGGTGGCGAAGAGGTGGTCTTCGTCGTCCATGTGATCGGTGCGGTCCACCAGCAGATCGAGCACGCCCGCCGCATACTCGGTGTCGGCCCGGCTGCGACGTTCGGTGCTGCCACCGTCGGATGGCGCCGACCCCAGGACGTCGGCCAGTTCGTCGAGCAGCGGTACGTCCGAGACCGTCCACGCCGCACCGTCGGTGCGCCACAGGGTTTCGTCGGCACCCGCCGCAGCGAGCAGTTCCCGGGACGTGTAGAGCTCCGCCAACAACGATTCCGGGGTCAGAATCGGCCAGCATGCCTCGATTGCCGCAACGTACGTGTCGTGGGAGGCCAGTTCGGCGACGAGATCCCGTCGGAGTTGTTCTCGCGCAACATGATCGTTGCGGTCGAGCCAGCCATGCCCGATCTTCGTGATCGCCCGTTCGGTGAGCGCCCACGTGACGATCTCCTCGAACACCGCGCGTGCCTCGTTGTGTGGCCGACCGCTCGCGCGGGCCTCGTCGCGTGCCCATTCGGCGATGTCCGGGTCCAGGCGCACGGTGGTGTCGGACAATCCGATCGTGATCGGCCGCTCGGGTAGGCGCTGACGGTGGGCGACGGCGGCGGCGAGTACGTCGAGGATCTCCAGGGCTCCCTTGAGGGTCGCGGCGCCGGGTGCGTCCTCCGCGGTCACGTGCAGCCCCGGAAACAACCCTCCCATCGTCGTGAACACCACATCCGATTCGCCGAGCGACGGGAGTACCCGCGAAATATGGTTCAGAAAACCAGGATTCGGTCCGACGACCAGCACGCCGTGCCGCTCCATCCGCTGCCGCTGCGTGTACAGGAGGTACGCGACTCGGTGCAACGCCACCGCGGTCTTCCCGGTTCCGGGACCGCCCTCGACGACGAGGACACCGGGGTGGTCGAGCCGGATGATCGCGTCCTGTTCGGCCTGGATGGTCGCGACGATGTCGCGCATGCCTTCGCCGCGTGGAGCATTCACCGCGGCGAGAAGCGCGGACTCGGCATCGCCCCCGACGTCCTCGTGGCGGGGATCACCGAGGTGTTCGTCGGTGAGTCCGGTGACGACGCGCCCGCGGCTGCGGAATCTACGCCGTCGGCGAAGACCCTCGGGGTGAGCGCCGGTCGCGGTGTAGAACGGGCGTGCGGCGGGTGCACGCCAGTCGATCAGCAGCGGTGTGTGGTCGTCGGATTCGTCGAACAGGCCGATCCGTCCGACGTACGAGCGTTCGCCGTCGTCGGAATCGAGACGCCCGAAGCACAGGTTGTCGTCCGCGGCATCGAGTCGTCGGATCTGTCGTGCGAGCGCACGCACCTCGACGTCGCGTTCCATCGGCGACGCCGCATCGTTGCGCAGCGCCGCGGTGTACCGGCGCTGCGCGTCGGCGCGCTCGGCGTCGACACGTGCGTGCAGGGCCGTCACGTACCGCCGTTCGGATTCCAACTCGTTGTCGTAGCTGGTGGTCGGGTCGTGGTCGGTCACGCGGTTCCTTTCTCGCCGAACCACATCGAGAGCGCGGCGGGCAGTGATTCCGGGTCGTCCCCGACCCATGCGACGTGCCCGTCGGGACGCAGCAACATCGCCGGTGCGTCGCCGCGATGGACGACGTGCCGGACGCGGTCCGCCCACCCGTCGACGGACAGGTCGCCGGTGTCGTCGAGCAACACCCCGCGACCGTCACGCATCGATTCGTACAACCGTCCGTCGGGCAGTTGGACGTCGCGCAGCCTGCGTCCGAGCAGTTCGTGTCCGTCGCCGAGGTCGTAGCGCACCGAGATCGCGGTGATCTTCTCGATCAGGTACCGGTTCACCGCGTTCAGGTCCATCAGGTCCGACACCAGGCGGCGGACCGCCTGCGCTCCGGGTTCGGTGGACATCAGTTCCATCTGCGCGCGGGTGTTGTCGAGTACGTCGGCGGCCACCGGGCGACGTTCGGTCTCGTAACTGTCGAGCAGACCGTCGGGTGCGCGTCCGGAGAGTGCGGTCGCGAGCTTCCAGCCCAGGTTGAAGGCGTCCTGGACACCCAGGTTGAGGCCTTGGCCCCCGGCCGGTGGGTGCACGTGTGCGGCATCACCGGCGAGGAGCACCCGGCCCACCCGGTAGTGCTCGGCCAGACGTGTCGCGTTGCCGAAGCGCGACAGCCACCTCGGTGAATGCACACCGAAGTCCGTGCCGGCGACGGCACGCAGCTGTGTCGCGAAGTCGTCCAACGTCGGGGCCGCACGTCCGTCCCGCAGGTCGGCGGCGGGTACGACGACGCGGTACACGCCGCCGCCGAGCGGTCCGAGGCCGAACCGTTTCTGTGTTTCGCGAACCCGCGCGACGACCGCCTGCACCTCCTCTGCGGGTGCTGTCACCTCCATCTCGCCGAGAAGGGTGTCCGCGGTCGAGGCCTCGCCCGGGAAGCCGACGCCCAGCAGCTTGCGGACGGTGCTGCGCCCGCCGTCGCAGCCCACGACGAACCGGGCCCGCACGCGGGCCCGGTCGGCGAGTTCGACGGTGACGCCGTCGTCGTCCTGCGACAGGCCGGTGACCTCGGTGCCGCGACGGACCTGCGCGCCGAGCTCGACGGCGTGTTCGGTGAGCAGCCGGTCGATCTGCGGTTGGGGCAGTCCGAGCACATAGTCGTGGGCGGTGTCCAGTCCCACCGGTTTCGGTTTGGCCATGCCGGCGAAGAAGCCGGCGAGTTCGTGCACGGTTCCCAGCTCGAGGAAGCGGTCGAGAATGCCGCGCTGATCCATGATTTCGATGCTGCGCACGTGAAGGCCCAGTGCGCGCACCTCTTTCGGGGGTTCGTTCTCCTTCTCCAGCACCAGCGTCTGCACGCCGCGCAGTTGCAGTTCGCTCGCGAGCATCGCTCCTGTCGGTCCCGCGCCGACGACGATCACGTCGATCACAGCTGCCCCGTTCCACTCGATTCCCGGACCTCACCCGGCCCGGAGCAGCGATTCTGCACCCCCACCCCGGCCTTGCGGCAAGCCCCGGGGTGCGCTATAGATTGAGAGTGGGAGGGAACCCATCGATCGTGGATGGATCGCGGAGACGGCCTGTCATCCCGACGAGGTGATGACCGATTTGTTCAGCGGCGGAACTCCCGGACTATCAGGTCTGCCTGGCGCTGACGGCCCAGCAGAGTCAGGTGGAGGGGAATTCCGTTGTCCGACGGACCCACACCGGTGAGGGAAACATGGCGCTGCCCGTCCGGTGCGCAGATCGAGTTGCTGCCGTCGCCCCATCGGGCAACCATGCTGAATCCTGCACGCTCTGCGGCAGCGGCGATTTCGCCGTTGAGTCTGTCCTGGACATGATTGAGGTAGTCCACTCCCTCTTGTGTCGCGACGACGTCCATGAAGCAGCCGTCGGCGTCATCGGGGAAGATTCGCGGATATCCGGCCACCACCACCTGGGCATTCGGTGCGTGGGACCGGACGGCTGCGTAGGCGACGTCGAGTCGGGGTCCCAGGGCGTCGAGTTTGCGTTCGATGTCGTCTCGTGCCTCCTGGGTGCAGGTGAAGGCGTACAGGAAGCACGTTTCCTGGAGTTCGCCGAACAGGTCGTCGTCGTTCCCTCCGATCGAGAGGGAGACGAACTTCGTTGCGTCCGAGAGAGCGTCGGTCTGCAATCCCAGAGTGCTGCCCGAGATGATGTCGACGGTCGAAGCACCGTTGCATGCTGCGTCCTCGAAGGACACCCCCATCTGCTCGGCCACGAGATGTCCGATGTCGTCGGAGGAGTTCACACACGTCGTCGCCCTGCGGGGAAGTGGGTCGGACAACGTGAGGAAGGAGCCGGCAGCAGCGTACGAGTCACCCAGCGACACGTACTCCGCGTCCGCCGTGTCGTCGATGGGCGCAGCAGTTGCGACGGTCGGGTGGAGGAGCGCCGTCAGCGCGGCGATTGCGCAGGCCGTACGAGTCGCAGTTCTCATGGGTACTCCTTCGAGGGTGAACGGTCGGGTGCAGGACACGGAAGCGATGACGAGCCGGGATTCCCGTGGAGCGCCGGGGCGGTTGATCACCGGGTTGGTCGGTCGGCCGTGGGTATCCGATCAGCCGGTGCGGTCGGCCGTCGGTACCCGGTGGTCGGTCCGGGGACGAGTGCTGCACATGCAGCGATAATGCACGAGTGTGCGCAAATGCACGAGTGTTACTTCATGATGGTGGTGAGGGGTGTCGCGGGTCGCCCGTATGTCCGAGGTGAATTCAACGGACGTCGGGTTCGCCTACAGCAGAGTGAAATCGACATGCATCGAACAGGAGTACGGTCGAGATCGGTTCGGTCTGTTGCGAATCGAACTCACGCCGGGTGGGAGATCGCATCCTGAACACGCACGAGGCTTGCGACGAAAGACTTCGGATCCAAGGGGTCCGGCCCTTCGCACAGCCAACGGGTCAGGGCCATGATCGTGCCGCCGGTGAAGTAGTCGGCTATGTCGCCCGCGAGTCGGTCGTCGATGTCTGCGAACCGCCGGCGGGCGGACGCGACGCTATGGGGGCGGACCAATTCGGCCACGGTGCGAGTAACGGCGTAGGCGCACGAACCTGTGAGAACGGCCCGGAAGAAACTCCGGTTGTCGGCGAAACGGCGAGCGAGCGCAACAGCAGAGTCCGGCTCTGCCGGATCCTGAATCAGTTCCGAAAAGTCGTTCTGTGCAATCAGATCGACGGTCGCGGCAACCAGTAGGGAATCGCGATCTCCGAAGTGCTGGTAGAGAACACGCCGACTGGCATCCGCGGCCTCGGCCAATTCGGTGACCGATACCTCGGTCGTGCCGCGTTCTCCCACCACGCGCACCGCTGCCGTGAACAACGCCGCCCGTGTCCGGCGTATCCGACGATCGACGGGTTCCGTTCGACGAGGCAACTTCATCCATCCTTCAGGCTCGGAGCCCTGGCCACGTTACAGGAACGCCCGCCGGGATCGATGGCTGAGTCGCGTCGATCAGTGTGCTATGGTCGCGCCCGTTCATGATCGACTCGGGGGGATCGCATGGCTGGGTGGGGGTACGCGGTGGTCGGGCTGTCGGCGCTGTTGGTGGCCGGGTGCAGTCCGAGTG
>NZ_JAIYEP010000096.1 GCF_020515525.1 Rhodococcus yananensis
GCCGGTGCCCGCGCCGCACCGGCCACGGCCGCTCGGGCACCGGCGAGTGCGGTGGCGTCGAAACTGAACGGATCCGCTGCGTCGAAATTCCGGGGGTCGAACGGCTGCAACGGATGCCGCGTCACGACGGGGTTGTCGGACGTCGATGCACCGACCATGGTGGCGAGGACGTCACGGACCTCGCTCAGCGGAACCGCCGGCGGTCGGTGCATCCCGGTGACGGGGTCGGCACCGGTGTGGAACAGCAGGAGTGTCTCACCGACCGACATGATCGCGTCCAGCAGAAGCTGCCTGTCCTCGCTGCGCGGATCCCGTTCTCCCGGGCGCGGATCACGGGTGAGGACGTCGTCGCCGTCGATGTGGGCGCGGCGCGGGAACACGTCGTCGTCGAGTCCGAGCAGCACCACGACACGGTGCGGCACCGACCGCATCGGAACCATCGTGCACACGGTCAGTTCACCGGTGCGGAAGTTGGCGCGGGTGGGGCGACCGACGAGCCGGTCGGCGAGCATGGCACGCACATCCGCCAGTCGCAGCACCGTGTCGCCGCCGTGCTCGACCGCCGCACCGATGATCCGGCGGGCCTGTACCAACTGCCACGCGTCGGGAGCGTCGACGTCCGCGAGCAGATCCAGCGCGCGGGTGAGCGCGACCGCCCAGTTGTCGGGGCTCTGTGGTCCGCGCAACCCCATCAGCACGACGGTGAGCCGGTCGAGGAACTCCGCCCACCGGCCGGCCAGATCGATGTCGTTGCTCTCGACGTCGTCGAGGGGCAAGGTCAGCGCGAGCCATTCGCCCCCGGAGCCGTCTGCGGCGACACCGAGCAACACCCGATCCAACGCCGTCGCGAAGGTGTTCTGCGGGAAGTCCGCGAGCCCGAAAGCGGTTCGCTGGCTCCGTCCGAGCCCCCACCGGGCACCCGAGTCGACCGTCCACACCTGCAGCCGTTCGAGATCGTCGTCGTCGAAGCCGAACAGCCGCCGCACCGGCGCCGCTGCCGCCACGTCCAGGACATCGCTCGCGGTGACCCTTGAATCGGCGAGGTCGAGCAGTGCGGCCAGCAAGGACAGCGCCGGATTGGTGCGCCGCAGTCCTCGGTCGGCGAGACGCACCCGGAGCCGATGCCCCGGATGGTCGCCGACGTCCTGACCGAAGGCCGCCTGCACGAGCGGTGCGTACGTCTCGACGTCGGGGCACATGACGACCACATCGCGCGGTTCGAGTGTGGGGTCGTCGGCGAACAGGTGCAGGAGGCATTCGCGCAGTACCTCCACCTGTCGGGTGGCTCCGTGACAGGCATGTACCCGGACGGTGCCGTCCGCGCGGGCGCTGCGGGGTTCGGGGGCACGGTCGGCGCGGATGTCCGCCTGCAACCGTCCGAGGAGGGTGTCCGGCGGAGCCGGGGCGCGGTGCAGGACGTCGCGGTGGGCGATCGTCGACAATGTGCCCTGCAACTCCCGCACGTCCCGACCCAGCGCCGCGAGCAACGGGTGGCGCACGTCCTCGGTGTCGGTCTCGTCGGCGCGGCGCACCGGCAGTGCGCGACCGGTCCGGGACTCCCACAGTGCGGGGCTGGGGTGCGGAACCCACAGGTGCACGTCGCGATGATCGGCGAGCGCCGCCAGCACATCGCGCTGGACCCGGCTCAGACGCGTCGGGCCGAACACCGACACCCGCTGCGGCAGTGCGACGATGCCGGGTTCGTCGCGCAGTCGCGCGCACAACTCGTCGAGTCGTTGGGCGGGACTGTCGACACCGATGTGTGCGCGCAGCCGTCGCCACAACTCTGCCTGCCAGCGAAGATGCTCGTCGAGCGGGGATCCGGTGCCGTCGGTGTCGTCGCCGCGAGCCCAGGCTGCCAGCATGTCGGGTCGTTGCCGACCGTAGGTGCGGAGCAACTCGGCGAGATGCGCGGCGGTCGCGTACCGGCGTCCGGTGCGGTATCCGTCGCTGTCGTGGTCGAGGTGTCGGGACAGCACCGCGCACCACGGTTCACCGAGCGCGCCGTCGACGACGTCGAGCACGGACCACAGCACACGGTTCGGGTGCCACGGGTCGGTGTCCGGAGTGGTTCCCGCCGCGGCCGACAGCGCATCGTCGACGAGTCGGTGCGGCGAGGGGAAGTCGATGTTGGCGCACACGCCGTCGGTGTCCGGTCCGGGGGCGCCGAGGGTGGAGGCAAGCCGTTGCGTGAGCCAGCGCTCGATTCCACGGGCGGGGACGGCCACGACCTCCCGGGCGAAGGGGTCGGGCAGGGGGTCGGCGAGCAGAGCGGCGAGCGAGTCGGCGAGCACGTCGGTGCGCTCGGCGCGGTGCAGCGTCAGCACGCCAGTGTCTCCTCGTCGTCGTCCGGTCCGTCGGCTACGGATTATCACACCGGGCCGACATCCGTCGGATTCGAGGAGGAACGACGGTGCTCAGAGGAGGGCGGACGTCCCGTAGACGGCGACGTCCCGGCGTCCGGCGAGCGAGACGACGTCGCCGCGCACCAACCGTGTGCGGGGGCCGCGCACGGGCAGATGGTTGACCCGGACCAGGCCTTCCATGAGTAGGGCCGCGGCCTCCCCGCCGGATCGGGCGAGGCCACTGGTCTGCAGGAAACCGAACAGCGACTCCGATACCAGAACTTCCATGGCTCCATCGTGTCCACCGCAGTCGTCCATCCGGTCGCCGCGTGCGGGCGTTCGGGTGAGCGTCGGGTGAACGGGAGGCAAATGCCTGCGCCGCCACCCGATCGTTCGGGTGGCGGCGCAGCTTCGCACGGTTCGGTCAGCGGTTCGACAGCCAGTGCTCGAGAACCTTCTTGTCGACGTTCACGATGTTCTCCACCATCTGGAGCAGCAGGCCTTCGATCTGGCCGCCCACGACCGGGACCTTGACGGTCACGGTGCCGTTGAGCTCGATGACCGAACCGCCGGTGTCACCCGCGCGCAGCAGCGAGGTGGCCGCGATCTCGATCGGCAGGCCGTTGGCGCCGCCGCTCAGCGTGCCCTCCGCACGGTCACCGGCGAGCGCGCCCCAGCTGTCGGTCCGCTGCATCTCCAGCGGTCCCCGCAGGATGCCGCGAACGACCGCCGGGAGTGCCGACGGCTCGGTGCGGTCGGTCATGACGGCGCGGAGAGTACCGGGACCGGCAGGAACGTCGAGTTCGACTGCGCTGTTCTCGCCGTCCGCGACACGCCCCTTCCAGTACTCTTCGCTGGTCAGCGCGGCATGGACGTCGGCGACGGAGTACTCGAGCTCGGTGGTGAACGAAAATTCTTTGGACATGGCCGGAAACAATAGCCTGGCCCGGGGAGCGTCACGAGCGGGGGATCCCACTCGCGATCTTGATGCGGGCCGTGTAGACGTGCGCGGTCAGAGGGCGGCGGCGAGGAGCGGGGCCACCATCGCCACGCCGACCGCCAGCACCGCCGCCGCGACCGGTGAGCCCGACACGAGCAGACCCGTGACGGCGGTGAGGACGACGGTGACCACGAGGAGAACCAACCCCGCTCTCGAACTCTCGGTCAATGCGGGTTGCTTATCGTCGCGTGCGGTGCGTGGAGGTATCGCCGTGGTCATGCCTCGCCCCTCTCGTCGTCCGATCGGGACGCGGGTGCGCCTGCGGCGCTCTCGCCCGCCGTCCGTACAGGGAGTGTTTCCCCTCGGCCGCACGTTCAAACCTTCCGAGTCGCGCGCTACACCGTCACCGACGCCGCAGGACAACCCGGAATGGTGATGGCGGCGGGAAATTTCGCGCGGGTATCACCATTCAGCGCGATTCTGCCCCGTCCCGCCGACCGCGCGGGCGACATCGTCGGCGACGAGATCGGCGTTGACTGCGGCACCCGCCATCACGCCCGCACCAGCGGATACCGACACCATCGCAGCGAGGTCGCTCGCGTTGCCCGCCGCCCACACCCCCGGGATCGCGGTGCGACCGGTGGGGTCGGTCTCGATGTACCAGCCCATCGGATGCTCGGTGGCGACGCCACCCAGCTGTTCGTAGAGGTCGGTCCGCGCATGGAAGCGTGGCCCGACGACGACGGCGTCGAGGTCGAATTCCCGGCCGTCGTCGAGCACCACCGCGGCCACCTCGCCACCCGAGGCCCGGATCTCCCGGACGGCCCCGTCGACCACCCTGATCCCGCGTGCTGCGAGTTGCGACGCAGTCTCGCCGTCAACGGTGGGCGTCGTATGGGTGAACAGGGTGACGTCCTCGGAAAGTTGCCGGAACAACTGTGTCTGGTGGACGGCGAACGGTCCGGTTCCCAGAACCCCGATGCGCCGGTCGCGTACCTCCCAGCCGTGGCAGTACGGGCAGTGCAGCACACTGCTTCCCCACAGTTCCCGCACACCCGGCACGTCGGGGAGTTCGTCGACCAGGCCGGACGCGAGGATCAGGCGGCGGGCGAGCAGCGCATCGCCGTCGGCGAGATCGACGGCGAACGCGTCGTCGCCGCGGCGTGCACCGACCACGCGGTCGTCGTGGAACACCACGCCGTAGCCGGCGGCTTCCTTGCGTCCGACCGCGAGCAGTTCGCGGGGTGCGATACCCTCCTGACCGAGCAGGTTGTGGGCACCGGCGGCGGGGGCGTTTCGGGGTTCACCCACGTCGACGACCGCGACCGACCGACGCGACCGGCCGAGAGCCACGGCCGCTGCGAGTCCGGCGGCGCCACCACCGATCACGATCACGTCGTAGGAGTCGAGACGGGATGCTGTGGTCATCGTTCACTGCCTTCCATGGTCGGGGAGGGTGTCGGACGCGCCGTCCACACCGTACGGCTGCCGCGGACCGACAGGTCGCGACGGTGCCGGAGCGCTGCGGGGTCGCCGGGGTCCAGCAATCGGTCGAGTGTCGCACGGTCGTCGGGATCGAGTCGGTCTCCGATTCCTGTGCGCATCCGCTCGAGCATGAGCGTCGCGTACTCGACGGTCCCGTCGGGGGCGGGATCCAGGTCGATGTCGACGCGGCGTTCCTCGAGCACCTCGAATCCGGCGCGGTGCAGGTACTCGGTCCAGTTCGGATGCTCGTTCCATCCGTTGCCCGACGCGAGTGCGTGGCACCGGGATTCGAGCCCGGGGCGGCCGAGTCCGATGTCGTCGGGGAGGAACCGCGGAAGGCCGTCCATCTCCACCGCGGCGAGCAACCCACCGGACGTGAGCGCCGACCGTGCCGACCGGAACAATCGATCCGGATCGGCGATGTGGTGCAGCGACAGTGCCGCCCAGATCAGGTCGACGTCGCCGACGTCCGGCCACCGGTCGTCGAGATCGGCCTCCATCGTCCGGATGCGCGTTGCCGCACCGGCTTCGGCGGCCGCGTTCCGCACGCGCTCGAGCATGCGCGGATCGTTGTCGACGGCGATGAGTTCGGCATCGACGAACCGCCGGGCGAGCGCGACGGTTCCGGTGCCCGTCCCGGATCCGATGTCGACGATCGTGCGCGGCGGACGGTGCAGCGCCGCGGCGACCAGCTCGACGATGTCGTCGAGTCGGGCGCGGTGCACGACGGCATCGAGATCGAGGACCTCCGCCTGCCCGAGGTGATGGTGGTGATCGTGCTGATGACTGTATCCGTGCATGACCCCACGGTAGAGCGCTTCATGCTCATATCGCATACACTCTTGCCCATGGAGCAAGAAAACGGTGGGATGGACCGACTCGTCCGACAGCGCATCCGCGGCCTGCGGCAGGCCCGCGGATGGACCCTCGACGCGCTCGCGGCCCGCTGCCACATCAGTCCGTCGAATCTGAGCCGCATCGAGACCGGCCGCCGACGGATCGCCCTCGACCAGCTGGTCCCCATCGCGCGCGCCCTCGGCACCACACTCGACGAGTTGATCGCGTCGGACGCCGACGACGACGTGGTGATCCGGCCGCAGCCCGACACCTCCCCCGGCCTGACGACGTGGCTGCTGTCGCGCGAACGTTCCGTCTCCGGGGTGACCGTGGCGAAGATGCGCTTCACCGACGTCGCCCCCAGGCCCACCGACGACCTCAACGTGCACCCCGGCCACGAATGGTTCACCGTGCTCACCGGCATCGCACGCCTGCAACTCGGCGACCGCACCATCGTCATCCACGAGGGCAATGCCGCGGAGTTCCCCACCATGACGCCGCACGCCATCAGCGGTGTCGACGGTCCGGTCGAGATCCTCACGATCTTCGACCACAACGGCGAACGCGCACACCTGCGCGACACGCACGACCGGTGACGAGCATCCGGTGGCGCCTCGGCGGCAGCGCTCGGGTGGATGCCGGTCCTCACCGCGCACGCCGCGATCGCGAGGGCAAGCGCGGCAAGGGCACAACCCGTCCCGTCGACACCGAGCACAACGCGCGCCGAGGCGTCCACACTTCGTTCAGCGGTCATGCGCCCATCAAATCCCCTCGCAGCGACATGGGATGATCGATCACGTGCCGATGCCCTCTCCCCTTCCCGTCCGGAACGGCGTCGGCCCGACCCGGCTCCGCGTCCCGGTGTCCGGACCGTGGTCGACGATCGCCGAATACGTCGTCGCCAGGTTCGACCACCTCGACGTCGACGACCTGCACCGACGGTTCGACGACGGTGAGATCGTGGGCGCCGACGGCACCGCGATCGGCCGCGACGCACCGCTGGGCACACACCGTTTCGTCTGGTACTACCGCGACCTGCCGGTCGAGGAACCGGTGCCTTTCCACGAAGAGATCCTGCACGTCGACGACGACCTCGTGGTGGTCGACAAACCGCATTTCCTGCCGACCACCCCGGGCGGTCGGTACCTGCGCGAGTCCGCACTCGTCCGGCTGCGGATCCGCCTCGACAACCCGGACCTGACACCGATCCACCGACTCGACCGCGCGACCGCCGGCGTCGTGATGTTCTCCGCCCGCCCCGCCACGCGCGGCGCCTACCAGTCGCTGTTCGAGAAGCGTCGGGTCGCGAAGGTGTATGAAGCCGTGTCGCCGATGCCGCCCCGGTGGGATCCCGACACGCCCGTGCTGGCCGGGCGCCCCGTCCCGGTGGTGTACCGCAACCGCATCGAGTCGCGACGCGGGGAGCTGCGGGTGATCGTCGACGACACCGGGCTCCCCAACGCGGAGACCGAGATCGACGTGCTTCACACGGGTCACAGCTCGTCCGGACGTGCCGTCGTGCACACGATTCTGCGCCCGCGCACCGGCCGGATGCACCAGTTGCGGGTGCACCTCGCTGCTCTCGGCATCGGGATCCTCGGGGATCGTTGGTATCCCGATCTGCTGCCCGAGGCTCCCGACGATCATTCGCTGCCCCTGCAACTGCTCGCGCGGGAACTGGAGTTCACCGATCCACTGTCGGGGACGACGCGGCGCTTCGTCACTCGCCGGACCCTGAGCGAGGCCCCGGCAGCCCACGCTTCCCGCGGACCGACTGCTTTCGCTCCGCCACTGTTGCGGTCGCACGAAGCGAATCCGCCCGCGGGAAGCAGCACACCGCCCGACAGCGGGGTGCAGCGTCAGGCGGGCTCCTTCATCACGCCGACGTGACGCACCACCCCGGACAGACCCGGAAGTTCCTCCCGTGGCGACCAGGTGTTCAGGTCCTCGCTGTCGGAGTAGTAGTACTTGCCCTCGTCGTAGGCGTCGAAG
Organism: Rhodococcus yananensis; assembly: GCF_020515525.1. Lineage (GTDB taxonomy): Bacteria > Actinomycetota > Actinomycetes > Mycobacteriales > Mycobacteriaceae > Rhodococcus > Rhodococcus yananensis. Next base: position 7,600 of record NZ_JAIYEP010000096.1, read on the forward strand.
TACATCCGCCACGTTCCGTCGGGCAACCGGATCACCGCCGGCCCCTCCACGAGCGACCCCCAGTCGCCGGGTGGGACGAACGTGTAGGGCCCGGCCAACGACGGCGCCACCGCATGTTCGAGGACCTTCTTCGTCTCGTTCTTGGTGAACGCGTGGTAGGTGGACCCGACTTTCACGACGGTGGTGTCGATGCGATCGGCACCGAGCCCGTCCAACGGGACGGGGAAACTCCAGTACTGCAGCGACGGATCGAGCGCCGTCATCAGGTACGGCACGAATCCGCCGCCGGTCGACATCGAGACGATGACATTGACGCTGTCACCGTCCACGAACCATTCGGGCGCCCACGCCTTGGTGGTGAACGGTGACAGCGACGGTCCGTCCTTGAACCCGGCCGATCCCGAGAATCCCGGTGGGCTCACGGGCCCCTTCCCGTCGCCGGTTCCCGGCAGGAAGGCGCAGCAGAACGGAACCGGCCAGTTCCCCATCGGCGTCCAGTCGACACGGTCGCTGCTGCGCGCGAACCCGATGTTGGCGCCGTCCACCGTCGTGTAGGTGAGGTAGTACATCCCGTCCGTGTGGCGGAAGATACTCGGATCGCGCACCAGCCCGGACGGGGGTCGGTACGTCGACAATCCGACGGGCTCGAAGTCCGTGCCGTCCGACGACTCGTACACGTCGAGGTCGCGGTCGCTGTCGTTGCTGAACGCCACCATCGTGTACCGCCACTTCGACGGCGACTCGGCACCGCTCGTCGACGGGAACGCGATCAGCATTCCCGCGACGACGAGCAGCACCGTCGACAGAGACGACAGACCGGTGCGTGCGGTAGGAGTCATCGGTGCAGTATCCATGCTCCGCAGCCGAATCCGGTGGAACTCGGCCGCAGACCCCGGAGAATTCCTCGGCAGCCGCGCCCGAATGCCCTCTCGTCGAGGATGCCGACAACTCCACCGGGATCGGGCGGCGACTCCCTACCATCGTGCCCATGGCCGACCCGAACGCCGAATATCTGCATCCCGACTCCCTCGACGAGTGGCACGTGTGGCTGCGGGACCACCATGCCGGGCCGGGAGGGATCTGGTTGGTCTTCTGGCGTAAGGAGTCCGGCCGGACCCCACTCGACTACGACCAGGTGGTGCGGGAAGCGCTGTGCTGGGGATGGGTCGACGGACATACCCGGACGATCGACGAGCACCGGCGGGGAATCTGGTTCACCCGACGCGGCCGGAACAGCGCGTGGGCAGCATCCAACAAAGCGCGCGTCGCCGACCTGCTCGCGGAAGGACGCATGCAACCCGCCGGTCAGGCCGTCATCGACGACGCCAAACGACGTGGCCTGTGGACTCTGCTCGACGACGCCGAGGCACTGGTCGAATCACCGGAACTCACGGCGGCGCTCGACGCGAACCCCCGGGCACGCACCCACTGGGACTCCTGGCCGCCGAGCGTCCGCAAGTTCGCCCTCAGCCAGATCGCGTTCGCCAGGCAGCCGGCGACGAAGACCCGGCGGATCGCCGGCATCGTCGCGAAGGCGGCCCGCAACGAGCGGCCGTGACGACCCCCGTCACTTCGTCAGGTCGAGGTCGTCCACGGTGAGGTCGAGCCGACCTCCGCCTGGATCTCGCGGATCGTCGCGCCCAGCACACCGCGGGAGAGGAGCCCCTTCCCGAGGGGGCCGGCGGGGTCGGAACCCAGCGGCGGAAGGAGCCGGAGCGCTGATCGTTCGCGGTCGCTCAACTGCGCCAGCTGCCACCGGATCTCGTCCCGAACGGCATCCGGCCGATCCCTGTTCGCCAACGACACCGCCCTCACCGCGTACGCTGCCGCACCCAGCGCGTGAGCACCCATGTGGGCGACGGCCGCAGCCTGTGCCACCGCCCGGGCGGCCGCGGCGCCGGCGGGAGTTGTCGCGGCGTTCGCCGCCTTGACCGCGACCATCCGCTGGCGGATCTCGTCGGCGGCTCCACGTTCCCCGAGCCCGTACGCACGCGCGCGAGCGAGGGCATCCCGGATCTCCGCCACCGCCGCCGCGTCGGCATCGAAGAGGGGCAGCACGTGCTCGGCGCAGACCGTCGCCCATCGCGCGACGGCTCGTCGGTCCGAATCGTCGAGCGTCTGGATCGAGGCCATGCACCCAGCTTCGCACACCGATCCGTGACGACGACCCGCGTACCGAGGTCGCACCGGCAGCCCTTGACCTCGAGTCCACTCGAGGTTGCAGCATGGAGTTGCAGTTCGAAAGTCCGACACCGGGAAGCGACGACGGAAGGAACCACCATGCGACGAGTACTACCCGATCTGTGGGAAACACGCGCAGACGCACCGTTTCCGGGGCTCACCACACACGCCTACCTGTGGATCGGGAACACCAACGTGCTGTTCTATTCGACGGCCGGTGACGCAGACTTCGCCGAACTGGAACGACTCGGCGGATTCACCGACCAGTACCTGTCCCACCAGGACGAAGCCGGACCGATGTTGAGCAACATCGCGGAACGATTCGGCTCGAGATTGCATGCACCCGCCGCGGAGGTCGACGAGATCGGCCGCTTCACCCCCATCGACGTCCCGCTCGACGAACGACACGTCGACGGCAACGGCGTGGAGGTTCTGCCGACACCCGGCCACACCGTGGGCAGCACCTGCTACCTTGTTCGCGGCGTGGACGGGGGGCGCTACCTGTTCACCGGCGACACGCTCTTCGTCGGATCCGGTGGCGCGTGGACCGCCGGATACATCGATGGCTACAGCGATGCCTCGGCCCTCGCCGAAAGCCTACGGTTTCTGCAGACGGTGACGCCGGATGTGGTGGTATCCAGTGCATTTCCGAGCGAGTCCGGTGTGCACCGGATCGATCCGCAGGCCTGGCCCGCCCATCTCGAGCAAGCTCTCGCCGGGCTGCCCACGTCGACGCGGAGCTGAGCGAGTTCACTCGACTTCGCGGTCCCGAGCCGAACGGGGAGAAAGGAAGTACGATGCCCGCACTGGCCGCCGGTCGGAGGCACTCCGTACTGCTCCGTCGAGACGGTTCGGTCCTGGCCTGCGGCAATGGGCGTGCCGGCGAGTGCGAGGTGAGCTCGTGGTCCGGAATCACCTCGGTCGCGGCCGGGAACGTGCACGCGGCCCGCAACACCGGTCGTTCCCACACCGTCGGCCTCCGCACCGACGGAACAGTCGTCACGACGGGATGGAACGGTGACGGACAGGCGGACGTGGCCGCGTGGGGCGGTATCACCGCGATTGCCGCCGGGTGGCGGACGACCCTCGGTCTCCGAGAGAACGGGACCGTGGTCGCCGCCGGACGTCGCATCGAAGGCCAGTGCGCAGTCGAGGAATGGCGAGAGATCGTGTGGATCGCGGCCGGCGACTGGCATTCCGTGGCAGTGCACGCCGACGGCACCGCCGTCGCTGCCGGAAACGATCTGCGCGGGCAGTGTGACGTCGGGGAGTGGAATCACCTCACCGCCGTGGCCGCAGGCCACCTACACACAGTCGGCCTGCAACAGGACGGCACGGTCGTCGCCACGGGCGAGCGCCGCACCGGCGCGTGCGACGTCGCGGGCTGGAATGGGGTGGTGGCGATAACGGCGGGAAGTCGTCACACGGTGGCCCTCCGCGAAGACGGAACGGCTCTGGCGGCAGGAGCCGACGATTTCGGCCAGTGCAACCTGCATGAGTGGAACGGACTGACGGCGATCGCAGCAGGATCGGCCCATGCGATCGGACTGTGCGGCGATGGAACCGTCATCGCAACCGGGTGCAACGCCGATGGGCAGTGCGAAGTCGCAACCTGGAACGCGCACCGCTGAATCGCACTCGCCCATCGCTACGAGCTGTTCCGGAACTCCACCGAGTTCCCGCGAGGAGGGCCCTCACGGAGTGGTCGGGCCGAGTTCGGCAGGCCGGCCGCCGACCTCCGCTACACCGATGCACTCCCGCGGAAGAGAACCGTGGTGGCCCCTCCGACCCATACCTGGCCTCTGTCCACCGAGATGGCGATCTCGCCGGAGCGACCGACAACCTGCCCCTGGGAAACGGTGTACCTCTCGGGGGCCACACCTGCGCGCGTCAGCCACTGCGCGACCGAGGCGTTCATGGATCCACAGACGGGGTCCTCGAATACGTTCACGCGCGGGGCGAATGACCTCAGTTCGAAGGCGTGCGGCGACCCTTCGGGATATGCCCCCACGGCCCCAACCATCGCATCGGGAAACGCGGTGAAATCCGGCGACAGGGCGAGAACTTCTTCGGCACTTGCGAGCTGGACAACAGCCCAACCAGGACCGTTGTCGACCCATTGATGGCCGATCACATGCGCCGGGTCAAGGCCGAACGCCTTCACGACGCGGCTGAGATACTCGTCGTCCAGCGGTCCGGTGCGGACCGTGGGAGGTGCGGCGAACGACAGGTGATCTCCGTCGTGCCGCAACCGAACAAGTCCCGCTCCGCACTCCTGGACAATCGCGCCAACGGTCCCAGGGACCCCGCCGTTCTCCAACCACGCACGGGCCGCGCCGAGGGTCGGGTGGCCGGCGAAGGGGAGTTCACTTGTCGGCGTGAAGATTCGCAGTCGGTAGTCAGCCGCTTCATCGGTCGGCGACAGCACGAACGTCGTCTCCGACAGGTTGGTCCAGGTGGCGATGCGCTGCATCGCTTCGTCTTCGAGACCTTCGGCCTCGAGGATCACTGCGACAGGGTTCCCTCGGTAGGGCTCCGGAGAGAAAACGTCCACCTGGGCAAAGGGGTAAGCACGAGCCATGCTCTGCATCCTATGTACGTTCCCCCATGGAACTGCAAGGTCCAGATCGCGAGGGTTGCATCCATCGCGGTGGTTCACTCCAGCAGTTGGAGGGCGGCCTTGGCTGGCCACGATCGCGCATCGACTGCGCTGCCCAGCTCATGAGTTCGCGCCCGAGACGCATTGAATCGCCCCGGGCCTGTCGGAGGCTCTCGAACCTGTGAAGGATGGAGAGCATGGCAGCACCACGGAAGTACAGCGTTGAGCTGAAGGAACGAGCAACGAGGATGGCGGTCGAAGCCCGCCAGGATCCGGCGA
>NZ_JAIYEP010000097.1 GCF_020515525.1 Rhodococcus yananensis
CGGTCCCGCAGGTGGCGGGACCGGCCGAACTGCGCGGGTGGGGTCAGTGCGGGCGACTGACCTCGTAGGTGCCGTTGTCGTCGGTGAACGTCAACGTCACCGTGCGGTGCTGACCGTCGACGGTGACGGTGCAGTCGAAGCTGTTACCGGACGCCACTTCCTGACCTTCGGGGCACGACACGTTCCCCACCTGCGACGCCCCGTACGACTCGGTGAGGACCTTGGCGACACCGGTCTCGGCGGCACCGGCTTCGAGGGTGGCCGTCCCGAAGTTCCCGAACAGCACGAGGCCCAGCAGCGCGACCACGACGATGACGAGGGCACCGACACCGGCGAGGATCAGCGAGGTCTTCGACTTCGGACCGGGCGTACCCGACGCGCCCGACGTCCCCGGCTGTTGCCAACCGGCCGCTCCGGCCGGTTGCTGTCCCCAGTGCGGCGCCGCCTGCGGACCGCCGGGCTGCTGCCCCTGCGGGGCGGCACCCCACCCCGGCTGACCGGGCTGCCCCCACTGCTGCCCCGGAGCCTGCTGCCCGGGCACCTGCTGCTGGCCCGGTGGCGGCGCACCCCACGACGCGGCCTGACCGGGTTGCTGCCCCCACTGCGCACCGCCGGGCTGCTGCCCCTGCGGGGCGGCACCCCACCCCGACGGTTGCGCCGGCTGCTGCTGGCCCCACGACGGGGCCGCCGACGGTTGCTGCTGCCCCCACCCGGCGGCGTCACCCCCGGACGGCGGTGGCGGCGCACCCCACGACGCGGCCTGACCGGGTTGCTGCCCCCACTGCGCACCGCCGGGCTGCCCCCACTGCTGCGGCGCCGACGGTGTCTCCCCGGACGCCGGTGCACTCCACTGCGGTTGCGGGGCGGCCGTGGACTCACCGGCCGGCTGCTGACCCCACTGCGGTGCCGGCGCGGCGGCCTCGGACGGCGGGGCCGCCGCCGGGGGCGCCCACGGATCGGCGGGCTGCTGCTCGCCGCCTCCGGCGTCCTTCGGCTCGTTCGGATCGGTCATCGTCGCCTCCACTCACCTTCGTTCACGTCGTTACACCGTCGCGCCCCCACAACAGGTCAGCCATGCGGCAGCGGCCGTATCGAATCGGCCGTATCAAACCACACCGGTACCGCGGAGCGGGCACCGCCCCGCACCGCTCACCCGGCCGTCGCATCGACCGCAACCACCCCGCGGCGCACCGCCGCGACCGCACGGTGCGCGGTCCGCGCGGTCTCCGGGTCGTCGGCGCACACCCGCACCTGATCGAGCAGATCGATCACCTGCCGGCACCACCGCACGAAATCCCCCGGCGACAGGTCACTGCCCGCGGCGTCCGCCGCCGCCAACGCCTGCGTCAGCGACGCCGTCTGCGCCCACGTGTACACGGCCGTGACGAATCCCGGATCGGAGGGGCGCGTCACCGGCAACCGGTGCCGCACCTCGTCGCCGCGCACCGTCTCACACACCCGCACCGTCTCGGCCATCGCCTGCCGCAGCGGCGCCGTCGGGCCCCGCACCTCCGACATCTCGTCGCCGCGGGACTCGAACACCACCGTCGAGACGACCCCGGCGAGTTCCGCCGGGGACAGTCCCGCCCACACCCGCCGGCGCAGACATTCGGCGACCACCAGGTCCGCCTCGGTGTAGATCCGGGCGAGCCGCTCCCCGGCCTCCGTCACCGCCGGATCGTGCCCCGCGGTCAGGTACCCGAGGTCGGTGAGCAACGCCACGATCCGCTCGAACGTGCGCGCCAGCGAATCGGTGGCCGCGGACGCGCGGCGCCGCTGCTCCTCGGTGTCCCGCAGCAGCCGCCCGTAGCGTTCCCCGACCCGCGCCAGCGACTCGAGGTCCGGATGCGCACGCGCCGGATGGGTCTTCAACTGTCGGCGCAGCCGGTCGATCTCCCGGGTGTCGCCGCCGGTGCGGGTGTGCTTCGGGCGGCGCGGCGCCGCCACGTTCTTCGACCGCAACGCCGACGCGATGTCGCGGCGCGACCGCCCGGTGCGCGCATCGGCGTGCCGCGGCAACCGCAACCGGCCCAGCACCGTCGCCGGGGTCGGGAAGTCCCCCGCCGACACCTGCCCCGCCCAGCCGTCGACGGTCACCACCCGCGGTCGGGGATCGGTGGTGTCGGGGTCGGCGTCGACGACGACCACCACCCCGCGGCGCCGCCCCGCCGGCACCGCCACGATGTCCCCGCGCCGCAACGCCACCAGCGACGCGACCGCCGCGGACCGCCGATCCTGACGTCGGGTCCGCTCGTGCCGCCGCTCCGCGTCGGTCAACTCCGCCCGCAACCGCACGAAGTCGACGATGTCGCTGTCCGGGCCGCCGAGCCGATCCTGCAACGTCGCCAGTTCCTGTTCGTGCCGTTCGATGCCGCGCCGCAACCCCACCACCGACCGGTCCGCCTGGAACTGCGCGAACGACATCTCCAACAGTTGCCGGGATCGGGTCACCCCGACCGCGTCGATGAGGTTGACCGCCATGTTGTACGACGGCCGGAACGAACTGCGCAGCGGAAATGTGCGGGTCGAGGCGAGCCCGGCCACCGCCTGCGGTTCGAGCCCGGGCTGCCACAGCACCACCGCGTGCCCCTCGACGTCGATGCCGCGTCGCCCGGCGCGGCCCGTCAACTGGGTGTACTCGCCGGGGGTGAGTTCGGCGTGGGTCTCCCCGTTGTACTTGACCATCTTCTCGAGCACCACGGTGCGTGCGGGCATGTTGATGCCCAAGGCGAGGGTTTCGGTGGCGAACACCGCCCGCACCAGACCCCGCACGAACAGGTCCTCGACGGTGTGCCGGAACGCCGGCAGCATCCCCGCGTGGTGCGCCGCGATGCCGCGTTCGAGTGCGGTGCGCCACGCCGCGTACCCGAGAACCTCGAGGTCCGCGCGCGGCAGGTCCGCGGTGTGCTCGTCGACGATCCGCCGGATCTGCGCGGCCTCGGTGTCGTCGGTCAGGTGCAGTCCGGCGCGCAGGCACTGGGTCACCGCCGCGTCGCAGCCGGCGCGGGAGAACACGAAGGTGATCGCCGGCAGCAGCCCCGCGGCGTCGAGGCGGGCGATGACATCCGGTCGCGGCAGCGGCCGGAACCCGCCGCGCCCGCGGAACCCGCCGTCGAGGGAGTTGCGGCGCCGCACCTGCGTGAGCAATTCGGGGTTCACCAGCGTCCGCCCACCCCGGTCCCGCCCACCGCCGGTGTCGAACAGGTCGTACAGGCGCGGCCCGACCATCATGTGCTGGTGCAGCGGGATGGGCCGCACCTCGTCGACGATGACGGTGGTGTCGCCCCGCACCGTCGTCATCCACTGCCCGAACTCCTCGGCGTTCGAGACCGTCGCGGACAGGCTCACCAACCGCACATCCTCCGGCAGGTGCAGAATCACCTCCTCCCACACCGCCCCGCGGAACCGGTCGGCGAGGAAATGCACCTCGTCCATCACCACGTGACTCAACCCGATCAGCGCCGTCGACGACGCGTAGATCATGTTGCGGAGCACCTCGGTGGTCATCACCACCACCGGGGCGTCCGCGTTGATCGACTGGTCACCGGTGAGCAACCCGACCGTGTCGGTGCCGTACCGGGCGCACAGATCCGCGTACTTCTGGTTGCTCAGCGCCTTGATCGGGGTGGTGTAGAAACATTTGCTGCCGGCCTGCACCGCCAGGTGCACCGCGAACTCCCCGACGACGGTCTTCCCGGCGCCGGTGGGGGCGCACACCAGCACCGACCGGTCGTCGTCGAGCGCCGCGCACGCCCGCCGCTGGAACTCGTCGAGCGGAAACGGCAGGGCCGCGGTGAACGCCGCGAACCGCGGTGACGGCACCCCGGGGCCGGTCGTGGTGCTCACAGCGTGTCGGAGTAGTCGGTCGCCGTGGGACGCTCCACCGGGGTCGGCGCGGAGATCGTGGAGGCCTCCTCGTCGTCGAGGTCGGCGAGGCCCTCCTCGGTGTCGCGTCGCGCCCGCCGCTTGTCGTTGAGCCGCGCGATCTGGATGGCGATCTCGAGCAGCACCGTCAACGCGAGCGCCAGCGCGGTCATCGAGAACGGATCCTGACCGGGTGTGGCGATCGCCGCGAACACGAACATCGCCATGATCAGGCCGCGACGCCAGGACGCGAGCTTGGCGTACGACAGGACCCCGACCGCGTTGAGCGCGACGAGCACCAGCGGGATCTCGAACGACACCCCGAAGATCACCAGCAGGTTGATCATGAACCCGAAGTACTCGGACCCGGACAGCGCGGTGACCTGCACGTCGTTGCCGACGGTGAGCAGGAACGACAGGGCGTGGGTGACCACCAGGTACGCCAGGACCGCGCCGGTGACGAACAGCACCGCACCGGAGACCACGAACCCGACCGCGTAGCGGCGTTCCTTCGCGTACAGGCCGGGGGTGATGAACGCCCAGATCTGATACAGCCACACCGGGCAGGCCAGGACCACCCCGGCGGTCGCGGCGACCTTCAACCGCAACATGAACTGTTCGAACGGGCCGGTGGCCAGCAGATAGCAGCCGTCGTCGGCGCTGAAGTCGGCGCGCGCCGACGCCGGCAGCGAACAGTACGGGTCGAGCAGGATCGAGCCGAGGCTCGGCACCGCGAACAGTCCGTGGCTGTACCACATGAACCCGACGATGGTGGTGACGATCACCGCGGCCACCGCGATCAGCAGGCGGGTGCGCAGTTCGTAGAGGTGCTCGACGAGCGACATGGTGCCGTCGGGATTGATCTTGCGTCGGCGGCGGCGCGGATCGAACGGGATGCGCACGGTGCGGGTCTCAGCTCCTGTCGGGACCGTCGGCGGATCGGGGCGCCACGGTCAGGCGAACGCCGGGACACCCGGTGGGTGCCCCGGTCGGGAATCGTCGGTCAGGCGGACCGGGGCTCGGTGTGTGCCCGCTGCGCCGCGTCGCCGACCGCCGCGTCACCGGTCTGCGCCGCCGGCAACGGGTCCGGTGCCGGCGCCGGGGTGGGCCGCACATCGTCGTTCTGCATCTCCTTGACCTCGCTCTTGAAGATGCGCAGCGACCGGCCGAGACCCCGCGCGGCCTCCGGCAGTTTCTTCGAGCCGAACAGGATCACGACGACCACCGCGACGACAACCCAATGCCACACGCTCAAGGAACCCATTTGCTACCTCCACTGATTGGCTCGCATCGATGCTACCGGACCGCAGCACACCCGTTCCGGGGCCGAAGCCGTTCCGGGAACTGTTCTCCCGGTGTTCACCGGGTCGTGGCTCACCGGTCCCCGCCGGGCGCGGCGGCTTCCCCCGACGCGGCGTCGCCGGTGTCGAGTTCGGTGTAGGCGGTCAGCGCCGCCGCGGCCCGCTGCCGCACCGCCTCCACCAGGTCGGGGGGATCGAGCACCTGCACCCCCGCGCCGAGCCCCACCACCAGCCGCACCATCCACTCCGGGGACGCGTACCGCAGCACCGCCTCGCAGTGCCCGTCGTCCCCGATCCGCACGTCGGTGAACGGATGATAGTCCAGCAGCCACGTGTGCCCGGGGGCGATGCGCAGGCGCGCGGCGGGCAGCGTCGGGTCGGCGGCGAACACCTCGAACCGGGTGCCGTCGTCGAGGACGGTGCGCGGCGGCCGCGCCGGTTCGTCGAGGGGGACGGCGGCGTCGATGCGGTCGAACCGGAACAGCCGCACCCCCTCGGCGGTGCGGCACCACGCCTGCAGATAGGTGTGTTCGTCGATCACCACGATGCGGATCGGATCCACGTCACGTTCGGAGACGGTGTCGCGGGACGCCGAATAGTACGTCAGGTGCAGCGCCCGACGGTCGCGGACCGCGGCCCGTACCCGCGCCGCCACCGGATCGTCGGTGACCGGGACGGGCGGGCGCTGTCCACCGGCGGCGGTGCCGGCGGCCACCTCGATCTTCGCGATCGCGCCGTGGGCCGCGGACGGATCGACCACCCCCGGCATGTCCAGCAGCGACCGCAACGCCACCAACAGCACCGTCGCCTCCGTCGACGTCAACCGCAACGGCCGATCCATCCCGGCGGTGTACGTCACCACGATGCTGTCCTCGGAGAACGACAGATCGATCAGGTCGCCGGGCCCGTAGCCGGGCAGCCCGCACACCCACAGCTGGTTCAGATCGTCCATGATCTGTTTCGGGCTGACCCCCAGATCCGCGGCCGCGTCGGCCGCGGAGATCCCCGGTCGGGCCGTGAAGTACGGCACCAGGTTCAGCAGGCGGGTGAGCCGATCCGACAGTCGTGTACTCACCGCTGCAGTCCCCCGTCGTCGTCGGTGTGCGCGACCCGCGTCAGGATGCGCTGCACCTCCGCCCGCAACCCGGGCGGGTCGAGTACCAGTGCGTCCGGTCCCTGACCGGCGACGATCCGCGCCAGCCAGGTACGGGACCGCACCGGCACCTCCAGGACCGTCCCGTCGCGATCCCCGACTCGCCGCGACCCGACCTCCCGACCGAGACGCCGCAACTCGAAGGCACGCCCACCGGCCACCCACACCGTCGCCGATCCGGTGACCTCCCCCGGGCCGGTCGTCGCGAGCACCCGGGCACGCAGATCGGTGCCGTCGGGAATGTGCACCACCCCCGGGTCCCCGACCGCGGTGACGTCCTCACCGATGCGGGACAGGCGGAAGGTGCGCACCGCGTCCCGGTCCGTGTCGTGTCCCACCAGATACCAGCGGCCGCTGACCGTCACCACCCCCCACGGTTCGACGGTGCGCAGCACCCACGGATCGGTGGGGGCGCTGCGATGCAGGAACCGCACGGTCTGCCGCGCCCGGATCGCCGCGAGCAACGCCTGCAACGCCGGTTCCGAGCCGCGGGCCCGCGTCGGCAGCGGCGGGAACGTACCCGCCGGTTCCGGTTCGACCTGCACCCCCGCGGCCCGCAGTTTCAGCAGCGCCCGCTGCGCCGCCGAACCCAGTTCCGGGGACTCCCACAGCGCCGCGGCCGCCGCGACCGCCGCGGTCTCCTCCCCCGTCAACTCGATCTGCGGCAGCTCGTAAGCGTCCCGGTTGATGCGGTACCCCTCCACCGTCGAATACCGCGACGGCACCCCCGTCTCCAGGGGGATACCCAGGTCCCGCAGTTCGTTCTTGTCCCGTTCGAACATGCGGCTGAACGCCTCGTCGCTGACGCAGTCCGCGTATCCCGCCACCGACGCGCGGATCTTCTCCGCGGTCAGGTACTGGCGGGTCGACAGCAACGCGATGACCAGGTTCACCAGCCGTTCGACTTTCGAGATCGCCACAGGGCAACACTAGTGCCCGCCCCGGCCGGGTGCCGCCCCGACCCGGACGCGTCACATCGACGCGATCAGCCGATCCACCCGTTCGTCGACGGACCGGAACGGATCCTTGCACAGCACCGTGCGTTGCGCCTGGTCGTTGAGCTTCAGATGCACCCAGTCCACCGTGAAATCGCGGCCCGCGGCCTGCGCGGCGGCGATGAAATCACCGCGCAGCTTCGCGCGGGTGGTCTGCGGTGGGGTGTCGACCGCCGCATCGACCGCGGCGTCGTCGGTGGCGCGGGCCGCCAACCCCTTGCGTTGCAGCAGATCGAACACGCCGCGGCCCCGTTTGATGTCGTGGTACGCCAGATCCAGCTGCGCGATCTTCGGGTCCGACAACTCCATCCCGTAGCGATCCTGATAACGCTGGAACAGTTTACGTTTGATGATCCAGTCGACCTCGGTGTCGACCTTCGCGAAGTCCTGCGATTCGACAGCGTCGAGGACCCGCCCCCACAGGTCCACGATCTGCGCGACATGCGCATCGGGTTCGCGGTGCGGCAGATACTCCACGGCCCGCGCATGGTATTCACGTTGGATGTCCAGGGCGCTGGCCTGCCGACCCCCCGCCAGACGCACCGGCCGCCGCCCCGTCAGATCGTGCGACACCTCCCGGATCGCGCGGATCGGATTGTCCAACGCGAAATCCCGGAACGCCACCCCGGCCTCGATCATCTCGAGCACCAACGCCGCCGACCCCACCTTGAGCATCGTGGTGGTCTCCGACATGTTCGAATCCCCGACGATCACATGCAACCGCCGGTACTTCTCCGCGTCCGCGTGCGGCTCGTCCCGGGTGTTGATGATCGGCCGCGACCGGGTCGTCGCCGACGACACACCCTCCCAGATGTGCTCGGCGCGCTGCGACAGACAGAACGTGGCGGCCTTCGGGGTCTGCAGCACCTTCCCGGCACCGCAGATCAACTGCCGTGTCACCAGGAACGGCAACAGCACATCGGAGATGCGGGAGAACTCCCCGACCCGCCCCACCAGATAATTCTCGTGGCAGCCGTACGAATTGCCCGCCGAATCGGTGTTGTTCTTGAACAGGTAGATGTCGCCGCCGATACCTTCCTCGGCGAGCCGCTGCTCCGCGTCGACGAGCAGGTCCTCGAGCACCCGCTCCCCCGCGTGATCGTGGGTGACCAACTGCAGCAGATCGTCGCACTCGGCGGTCGCGTACTCGGGGTGCGAACCCACATCCAGATACAGGCGGGCCCCGTTCCGCAGGAACACGTTCGAGCTGCGCCCCCACGAGACCACCCGCCGGAACAGGTAGCGGGCCACCTCGTCCGGGCTGAGCCGACGGTGCCCGTGGAAGGTGCACGTGACCCCGAACTCCGTCTCGATCCCCATGATTCGTCGCTGCACACCTCGACAGTACCGCGCGGACACCGTCGCGACGCCCCGCAACGACACAACTCCGCCGCGGCGCGTCACCCGCACCCCGGATCGGCGGTCTCCTCGGCAGAGGCCGGTGCCGCATCCCCACCTCCGCCACCACCGGGCCACCACCGGACGCTGTGCGCGCGCTGCGACGCATCGCCGCCGTCCCCGGGCGGACCCGCTGCTACGGTCCCTGAGCCGCGCCGCCGATCACAGCACATGGCACGACCCTCTGCGGTGGAGGTATCGAGGCCTCTGCGGACGGGACGCCTTCGCGCCGGAGGCGTGGTCGACATGGATGTTCTCGCCGGCAACGGCTGCCACCGACCCGCCGACGGAACCGCGTTCACCCTCCGCGCGGTCCCGTCGGCGCTGACCGTCTACTGCCCGGACTCCCCCTGCTCCGGCTCCCCGGACCCCTGATCCGCACCCGCCGGGGTGGACGTGCCGGTCGCGGCGGCGGGCAGCAACGCATCGAGGGCGGCCCCGGTGATCCGGCGGAACGCACGCCGCGGCCGCGACCGCTCCAACACCGCCACCTCCAGTTCCCGGCGGCCCAACACCCGCGGCGCGGCATCCGCCGCGGCCGATCCCCCCACCGTGCCCTGCTGCAACGCGGCCACCGCCGTCGCCACCGCCGACGCCAGATCCAGCTGCGGCCGATACGACTCGCGCAACGCCGCCAGGATCGGTTCGGTATTGCCACCCATCACCACGAACTGCGGTTCGTCGACGATCGAGCCGTCATAGGTGATGCGGTACAACTGCGCGGCCTCGTCGTCGACGACCCGACCGACCTCGGCGACACACAACTCCACCTCGTACGGCTTCGCCTGATCGGTGAAGATGGTGCCCAGCAGCTGCGCGTACGCATTCGCCACCGACCGGCCCGTCACATCCCGCCGATCGTAGGAATACCCGCGCATGTCGGCGTGCATGATGCCCCACCGGCGCAGATTCTCGAACTCGTTGTACTTGCCGACCGCCGCGAACCCGAGCCGATCGTAGAGTTCGCTGATCTTGTGCAGCGCCTTCGACGGATTCTCCGCGACGAACAGCACCCCGTCCTCGTACACCGCAGCGATCACACTGCGGCCCCGGGCGATGCCCTTGCGGGCCAGCTCCGAGCGATCCCGCATGATCTGCTCGGCCGACGCATAGTACGGAAGCGTCATCCCAGACCTCCAGCTGCAGTGCGCGCGGCGACGACCGCCCGCGCCAACTCCGACAACGTCTCCTCCGGCACCAGCGTCGCCCCGGCCGCAGTGACCGTCACCGCCGTCGGATAGATCCCCCGCGTGGTGTCCGGGCCACCGGTGGCGCTGTCGTCGTCCGCCGCGTCGTACAACGCCTCCACAGCCGCCCGCAGCGCCGTGGCCTCGTCGGCGTCGGCGCGGTAGAGCTTCTTGAGCGCCGACTTCGCGAACAGCGATCCCGACCCGACCGCGTGATACCCGGCGCGTTCCTCGTACCGGCCGCCGACCACGTCGTAGGACACGATCCGGCCCGCGCGCCGCGCCTCGACCGCGTCCACATCGAACCCGACGAGCAGCGGCACCACCGCCAGACCCTGCATGGCCGCCCCGAGGTTGCCGCGCACCATCGACGACAGCCGGTTGGCCTTGCCGTCGAATGTGAGCGACACCCCCTCGATCTTCTCGTAGTGCTCGAGTTCGACCGCGAACAGCCGCACCATCTCCACGGCCAGACCCGCCGTCCCAGCGATCCCCGCTGCCGAATACGCGTCCGTGACGAACACCTTCTCCACGTCACGTGACGCGATGAGGTTGCCCATCGTGGCCCGCCGATCCCCGGCCAGAACCACCCCACCGTCGAACGTCAACGCCACGATGGTGGTGCCGTGCGGCGCCACATCACCGTGCACGCCGACCTCCCGCGCGAACCGGTTCTCCGGCAACAACTCCGGTGCGTGAACCCGCAGATGCTCGGTGAACGACGACAGGGACGACGCGGGGTGCAGGCCCTCCTGCACCCCGCGGTACGGAAACGACGGTCGGTCCGCTGTCACTGGCCACCCTTCTGCACGTAGGCGCGGACGAAGTCCTCCGCGTTCTCCTCGAGCACATCATCGATCTCGTCGAGGAGATCGTCGGTCTCCGACGCGAGCTTCTCGCGACGTTCCTGACCGGCACCACCGTCACCGGTGACCTCGTCGTCGTCTCCGCCGCCACCGCGTGTGGTCTGCTCCTGCGCCATAGCCGCGACCTCCTCCGTCTCGAGTGGCATGCACCCCGACCGACGACCGGAGCGGCACACCACGACATCGATGTCCACCCTACCGATTCGGACACGACACGCACGGTGACACTGCGCGTGTCGCCACACCGGGCCGCCCCGGCCGCGGCACCCGATGCTGCTCAGTGCGTGAGCTGATCCACCAGTTCCGCCGCCGACTCCACCGACTCGAGCAACGCCCCGACGTGCGCGCGGCTACCGCGCAGCGGCTCGAGCGTCGGGATCCGCACCAGCGACTCGCCACCCAGATCGAAGATCACCGAATCCCAACTCGCCGCCGCGATGTCCGCCCCGAACCGGCGCAGACACTCACCTCGGAAGAACGCGCGGGTGTCCGCCGGCGGGGTGTGCACCGCGTCGAGGACCTGCTGCTCGGACACCAGCCGCTGCATCGATCCCCGCGCCACCAACCGGTTGTACAGACCCTTGTCCAGACGCACATCCGAATACTGCAGGTCCACCAGGTGCAACCGCGGCGCCGACCACGCCAGGTTCTCCCGGTTCCGGAACCCCTCCAGCAACCGCAGCTTCGCCGGCCAGTCCAGCAGATCCGCGCAGTCCATCGGATCCCGCTCGAGCAGATCGAGGACCATCGCCCACCGTTCCAACACATCGGTGACCCGCGCATCGTCGGTGCCCTCGTGGAACGTCGCGGCCCGCTCGTGGTAGATCCGCTGCAACGCCAGCCCGGTGAGTTCCCGGCCGTCCACCAACGCCACCGTCTTGCGCAGCGTCGGATCGTGACTGATGTGATGCACCGCCGTCACCGGCCGCGCCAACTGCAGATCCGACAGGTCCACCCCCGCCTCGATCAGATCCAGCACCAGCGCCGTCGTCCCCACCTTCAGATACGTCGCGGTCTCCGCCAGATTCGCATCCCCGACGATCACGTGCAGCCGCCGGTACTTGTCGGCGTCGGCGTGCGGCTCGTCGCGGGTGTTGATGATGCCCCGTTTGAGGGTGGTCTCGAGCCCGACCTCCACCTCGATGTAGTCGGCGCGCTGCGACAGCTGGAAACCGGCCTCGTCCCCGGACTGCCCGATCCCCACCCGCCCCGACCCGCAGATCACCTGCCGGGACGCGAAGAACGGGGTCAACCCCGCCACCACCGCCGAGAACGGGGTCTGCCGCGACATCAGATAATTCTCGTGGGTGCCGTACGACGCGCCCTTGCCGTCGACGTTGTTCTTGTACAACTGCAGGCGCGGCGCCCCCGGCACACTCGACGCGTGCCGCGCCGCGGCCTCCATCACCCGTTCCCCGGCCTTGTCCCAGATCACCGCGTCCAACGGGTCGGTGACCTCCGGCGCCGAGTACTCCGGATGCGCGTGATCGACATACAACCGGGCGCCGTTGGTCAAGATCATGTTCGCCGCCCCCACCTCGTCGGCGTCGATGACCGGGGCGGGACCGTTGAAGCGGCCCAGGTCGAACCCGCGGGCGTCGCGCAGGGGTGACTCGACCTCGTAATCCCAGCGGGTGCGCTTCGCGCGCGGCACCCCCTCGGCCGCCGCGTACGCCAACACGGCCTGGGTGGACGTGAGGATGGGGTTCGCGGTGGGTTCGTTGGGTGAGGAGATCCCGTATTCGACCTCGATGCCGATGATCCGCTGCATACCGTCGAGACTAGGCGATCGGTGCGTCGGGGTCGGTTCGGCAGGCCGAGACCCCACCCTGACACGGAGC
>NZ_JAIYEP010000098.1 GCF_020515525.1 Rhodococcus yananensis
GTCCGGCATGCCAGGCATGCCGGACGGTGGGGGACCTGTGGACGGTTCACCCGGTGGCACGACCACCGGATAGAGCGCGGCGATCAGTTCTCGCCGAGACCCATCTCCTCGGCGCGGACGAACTTGACGTACTGGGTGGCGACACGCTGCGACAGGGTGCGCAGGGTGTCGTCGTCGGGATCGGTGTTGCCGACCGCGCGGAAGCCGGCGACCTCGGCCAGGTACGGTCCGTACGCGATGAGGCACTTGGTCAGTCGGCCCTGGGAGATGTCGCCCCCGTAGCACACGGTGCCGGGAACATTCTGGGGCGCAGCCTCTTCCGTGATGTCGGGGTAGGCATCGAGGGTCTGTGCGACGAAGGCGTCACGGAGCGTGAGGGCGGACTCGGGACCGTCGGTGCGGTACACGGTCGAGTTCGCCCGTGCGATGCGGTCGGTTCCGGTCTCCTCGAACAGCGCGGCGGTCTCCTCGGGATCGGAATCGAAGTGCAGCCAGCCGAGCGGCCCGTACACGGCGGTGTCGGAGTTGCTGGCGTACTCGTTCTCGAGGAACCCCACGGCGCGGCCGAGCACCTTGTCGACGTCGACCGGAAGGCTCTCGATCTGGTCGGTGGGGGTGAACGGGAACGCGTCGATCATCGGGATCTGCCGTTCGATCGTGCGCGTCGTGGTGTCGCTGACCCAGTCGGTGCCGCCGGTGGTCGTCGACACGTACGTGTAGATGACGTGGGGGCCCCGCGCCGTGAACGTCGACATCGTGTCGGTCTCGGTGGTCTCCCACCGGTACGTCGATGCCAGGGTGTCGGGAAGCGTCGGCAGGGACACCTCGGTGCCGGGCCCGCTCGCGAAGATGTCGTCCGCCGCGGGCGGGGTGAGCTCGGCGGTGTGGAGGGCCGTCGCGGCCTGAGCGGCCTGATCGGCATCGGCGAATCGCCAGACGGAGACACCCAGGTTGTACGCGTCGTCCGGGGATCCGTGGAAATCGGTGAACGTCGTGATGACGTCGAACGGTTCGAGCGCCTGCCGCGCGGCGTCGTTGGTGAGCCCCGACTTGGCGATACCACCCACTCCGACACCGTTGTTCATGCTGGCACCGTCGGTGAGGCGAGGATCGATGTCGTGGGGGAGCACGACGAACTCCGCCATGCGCTGGCCCTCGACCGCCGGGCCGAAGTCGGCGGCGTTGATACCGTCGGCTTCGAAATCACGGGGTTCGGTGCGGTATTCGCCGGTGTCCAGGGTGTCGACGTCGAACGACGCGGTGGTCGCGGTGTCGCTCGAGGTGCTGTCGGCGCCTTCGGCCTGCGGTGTTCCCGCGGATGTGCTGCCGCATCCGGCGAGCAGCACGGTGGCGGCGGTCGCCGCCACGAGGATCGGTACGGTACGCATGGTGGGGATACTCCTGTTGTGGTGCCTGTGATCAGGCGTCTGCAAGTTCGAGTTCGGTCAGAAAGGTCATCCCCAGATCGACGGTGTCCATCGAGAACTGGAGGATCGCGCCGGTCGACCGGTCGATGACGGTGAAGTACACGTAATACGTTTCGTCGGGATCGAAATCGATGATCCTGTTTCCGTCGGCGGACACGATCTTCGTGTGCCCGTCGGACTTGTTGTCGCGGAGGCGGATGAAGTTCGAGCGTGCGTACTGGTCGTCGCGCCAGGCGGTGACGGACTGGTAGTCGGTGCGTTCCATCCCGATGGCCTTGCCCAGCGACGAATCGGGACTGATGAGGCACCGCACCTGCAGTGCGCCCTCACCCGAGAAACCCGACTTCTCGCACGCCGACGATCCGGTGACGAGCTTCGCCGGGATCACCGACGTGACGTCGTCGGTGGTCTCGCTGATGAAGGTCGAATCGGCGGTGGCAGCAGGCGCCGCGTTCGGTGCTGCATCGCCGTCGGTCCCGCCGGTCTCGGCGACCGTCGCGGTGTCGGTGCCGGGGCCGTCGTCGCGTGTGACGAAGAAGAAGGCGCCCGCAGCGACGAGCAGCACCGCGAGACCACCGCCGACCGCCGTGACCAACTTCCGGTTTCCACCCGATCCGGATGCTGCCGTGTCGGGTCCCGCGGGCGGGCCGACCTGCGCTCCCATCGGGTTCGGACCCGTGAACTGCGGACGCACCTGCGGATGCGGTTGCGGCGCCGCCCCGGGACGATTACGGAGCACCTCGGTGTCGAGGTTGGCGGGGGGCTCGGTGGTGCGGCCACCGGCGACGAAACCGGCTGCGCCCTTGGCGACGACGGTCTTGGGGTCGTCGAGGGTGGCGATGGGGCCGAGCTCGGCGAGGCGGCGATGCACGTAGGGGATGCGGGAGGACCCACCGGTGAGGTAGAGGGCCTGCAGCGATCCGGGGTCCACGCCGGCGTCGCGTAGAACGGCCGCGGCGAGGGCGACACCTCGGGTGATCTGCGGTTCGATGAGTTGCTCGAACTCGTCGCGGGTGAGTGTCAGAGTCATGTCGGTGGCGTTGCCGCTGATGCGGATCGTGGCCGACGGTGCTTGGGAGAGCAGCTCTTTGGCGCGTCGGATCTGGTCGTCGAGGGTGCGTCGAGCGTTGAGTCCGTCGGGGGTGCGCAGCCAGGCGGCGAGGTCGGGGTTCTCGTCGGCGAGGTGACGGTCGACCCAGCGGGAGATGGTGGCGTCGAGGTTCTTTCCACCGAGGGCGTTGTCGCCGCCGGCGCGCAGGACCTCGAAGGTCCACTCGCTGGTGGCGGTCAGGACCGCGACGTCGAGTGTGCCGCCACCGAAATCGAAGACGGCGATGGTGGAGCCCTTGACGATCTTGGCGTCGTGCTGGCGGGAGTAGTAGAAGGCGGCCGCACGGGGTTCGGAGATGAGCGAGACGTTGCCGCCGAGCCCGGCGAGGGAGGCGGCCTCACGGAGGACCGCGAGTTCGCGATTGGACCAGGCCTCGGGGTGGGTGAGGACGACCGCGGAGGGCGGTTCGTTGTTGTGCCGTTGGAGTGCCTGGCCGTGGACGGTGCGTAGGACCGCGGCGATCATCGTGGCGACGGGGATCTCTTGTCCGCGCACGGGGATGGTGCCGGTGGAGACGTGGGTCTTGGGTGCGGCGACGAATCCGGCGGGATCGAGCGATGCCTGGTTGACGGCGACCTCACCGGTGGACATCGTGTGCGGTCCCTCGATGTACACGGACGACGGCATGAGGTTGCTGGTGTGCGACAGCGGCAGTGATTCGACCCGGTCGGGGCCGATACGGTGTGCTGCCGATGTGTTGGACGTGCCGAAATCGACTGCCAGGACCCAGCTCATCGTTCTACTTCCCCTCGAATTCCGTCGGTGCGTTCCGCCGCGTCGGTCCGGAACGGCCGAGCGGAGCTTACAAAAGAGCTGTGTCGCGTGACGCCCACGGGTGGGTGTGTACCGCGTGTACAGATACCGGTGGGGTCGGTGCCGGCGTCACGCAGAGCCGGGGCATCGGGAGGGATGGACCCGCACCCGGACCTCGACGAACCGGAGCATCTCGCCGTGGAGACGCCAACCCGGCCGTACCGTCTCGTCGATCGTGTTCTCGTCGGTCGGCGCCGCCGCCGGGACCATCGCAACCACGCGGTGCAGCGTCGGATCGAACGACGAACCCGTCGGGGCGTCGACCCGCTCGACCCCGACCGCCGCGAGCCGGTCGGTGATCTCGGCCTGCTCGTCGCCCTCGTGGGCCAGATCGGCTGCGGCGATCAATTCGTCGAGACTGTCGCGGGACGGCATCTGGCCGGCGTCGGGTGTCACCACGATCAACTTCCTTCGGACGGACGGCCGGGTCGTGCATCACGGCCGGGTGGGACTGGCGGGTACTGAGAAGCGGATCAGCTGCTGAAGCTGATTCAGACGAGGTCGGCGCCCGCGTCCGATCCGGTGCCCGCACCGAGGTCGCTGACGTCGATGTAGTCGTCGGCGACGCCGTCGCCGTCGTAGTCCACGGCACCCGTCTCCAGGTCGAGGACGGCGTCGACGCTGCCGTCACCGTCGAGGTCGAACGCCGCCGTGTCGAAGACGCCGTCGCCGTCGGTGTCCTTCGCCGCGGCATCGACGTAGCCGTCGCCGTCCTGATCGACCTCGAGGAGATCGGGGATGCCGTCGCCGTCGGTGTCGGTGAGCTGTGCGTCGACCTTGCCGTCGTTGTCGGAATCGAGCGTCGCGAGATCGACCTGTCCGTCGCCGTCGGTGTCGTACTCGACGACGGTGCCGCCGTCGGCGTCCACGTACTCGTTGAGAACGACCGGCTCCGAGGCGGTCGACGTCGAGGTCGATGCCGAACCCGTGTCCGCGGAGGCGGTCGGTGCCGAACCGGTGGACGACGTCTGGCTCGAACCGGTGGATGCGCTGCGATCGGCGGAGTCGGACGTCGTCGACGTGCCGCCGCTGCTGTTCGCCGCCGACGACGATGCCTGGTTGCTGGAGTCCGACGAATCCGACGACGACCCGTAGGAGCCGTACGAACCGCTGTTCGCGGCCGAACCGTACGACGAATCGGAGCTGCTCGAACCCGAGGAGTCGTAGCGCTCGTAGCGCTCATAGGATTCGTAGCTCACCGACCCCTGGTCGCTGGTCGACGAGGAACCGTAGGACGAACCGCTGTCGGACGAACCGTACGAGCCGTACGACGAGTCGGACTGCGTGCTGTCGGTCGACGCCGACGAGTTGTCGGCGGCCGACGAACCGTACGTCGAGTCGGAGGTGGTGCTCGCGGTGGAATCGGAGGCGGAGCTGGCCGTGCTGTTGGAGAAGAAGTCCTGTGCCATCGTTCTGCTCGCTTTCCCGGTTGTGTGCCGTTGTGGCGACATCCGTCGTTCGCTGTTGTCGGAGATATGAGCATCGGACGGATCGGAAAGTTCCCCGGGGGGCGCGGTGTTCTTCGAACAGACCGCGTCGCCGCGACGTTTGCGCAGGTCCGGGCGTTCGGGTCGCCCATGGATGTGTCACACGTCACGCCACCGGGGCGGGCGGGCGGCGTCAGGACCCCGCGCGGAACATCGACATGTACGCGCGGGTGAGCGCAGCCAACGCCACGTCCTCCGCCGCCGACCGTGTGCTCAGGGACTGTGCCTGCACCGCCACGAGCCGCTCCTGCGCGACGGCACGCAACTGTTCGGGTGGTGTCGCGGGATCGACGTCGAGGCACGCGGCGATCGTCGTGCCGCGCAGTACCCGGGTCAGCTCCGCGACCGCGGGGGCGTCCGGGTCGGTTTCGAGGAGGGACTTGAGGGCACGCAGCAGACCGACCGGAACGAGCACGGGATCGCTGTCGAGGGTGGACACGATCTCCCGGATGCCGTCGCGTGCCGGGTGACTGTAGGCGAGGGAATCCAACTCCGACAGGATCCGTCCGGCGCGGTGCAGCACCGCGAACCGCCGCAACGACCGGTCGAGCACCGCGGTGAGCGGGTCGATGCCCGACACCGACGTCAGCCAACCGTTCACCCCGTGCGCGCCGCCGGTGGCGGCGTGACGACCGTGCACGAGCCCGTACTCGCCGACCATGTCGATCAGGCGTACCACCTGCTCGCGCGGAACCGGGAGCGTGCCGTCGTCGGCGTCGAGCAGATCGAACAACTCCAGCGGCGCGAACGGTGCGAGAGCGGCGAGCGCGCGGGCGTCGCGTTCGGTGAACGCCCCGGTGTGCGCGGTCTGCGCCAGCAGGCCGGCGACGGGGACGACCGACCCGACCACGTCCCGCAGGCGTTCCGCCAGCACCGCCGCGTGCCGGGTCGCGTGACCGATCGGGTCGCGGCGACCCAGCACACCGCGGCCGAAACCGTCCGCGCGGGACAGCACCCCGAGTGTGTTCAGCGGAGTGAAACCCACCCGGTGCAGGAAGTCGATCTCGTCGCTGCGCGGCATCGAATCGAACAGGAACACCGCGGCGTCGGCATCCACCGACGCCGCGCGGGTCTGTTCGAAGCCGTCGATCAGGGCGCGCTCGGTCGCGGCGGCGTTCGCCACCGTCAGCGTCGCCAGGCCGGGGGTGTCGACGAGCGTGATGCGGCTCAGTGCCTGCGACGGCACGTAACGGTGTACATACGCCACGTCGGTCGGGGAGTGCCCGAGTTCGACGGTGGTGCCGAAGGACAGGGGGACGGGGCCGCGGGATCCGTCGGTGAGCACCACATCGGCACGCGACGGCGCACCGTTCTCGTACACGGTCACGACGTTCGTGGCCTCGAGTGCGGCCGTCTCGGCGACCGGCGCACCGATCAGTGCGTTGACCAGCGTCGACTTGCCCGCCTTCAGGCGGCCCACCACCACGATCCGCGGTGGCGACCACAGGATCGCCCCGATCCGGTTGGCGTGATCGACCAGGTCGCCACCGAACGACGCGAGCCGGTGCAGCGCGGCGTCGATCCGCTGGTGCACCGGGTCGGGTGCGGTGGGGGTCTGCGTCGTCGTCACGCTGCCGCTCCTGTTCCCGCCGCGAGGGCCTCCTCGATGGGCGTGATCTTCGCCCGCGTGATGCGCAGGTTCTTCTCCAATCGGGTGATCGATGCTTCGCGGGCCGCGGAATCGGCCTGCGCGGACCGCTTCGCCTCCTCGATCTGCTTCTGCAGGTCGGTGATGCGTTCCTGCAGCTGCCGGCGGCGGCTGAGCACGATCTCGGGGCGGGTCGTCGCCAGTGTTCCGTCGAGCATGCGGGTGGTCGCGGTGCGGACGGTCGCGATGGTCTCCCGCAACCACGTCAGCAGATTCGTCTTGCCGGCCCGCATCGCGCGGAATCCCAGGTTGATCGCGACCCAGGCGACACCCGCGATCGCCCCCACCCCGATCACGGCCCCGAGCATCGTCGTGCCGATCATGCCCATCGACAGGACGCTCGGATCGAGCAGTCCCTGACGCTTCGACGCCACCTCACCGGTCACCAGCGGATCGGTCTGCATCGACAGGAGCGCGATCTCCCGGATCTGCTCCCACCGTTCCTCGTCGCCGAACAACTCCGTGGTGATCCGTTCGAGGTCGGTGAGGAAACACTCGGCGGTCGCGGCCATCGCGCCGAGCAGATCGGACTGGATCTGGGCGGTGAACACCTGCGGGGACCGGCGTAGCACGTCCAACGACGATTTGTTGATCTTCGTCGTCCATCGTTCGCGGACCTCGGCGAGGTTCTCGTCCAGCCGTGTCGACGCCCGCTGTCGGGCGAGGGTCAGGTCGCGCTGCAGGTGCTGTTCCCACTGCTGGGCCTCGTCCTTGAGGCCTTTCAACCGATCGAGCTCGGCACTCAGATCGGGGATCGCCTTCTCGCCCTCCTTCACGACGTTCAGCTCGTCCTCGATCCGCTGCTCCACCCGGCGCAATCCCTCCAGCGAGGTGCGTAGCGCGTCGTCCGCGGGGGACCGGTCGGCGGATTCGAGTCGGGTGTCGAGCACCGCCCACAGGGCAGGCAACCCCGAGAAGTTCAGTGCGCGTTCGCGTAGATGCTCGGGCAGGCCCGACTCCAGTGCGGCCAGTGCCCGCACGCTCGACACCGGCACGACGGGAATGTCGCGTCCGACGTGCCGGGAGATCAGCTTCCGGTTCTCGGCGACGATCTCCCGCCACCGGGTGGTCGCCTTGTCCGTCTTGCTGACTGCCACGATCACGTTCTCGACACCGGCTGCGTTCTCGCGCAGGAACGTCATCTCGGGTTCGGTGATCGGCGTCGACGCCTCGCACACCATCACCAGGACCGCGGCCTGCTCGGCCGACTGCGCGGCCAGACCCGCATGGCGCGGATCGAGACCGCCGACTCCGGGGGTGTCGACGATCGACGCGTGCGTCAATCGCGGGGAGGCCACCGGCACGATCGCCGCGACCGGGAGCGCTTCGACGGTGGGATCGAGAACGTGGCGTCCACCGGTCGTCGCCCACTCCGCGAGGTCGGCACGGTCGATGCGTCGCACCCCGTCGGGGAACACGAGGTCGGCGGTGCCTTCGGGATGCTCGTCGTCCGCGACGACGAACCGCACCGAGATCGCAGTCGAGTTCTCCACGTCGTCCACGGCAGCGCCGTCGCGTCCGATCAGCGCGCTCACCAGCGTGCTCTTTCCGCGTTTGATCTCGCCGACCACCACCACGGAACGGATCCGCTCCTCGGCGGACAACTTGCGTTCGGCCCGGTCGGCGATGTCGTGGTGCCCGTACGCTCGCAGTACCTTCCCGGCGCCGACGACGAGTTCGGCGACCGCCCCCTCAGCAGCAGACATGGCACCGAACCCTACCGACACCCGCTCCCCCGGTGAGCGAGTGGTACACCCGATCGATTCGATCGAGTGGATGTGCCGCTCGCTCACCGTGGGTGTGGCGGGGGAAGGCGGTGGGGCCGAACGCTCGGTTCGGTCACACAGCCCGATCGGTTCGGTCCTTAACCCGCCGCGCACCGCGCTCCTACGGTGGGACGAGGCCGAGTGTGACGGTCGTCGCCGGCACGTCACCGCATCGCACACCACGATCACGGCAACCACGAGCACGGCATCTCGATCACGGAAGGAATCTGCGCACTGTGACCACAGAGGCATTCGTCTATGAAGCCATCCGAACACCCCGAGGCCGCGGCAAGAAGACCGGTTCGCTGCACTCCGTCAAACCGATCTCGCTGGTCACCGGCCTGATCGACGAGTTGCGCGTCCGCTTCCCCGATCTCGACGAGAACCGCATCTCCGATCTGATCCTCGGCGTCGTCGGCCCGGTCGGTGACCAGGGCGCCGACATCGCGCGCACCGCCGTCACGGTCGCGGGACTGCCCGTGACCACCGGTGGCGTGCAGATCAACCGCTTCTGCGCGTCCGGTCTCGAAGCCGTCAACATGGCGGCTCAGAAGGTCCGCTCCGGATGGGACGAACTCGTCCTCGCCGGTGGTGTCGAATCCATGTCGCGGGTCCCGATGGGCTCCGACGGTGGCGCCTGGATGCAGGACCCCGCCACCAACTACGACAGCTACCTTGTACCGCAGGGCATTTCGGCCGACCTCATTGCCACCATCGAAGGTTTCACCCGCGAGGACGTCGACGCCTACGCGCTGCGTTCCCAGCAACTCGCCGCCGCGGCCTGGTCCGGCGGCTACTTCTCGAAGTCGGTCGTGCCGGTCAAGGACCAGAACGGCCTGACCGTCCTCGACCACGACGAACACATGCGCCCCGACAGCACGCTCGCCGGTCTCGGCAAGCTCGCACCGTCCTTCGCCGGTGTCGGTGAGATGGGTGGATTCGACGCTGTCGCGCTGCAGAAGTACCACTTCGTCGAGAAGATCGACCACGTTCACCACGGTGGCAACAGCTCCGGCATCGTCGACGGCGCTGCCCTCGTCCTCGTCGGCTCCGAGCAGGCCGGCAAGGATCTCGGTCTGAACCCGCGTGCCCGCATCGTCGCGACCGCGACGTCCGGCGCCGACTCGACGATCATGCTGACGGGGCCCACCCCGGCCGCGCACAAGGCGCTCGCCGCCGCCGGCCTGACCGTCGACGACATCGACCTGTTCGAGATCAACGAGGCGTTCGCGTCGGTCGTGCTGAAGTTCCAGAAGGACCTGAAGATCCCCGACGAGAAGCTCAACGTCAACGGCGGCGCCATCGCGATGGGTCACCCGCTCGGCGCGACCGGCGCCATGATCACCGGCACGATGGTCGACGAACTCGAACGCCGCGGAGCCAAGCGCGCCCTCGTCACCCTGTGCATCGGTGGCGGTATGGGCGTGGCCACCATCATCGAGCGCGTCTGACACCGGAAGGAATCGAACCACAGTGACCGACAACATGATTTCCTGGGATCAGGACGCCGACGGCATCGTCGTTCTCACGCTCGACGACCCGAACCAGGGCGCGAACACGATGAACGAGTTGTACAAGGCGTCGATGAAGTCCACCGTCGACCGCCTCGTCGCCGAGAAGGACTCGATCACCGGTGTCGTCATCACTTCGGCGAAGAAGACGTTCTTCGCCGGCGGCGACCTCCGCAACATCATCGCCATCGGACCCGACGACGCGCAGGCCGCGTTCGACGAGGTGCAGGACATCAAGGCCGATCTCCGCCGCCTCGAAACCCTCGGAAAGCCGGTGGTCGCGGCCGTCAACGGTGCCGCACTCGGCGGTGGCCTCGAGATCGCGCTCGCCACCCACCACCGCATCGCCGCCGACGTCAAGGGCGTGCAGATCGGTCTGCCCGAGGTGAGCCTGGGTCTGCTCCCCGGCGGCGGCGGAATCACCCGCACCGTCCGTCTCCTCGGCATCCAGACCGCGTTGCTCTCGGTGCTGTTGCAGGGCAACAAGTACAACGCGGTGAAGGCGAAGGAGATCGGGCTCGTCGACGAGGTCGTCGGCAGCGTGGACGATCTCGTGCCCGCGGCGAAGGCATGGATCAAGGAGAACCCCGAGGGCGGCGTGCAGCCGTGGGATGTCAAGGGATTCAAGATTCCCGGCGGTGCCCCGTCGAGCCCCGCCATCGCCGCGAACCTGCCGGCCTTCCCCGCGAATCTGCGCAAGCAGCTCAAGGGTGCTCCGATGCCCGCTCCGCGCGCGATCATGGCCGCGGCCGTCGAGGGCGCGCAGGTCGACTTCGACAACGCATCGACCATCGAGTCCCGCTACTTCGTGGAACTCGCCACCGGTCAGGTCGCGAAGAACATGATCCAGGCGTTCTTCTTCGACATGCAGGCCATCGGTTCGGGTGCGTCGCGCCCGAAGGATGTGCCGAAGCGTGAGATCAAGAAGGTCGGCGTGCTCGGCGCGGGCATGATGGGTGCCGGTATCGCGTACGTGTCGGCGCGCGCGGGCTTCGAGGTCGTCCTCAAGGACGTCACCGCCGAGGCAGCCGAACGCGGCAAGGCGTACTCCGAGAAGATCGAGGCGAAGGCTCTGTCGCGCGGGAAGACCACCGAGGAGAAGTCGAAGGCGCTCCTGGACCGGATCCACCCGACCGCCGACGCCGCCGACCTGAAGGGCGTCGACTTCGTCATCGAGGCGGTCTTCGAGAACACCGAGCTCAAGCACAAGGTGTTCCAGGAGATCGAGGATGTCGTCGACCCCGATGCGCTGCTCGGTTCGAACACCTCGACGCTGCCGATCACGGGTCTCGCGACCGGTGTCAAGCGCCCCGAGGACTTCATCGGTATCCACTTCTTCTCCCCGGTCGACAAGATGCCGCTCGTCGAGATCATCAAGGGCGAGAAGACATCCGACGAGGCGCTGGCCCGCGTGTTCGACTACACGCTGGCGATCCGGAAGACCCCGATCGTCGTCAACGACAGCCGCGGGTTCTTCACCTCCCGAGTCATCGGCACGTTCGTCAACGAGGCCATCGCGATGGTCTCCGAGGGCATCGAACCCGCGACGATCGAGCAGGCCGGGTCGCAGGCCGGGTACCCGGCTCCGCCGCTGCAGTTGACCGATGAGCTGAACATGAAGCTCATGCAGAAGATCGCGAAGGAGAGCGCGGAGGCCGCGGAGCAGGGCGACACCAAGCTCGGCACCACCCGCCACCCCGCCCTCGACGTCGTCGACTTCATGGTCGAGCAGGGTCGTCCGGGTCGCCTCGAGAAGGCCGGCTTCTACGAGTACGACGAGAACGGCAAGCGTCTCGGAATCTGGCAGGGTGTGCGCGATCGATTCGACACCGTGGCGACCCTCGACGTGCCGTTGCAGGATCTGATCGACCGGATGCTGTTCGCCGAGGCGATCGAGACCCAGAAGTGCTTCGACGAAGGTGTTCTCGAGACCACCGCCGACGCCAACATCGGTTCGATCCTGGGCATCGGTTTCCCCGCGTGGACCGGTGGTGTCGCGCAGTACATCGTCGGATACCCCGGCGGCAAGGATGGTTTCGTGAAGAGGGCCGAGGAACTCGCCGCGAAGTACGGTGAGCGTTTCACCCCGCCCGCCAGCCTGCGCA
>NZ_JAIYEP010000099.1 GCF_020515525.1 Rhodococcus yananensis
CCCGCTGCAACCCCGGTCGTCCGCTACCGCCCCGGCGGTAGCGGACGACGGAAATCGCAGCGGGAAAACGGATTCGGGATCAGCAGGTGATCGGCGCGGGCACGGGACGCTTCGCCGTCACCCCGTCGCCCGACGATTCGTGCCGCAACCGACGACCCACCCACGGAACGAGGAAGTCACGGGCCCACGCGAGGTCCGCGCGGCGCTGTTCCTGGCGCTCGAGCACCGGGGCCGGCCCGAGTTCGACGGGCTCGATGCCGTGGTCGACGCCGATCGCCTCGAGCACACGAATCGCCATGTTGCGGTGACCTTCCGGCGACATGTGCAGACGGTCGAAATCCCACATCCGGTAGTCGCAGTACTCATCGAACCGCCAGAAGTCGACGAGCGTCGCGCCGTGCCGTTCGGCGACCTCACGCACCAACTCGTTGTACGTGGCGACGCGGCCGCGCAGCTTCCGGAACACCGGAGCCCATCCGGTGTCGTACGCCGACCACATCACGACGGTCGCGCCGGTCGCGGCGAGCGCACCGATCGCCTCGTCGTAGCGGGAGACGAGGGCGTCGAGGTCCAGCCCCGGACGCATGAGATCGTTTCCGCCCGCGTAGATCGTCACCAGATCGGGTGCGAGTTCGAGCGCCGGTTCGATCTGCTCGTCGAGGATCTGCCCCATGAGGCGACCCCGGACGGCGAAATTGGCATACCCGAACGTCTCGTTGTCGCGACCCAGTTGCTCGGCGACCCGATCGGCCCACCCTCGCAATCCGTTGGGGCGCGAAGGATCCGGATCCCCGACCCCTTCGGTGAACGAATCACCCAGAGCAACATAGCGTTCGAACTTCATTCCACTACCTCACACGTCGGTACTGAACCGGATTCCCCCGTCGGGGAGCGTCACGCCCGGCCACACCCGCGCGCCCCGAAGGAGTTCGCAGCGCGCACCGATGTCGGCGCCGTCCCCGATGACGCCGTCGCGGATCAGGGCCCGCGGACCGATCCGCGCACCGAAACCGACGATGGTGCGTTCGATGACAGCACCGGCCTCGACCTTCGCGCCGTCGAAGATCACCGCGCCGTCGAGTCGCGCACCAGCACCGATCTCGGCGCCGCGACCGATTACGGTACCACCGATGAGGACGGCACCCGGAGCGACCGAGGCACCGGGATGGACGAGGGACTCGCCGCGCTGCCCCTGCAGCGCCGGGGACGGTGCGATCCCGCGCACCAGATCAGCCGATCCCCGGACGAAGTCCTCCGGAGTGCCCATATCCCGCCAGTACGCCGCGTCGACGTGCCCGAACACCCGCTTGCCTGCGGTCAGCAAGGCGGGGAACACCTCCCGCTCGACCGACACCGGGCGTCCCTCCGGGATGGTTTCGATGATCTCCCGGCGGAACACGTAACACCCGGCGTTGATCTGGTCGGTCGGCGGATCCTGCGTCTTCTCCAGGAACGCGGTCACACGGCCGTTCTCGTCGGTGGGCACGCAGCCGAACGCGCGCGGATCACCGACCCGGACCAGATGCAGCGTCACGTCCGCCTCGGTGCGCACATGGGTGTCCAGGACCGCACCGAGGTCCGTGCCCCCGAGCACGTCACCGTTGAACACCATGATGTTGTCGGCGCGCAGCTTCGGTAGCACGTTGCGGATGCCGCCGCCGGTGCCGAGCGGATCGGTCTCGGTGACGTACTCGATCTCGAGCCCCAGCTCGGAGCCGTCCGCGAAATGCTCTTCGAACACCTCCGCCTTGAACGACGTCCCCAGGACCACGTGCTTGATCCCGGCCTCGCGGATCCGAGCGAGCAGGTGGGTGAGGAACGGTAGTCCGGCGGTCGGGAGCATCGGCTTCGGTGCCGACAACGTCAGCGGGCGCAGTCTCGTCCCCTGGCCCCCGACCAGGATCACCGCGTCGGTGTGCGGTGCGGCAGCACTCGTCATGATTTCCCCTGGGTGTCGTGGCCGGACAGCTCGCCGGCCTTGTCGTCCTTCCGCGCGCGGACCGCGGCCGCGACGGCGATCCTCGACCGTACCGCCAGGCCGCCCCGCAGCGCCCACCGCAGGGGTGCCTGCCACGGGTGCGGGTGACGATCGGCCTGGAACCGGTAGGCGCTCTCGTGGTGGGCGGGCAGCATCAGTTCGGGGTGTCGTCCCGCCGCGTGCCCCTTGGCGTGGGTGACCTCCGCCGACGGCACGTACACGTTCTGCCAGCCGGCGCGACCGAGCCGGTCCCCGAGATCGACGTCCTCCATGTACATGAAGTAGCGGGAGTCGAACCCGTCGATCGAATCGAACGCGGCCCGACGGAGCAGCAGGCACGAACCCGACAACCACCCGACGGTCCGTTCGGAGATCTCCTCGTTCTCCTGCCGGTATCGCCGCGTCCACGGATTGGCCGGCCACACCGTGCCCAGCAAGGCATGCCCGACGCCACCGGCCAGGGTGGGCACCGTGCGGGCGGACGGGTAGATGCTGCCGTCGGGTTCGTGGATCAGCGGGCCCAGCGCGGCGGCGCGAGGCCAGCGTGCGGCCGCGGCGAGCAGAGCGTCGAGCGACCCGCGACCCCACCGCACATCGGGGTTGGCGACCACCACGAACTCGGCCGACGGATCGACCTCCGCGACCGCGCGGTTGACCGCGCCGCCGTAGCCGATGTTGCCGCCGGTGTGCAGCAGTTCCGCGTTCGGGTGCGCCGCGGCCGCTGCCTCGGGAGCGCCGTCGGTCGAACCGTTGTCCGCCATGATCACGCGGGTGGGCAGCGTCGTCGCGTCGGCGAGGCTGGCGAGGAAGTTCTCGAGGTGCTCGCCGGGGGAATAGGTGACCGTCACCACGGCCAGCGTCGAATCCACGCGGGCCACCCTATCGACCCGGCCGGTGTGCGACGAATCACGGACGCCCGGACCGGTCACGCCCCGGTCTCCACGGCCCCGAGAGCAGCGGCGAGCGCGTCGCGCCACGGACGCAGCGGTGCCAGACCGGCGGCCGCCCACCCGGCGGTGTCGAGGACGGAATAGGCCGGTCTCGGCGCCGGCCGGACGAACTCGGCGCTGGTGCATGCCTGCACCCGCGACGGATCGGCGCCCATCTCCTCGAACACGGCGCGGGCCAGGTCGTACCAGGTGGCGTCGCCGCCGTTGACGGCGTGCAGGATCCCCCCGGGGACGGGGGCGGTGTCGACGCGTTCGGCCAGATCGAGCAGGCCGTCCGCGAGGTCGTGCGCGTAGGTCGGGCATCCCCGCTGGTCGTCGACGACCCGAATCGTGTCGCGTTCGCGTTCCAGACGCCGCATCGTCGACACGAAGTCGGTACCGATCCCCGCGTACAACCACGCGGTCCGCACGACGTGGGCGCTGGGCAGCGCATCCAACACACCTCGCTCCCCGTCCAGTTTCGTCCGGCCGTACACGGTCCGCGGTGCCGCGGGCGCGTCGACCGTGTAGGGGCGGGATGCGTCACCGGCGAAAACGTAGTCGGTGGACACGTGGATCAGGTGCGCGCCCGCATCGGCGCACGCCCGCGCGAGAAGCGCGGGGCCGGTCGCGTTGACGGCCGCCGCCGCGGCCTCGTCCGTCTCGGCCTCGTCGACCGCCGTGTACGCGGCACAGTTGATCACGACGGAACCGGGTTCGACGACGGCCGCCACCGACCTGCGGTCGGTGATGTCGACCTCGGCCGATCCCATTCCCCGTACGCGCGCACCGCGCGCCGCGGCAAGGTCGAAGACGTAGCGGCCGAGATGACCGAGGGCACCGGTGACCAGAACGTTACGCACCCGTGGAGTCTGGCACGCCGGAGTGGGACACGCCGGGAGGTCCGCGGCACCAGTAGCCTTCGACGGGTAGCCGTCACACACGCCGACAGGAGGATCGCCCGGTGCCGTCAGAGCCACCCCGCCGTCCGACCCGCGCGCGAACCTCGTCGGACGGACGGCGTTCGTCGCGTCCCGCCGGCACCTCGTCCCGCACACCGCGCGGCACCGAGCGCGCTCGGCGTGGCCCCGCCCGGCGACACGATCCGGAGTACGTCGCCGGCGCGTCGCGGGTGTTCACCGGCCGGCCGACCCAGATCGTCGCGGCGGTCGCGGCGGCGCTCGTGCTGATCGTCACCGGTGTCGCGTGGCGCAGCGTCGACTCGCTGCAGTCGTCGTTGGCGTCGATCGACGGTCTGACTCTCGGCGACGGCGCCGACGGAGCCCTCGACATCCTCCTGGTCGGCACCGACAGCCGCACCGACGCGCACGGCAATCCGCTGTCCCAGCGGGAACTCGATGCGTTGCGGGCCGGCGAGGAGGTCGCCAACAACACCGACACGATCATCCTGATCCGAGTTCCCACCGACGGCAGCGCCGCCACCGCGATCTCGATTCCCCGCGACACCTACGTCGCGGTTCCCGGACTCGGCATGTCGAAGATCAACGCCGCGTACGGCGCCACGAAGGAAATGGCGCGACTCGACGCGGTCGAGTCCGGCGCCGACGCGAAACAGGCCGAGGCGGAGTCCACCCAGGCCGGTCGCGATGCGCTGATCGAGACGGTCGCGGATCTGACGGGTGTGACCGTCGACCACTACGCCGAGGTCGGGTTGCTCGGCTTCGTGTTGCTCACCGACGCGGTCGGCGGCGTCGACGTGTGCCTGAACGCCGCCGTCGACGAACCGTTGTCGGGCGCCCGATTCCCGGCCGGCGAGCAGACCCTCCAGGGATCCGACGCGTTGAGTTTCGTGCGGCAGCGGCACGGTCTACCGCGCGGCGACCTCGACCGGATCGTGCGGCAACAGGTGTTCATGGCGTCGCTCGTCCAGAAGGTGCTGAGCGCGAAGACGTTGAGCAATCCGTCGAAGGTCGGGCAGCTCACCGCGGCGGTCCAGCGGTCGGTGGTGCTCGACTCGGACTGGGACATCGTCGCTCTGGCCACGCAGATGCAGGACCTCGCCGGTGGCGCGGTGCAGTTCTCGACGATCCCCGTGGAGGACATCAACGCGATGACCGACTACGGGGAGTCCGTCGTGCAGGTCGACCCGGACGAGGTACGCGAGTACGTCGCCGACCTGGTCGGCGTCGACCACCCGTCGTCCGGCTCGGCGTCGACGACCACCGCCGGTCCCGCCCCGGACATCGACCCGTCCACGGTGACCGTCGATGTCGCCAATGCCGGTACCGTGTCGGGCCTCGCCGCGGAGGTGTCCGCCGCTCTGATCTCGGAGGGATACACGCAGGGCGAGGTCGGCAACTACACCGGCGCCACCCTCACGGCCACGACGGTGTTCGCCGCCGACCCGGACTCCGACGCCGCGCGCGCCGTCGCCGCGACCGTGGGCGACGTCGACATCGAAACCGACACGAGTCTGCCGGACGGCACGGTGCAGGTCGTCCTCGCCGACGACTACGCGGGTCTCTCTGCCGGTTCAGGCTCCGGATCGGATCACGAGTCCGATCTCGTCCCGGCCGGAGAATCCGCCACACCGGCCCCCGCAGCACCTCCGATCGATGCGGGCTCCGACGGCCCGCGTTGTGTGAACTGACCGAACGAACGAGGATCCATGGCCACCCTGACAGACACCCTGCTCGATCCGATTCTCTCCACCGACCCGGCGGGGCCGCGCATCACCTGGTACGACGATGCGACGGGCGCCCGTATCGAACTGTCCGCGATCACCCTGGCGAACTGGGCCGCGAAGACCGCCAACATGATTCGCGACGAGTTCGGTGTGCTGCCGGGCGGGCGGGTGGCGGTGCTGCTGCCCGCGCACTGGCAGAGCGCCGCGGTGCTGCTCGGCGCGTGGTGGGCGGGCGCCGAGGTGGTTCTCGAGGCCGACCCGGACGCCGATCTCGCGTTGGTGACGCCGGATCGTCTCGACGACGTCGATTCGGTCGCGGAGGTCGCGGCGCTGTCGCTCGATGCGTTCGGCGCGCCGGTGAAGGATCTTCCGCCGGGGGTCACCGACTACGCCACCCACGTGCGGATGCACGGCGATCAGTTCCGTTCCTCCGGTGCCGGTGACGCCGCACTCGACGGCCGCAGCGCATCGGAACTCGTTGCTGCCGCCCGTGATTCGGCGGTGTCTGCGGGTATCTCGGGCACGGACCGGGTATTGTCGAGCCGGGAGTGGACGACACCGGACGATCTCGTCGACGGTCTGCTGTCCGTCCTCGCCGTCGGCGCCTCGCTGGTGCAGGTCGGCAACCCCGATCCGTCGATCGTGGAGCGGCGTGTCGCGAGCGAGAAGATCACCGCACGGTTGACCTGACGCGGCGCGCCCCTCACCGTTCCCGGTACCCGCCGTCCGCAAGCCCCGCTTCGATCTCGAACCGATTGCGCGATCCGGGATTCCGCATTTCCTCGACCAGATAGCGCACGGCGAGTCCGGGACCGTACCGCGCCCACTGGTCGGCGTGGACGGCTTCGTGCCGCAGCACCGCGGCCGACGGTCGGCGGGCGGTGAGGAACGCCCCGCCGATCGTCGTGCCTCCCCGGGCGAATCCCCACCGCAGGCCCGTGCACACGTACAGACCGGAG
The DNA here is from genome assembly GCF_020515525.1 of Rhodococcus yananensis. Classification (GTDB taxonomy): domain Bacteria; phylum Actinomycetota; class Actinomycetes; order Mycobacteriales; family Mycobacteriaceae; genus Rhodococcus; species Rhodococcus yananensis. The sequence goes on from NZ_JAIYEP010000099.1 coordinate 6,514, forward strand.
CGGTCGTCGAATCCGATCGCGCCGCCGCACAGCCGCGCCCACACCAACGCCAGCACCGTCACGATCCGCGCGGACGGCACACCCCGCGACGCCCGCGTCATCCTGCCTTTTCGTCCCACGTCCGGGAGCGTAACCGGTCAGCGTGCATCCTTCCGCGCGCGCAGGATCGCCGCCGCGGTCAACGCAACGGTGCGGTCCTCGTCCCGCGCGAGCCGGGTCAGGGCGTCCAGTGCCGCACCGCCGGGGATCTCCGCGAGCGCCTGCGCCAGCCGCAGTCGCGCGGGACTGTCGTCGGCGTCGCTCAGCCGGTGTTCGAGCGCGGACACGATCTGCCCGGCCGCCTCGGGACCGTCGGCCAGTGTCCCGAGCCTTTCGGCGGCCTCGACGTCGCGTATGCCCTCGACGACGAGATCGACGAGCACCGGTGCGGCACCGGCGTCGCCGCGGTCACCGAGCGCGAGGGCGGCGCGACCGCGGATCGTGGTGTCGGGGTCGTCGAGTGCCCGGCGCAGCAGCCTCGACGCCGCCGCGGCCGGCACGGCGGCGATCGCGGTGACGGCGCGCCGCCGCACCACGACGTCCGGCGACTCCAGTCCGGCCTCCAACCCGGGCAGTCCGTGCCCGTCGGCCCGGACGAGCGCCCACTGCAGTGCGCCCGCCACGTTCGGATCGTCCTCGGCGAGCAGTGCCTCGACCAGTGCGGTGACCGGCAGTGACGCCGTGTCGTCCTGGGTCAGCACCGCCCGCTGCCGGTGCCCACCGGAGTCCGACTCGAACGCGTGCAGCAGCGAGACGACCTGCAGCACGTCGCTCCAGTCCGCGGGGGCGGACGCGTCGACCTGCAGCAGCCGGGCCAGCAGGTCCTCTTCGGCGCGGATCCGCGCGCGGGTGTGCCCGATGAGCTCGGCGACCAGCGTCGCCGGCGCGAAGTCCGGTTCGTCGAGCGCGCGTTTGGCGTCGGCCAACGACAGCCCGAGGGTACGCAGACATTCGAGGTGGAAGAGGCGCCGGATGTCCGCAGCGGAGTACTCGCGGTACCCGCCGGTCGTGCGACCGGTGGGTACCACCAGTCCGCGCGCGTCGTAGTGACGCAGCATACGGACGCTCACCCCGGAACGTCGTGACACCTCCCCGATCAGCATCGGTCGGCTGCTCCCGCCGCGATCGCACCCATCAGGTTCCTTCCGGTCCGGTCGCCGCCACCCGCTTCGCCGCTTCCACGGACACCGCGAAGGCGCTGTCGGGGTCACGATAGAGCGCTTCGGTGGCGGCGGCGTGGCCTCGGACCCGCGCGTCCGCACTCGCCTTCGCCCGGTCCAGCACCGGCAGCACCGACTCCCCCAGCCCGATCAGTGCGCGGGACAGGCTCCGCTGCATCTCCGAGTCGCCCCGGCCGAGGCCGGCGGCCAGGTCGGCGGCCAGGGCGCCTTCGGCACCGGACGGCACGAGCGCCACGGCCGCACGCCACGCGCTGCGTGCCACGTCGTCGTCCCGGTCGTGCAGGTGCGCCCGCGCCGCGGGCCAGGCCCGGTGATCCCCGATCTTCGACAGGGTGTGCAGCGCCTGGCTGCGGGCCTGTGCGCCCCCGCCGCGAAGTTCGTCGAGCAGCCTCGGCACGGTGACGTCGACCGGCATCCGGCACAGCGCCCAGGTCAACATGTCACGGACGAAGAAGTCCGGTTCCACGGCGCACCGTGCGACGAGTGAGTGCACCAGGCGCGGGTCGGGATCGGTCCCGGCGCGCAGCGCCGCCTTCAGCCGCACCGAGGCGACCGGAGCACACAGCGCCTCCGACAGCGCCTCCGACAGCGCCGCCGGCAGGGGCTCCGCCGGCGCGGGGCCCGGCCGACCGTCACCGGTTGTGTTCACGACAACCACCTCCTCCGGTGACCAGTGGACGCCCTGACACCGTGTGAGGGTCAAGCGCCGCGTGCGACGGGCGCACGATCTCGACCGGACACCGGTCCACCGGCAGCGACAAAGTTCCCGCCGGTGGCATATCTCACCACGACAAGGCATCTACCTGCACGTTTCTCGATTTTCCGAGATCGGAGGGGAAATGGTCGCGCAGCCCGACTCGATGACGCCCGTGGATATGCCGGAACCGTGGCCTCGACCACGGCCCAAGGCGGTGGGCCCCCGCCCACCGAATCGATCGACAGTGGGCCCCGCCCACAGAAAGGACGCAGGTGCCCCTCGTGACCGATTTCGACACCCCGTCCCTCCCCAGACGCACGATGCTCAAGGCCGCGCTCGCCGGTGCCGCCGGTCTCGCAGGTGCGGCGGCCTACACGACCGCCCGGCCCGCCGTCGCCCACGCCGTGCCGGCGGGCGGCTACGAGGAACTCTGGGTGAACTCGAGCATGGGCCCGATCAAGGTGCAGGTCCAGTGGGCGAAGCGGGGCGGAAGCGCTGCGCTGTACCTGCTCGACGGGATGCGGGCCCGCACCGACGCCAATGCGTGGTCGTTCGAGACCAATGCGTTCGAGCAGTTCGCACTCGACGACGTCACCCTCGTCCTGCCGGTCGGAGGCGAATCGAGCTGGTACAGCGACTGGTACAGCCCGAGCAACTTCAACAATCAGGACATCACCTACCAGTGGGAGACGTTCCTGACGCGGAATCTGCCCGATGCCCTCGCCGCCCGCGGTGTCGATCGCACGCGCACCGCCATCGCGGGCCTGTCGATGGGTGGCACCGCTGCGATGAACCTCGCCGCGCACCATCGCGACCAGTTCCGGTTCGCGGCGTCGTTCTCGGGTTATCTGTGGTTGAACGCCCCCGGGATGCGCACCGCCGTGCGCATCGCGATGCTCGACGCCGGCCTCTACAACGTCGACTCGATGTACGGACCGCCGTGGGACCCGGCGTGGGAGCGCAACGATCCGTTCACGCAGGCCGAGAGTCTGCGTGGGCTGCCCATGTACATCTCGGCGGGCAGCGGCATCCCCGGGTACGCCGACAACATCGAGAACATGACGGATCTGGTGAACACCGTCAGCGGGATGGGGCTCGAGGCCCTGGCCCTCGCCACCACGCGGGCGTTCGAGACGCGATTGAACAGCCTCGGCATCGGCGCGACATACAGCTTCCCCGCCGCCGGGATCCACAGCTGGCCGTACTGGTCGGGTGAGCTGTGGTTGGCACGCCCGCACATCCTGGACGCGCTGCGCGCCTGGTAGGTCGCGCCACCGTGGTTCCTCGCCGATCCGGGCGAGGGACCACGGTGTGACGGCGGCGCAGTCAGACGCGCGCCGGCGCCTTCTCCCGGACCCGTTCGAGCTGCTTCCGCTCGGACGACGGGATGGTGAGGGTGATCGCCGCGGCGACGAGCGCGACGGCGCAGCCGATGAGCAGGCCGGTGCGGAAACCGGATTCGGTCGGCAGGCTGTACTCCCCTACCTGCACGCTCATCTGGGTGAGCACGACACCGACGACGGCGGCGGAGATCGACGTGCCCATGGCGCGCATGAGCGAGTTGACGGCGTTCGCGGAGGCGGTCTCCGATTGCGGGACCGCCCCCATGATCAGCGCCGGCATGGCTCCGTAGGCGAATCCGACCCCGCAGCTGCAGATGCACGTGACGATCATCAGACCCCACGCCGAGCCCATGAGAAGCATCGACGAGCCGTATCCGAGCGCGATGATCACGCATCCGACGAACAGTGTGATCTTCGGGCCGCGCGCGGACGAGAGGCGGCCCCCGATCGGTGACACCGCCATCATCACGACACCCGCGGGAGCCATCCACAGCCCCATCGCGACCATCGACCGGCCGAGTCCGTATCCGGTCTCCGCGGGAAGCTGCAGCAGTTGCGGGATGATCAGCGACTGGGCGTACATACCGAATCCCACCACGACGGAAGCGGCGTTGGTGAGCAGCACGGGCCGGCGGGCAGCGATACGGAGGTCGATCAGCGGCGCGGGCCGTCCCAGTTCCCATGCGCCCCACGCGAGGAGCACCAGCGCGGCCGCGGCGAACAGTCCGAGTGTCGTGCCGCTCACCCAACCCCAGTCGGCGCCCTTCGAGACGGCCAGGAGCAGACAGGTCAGTGCAACACCCAACCCGACGGCACCGACGAAGTCGAACCGGGCCGGTCTGCCGCCGCGCGGGACCTCGGGCACCGCGATCGCGATGAGGGCCGCAGCGATCACACTCAGCAGAGCGACCGCCCAGAACAGGGCGCGCCAGTTCGCGTGCTGGGCGACGGCCGCGGCGACGGGCAGTCCGAGTGCACCGCCGATGCCCATGGACGAGCTCATGAGCGCGATCGACGAGTGCAGCCGCTCGGGCGGCAGCAGATCTCGCAGGGCGCTGATGCCCAGCGGGATGAGTCCCACACCGAGTCCCTGCAGACCCCGGCCCACGAGCATCGGGACGAGCGAGGAGGCCATGGCGCACGTCACGGATCCGAGGATCAGCGGGACGGTGCAGACGAGGAGCATGCGCCGCTTGCCGTACATGTCGCCGAGCCGGCCGACGACGGGTGTCGCGACCGCGCCGACGAGCAGGGTGGCGGTGATGACCCACGACGAGTTGGACGCCGATGTGTTCAGGATCGCAGGTAGTTCCGCGATGAGCGGCACCACGAGCGTCTGGGTGAGTGCGCCGATGATGCCGGTGAAGGCGAGTACGGCGACGAGCAGATCGGGCCGAACCCGTGGACCCGGTGGCGTATCGGTGGAGGTCTGCATACGGGCGGATTCCTGTTCCATTACCGAGCGGGGCGGCGCCCCGAAGAATATGTATCAGGCATACTGTATGCATAATGCATATCGACGGGGCAACCCGCGGGGCGGCTACGCTGAGGAACCGGACGCCCCGGGGTGACGAAGGACACGCATGGACAAGCCGACACACCTGATCGAATTCGAGATGACCCTCATCGGGCGGCACCTGAACTTCTTCGGACCGCGGCAGCGCGCCGCCGGACGCCTCGACCGCAGCGCCTACACGATGCTCAGCCGCCTGTCGTCTCAGGGACCGATGTCGATCGGCCAGCTCAGCGAGGCCTTCGGACTCGACACGTCCACCGTGAACCGGCAGACCGCGGCCCTGATCAAATCGGGCCTCGCCGAGCGCATCCCCGATCCCGACGGTGGGATCGCCCGGAAGTTCCGGATCACCGACCACGGCTCCCGACGGCTCGAACACGATCGGTCCGAGGCGATCTCCGCGCTCGACAGGATCATGGCCGACTGGGAACCCGAGGACGTCGCCGCGTTCGCCCGGTACCTGGAACGATTCAACACCGACATCGAGAGCCGTTCGCCCACGCCCTGGAAGAGGCCCGCGGACGTGCGACCGCCCGCGGGCCCCTGATCCCCACCCGTGCGCGTTTCTGGTAGCTCCAGCTACCAGAAA
>NZ_JAIYEP010000100.1 GCF_020515525.1 Rhodococcus yananensis
GCCGGGACTGCTCACCCGCATCCGCGGCCTGCCGTGGGAGCTGGTGCCGGTGGTGTGGTCCGACCCGCCCGAGCGTGGCCACGGCCGCGAGGAACAGCGCAGCTACAAGATCGTCACCGCCTCCCGTGGCCTGCGGTTTCCCTATGTCCGACAAGCGATCCAGATCACCCGACATCGGCGCCTGATCGGCTCGGAAGCCTGGAGTGTCGAGGTGGTGTATGCGATCTGCTCATTGCCGTGCGAGCAGGCACCGCCGAAGCTGCCGGCATCGTGGATTCGTGGTCACTGACACATCGAGAACAAGGTCCACTATGCGCGGGATGTGACGTTCGACTGGGGGCACCTCCCGCTTGCGGGGGCGGACCGTTCGACCATCCGTACCGATCATGGTCCGCAGGTGATGGCGACGCTGGGGAATGTGGCGGTCGGTCTTCATCGTCGGGCTGGGGAGTCGAACATCGCGCGGGCATGCCGGCGGCTGGCCGCTGCTCCTCATCGTGCAGTCGACCTGGTCTTGAGTGCATGAAACCACAGGTCACAACGTTGGAGGTCAACAACTACGGCACCCTGGGTTGGGACGGCCCGATCCATTCGGGAAACTGGGGCGCAACCGGCACAGCCGCAACATCACCCACTGGGGTATAGGTGTAGTTGTCGAAGACCTTGACAGTATCGGGATGCCGACTCAACCACCACTGCGTGCACGCAGGATGCGGGATATTCTCGCGGGGATTCTGACCCCCGGTCCGTAGACGGGTGATCTTCCAACTGCCGTACACATTCCAGTCCGGGACACGGTGGACGCCCGGATCGACGGACTGCGGATCCAAGTCGGGCAACCCGGGCAGGCCCGGACTATCGGTCGTGTTCTGCAAGGTGACAACCCACGCGTGCCCGTGGCGACCCCGAGCCTCGGAGGGGACCGCCAGAGTTCGATCGTCGCAGACCTCCGCCGTGATTTCCTCAGCCGTTACCGTGATATCGGCGATGTGGTACCAGTACGTTGATGGTGAAATAGGGCCTCGGCCGGGGTTTCCTTTGGATACGATCCCGGTGATATCGGCAATGCTGAAATCAGGATATCCGAGCGCTTCCACGTAACCCGGGTATGACTCGTACACTCCGTAGAACGACGCGTGACGCCCACCTTCGATTGCCGCCCGGACGAGTTCGGATCCTCGATCGAACAGGTCTATGTGGGGCTCGGCCGACCACGAACTCGTATACGGAATGGCCTCGACAACCGATTCGTCGGGCTTCTCCGCGTCGTCGGAATAATCATCGGTGGCACATGCCGTCACCGGCAACAGAAGGATTGCAACCAGTATCAGCAGTGGGCGTTGCATCACTGCCGAACCGTCCTGTATGCATCTGCGAGTGCCGTCTCGTGACCGTCATCGCTTCCGACGTTCGAGATCACCTCACGTATGGCAGATTCCATGCCAGATCTGAATTCGTCCTGCGCCATGCGCCCCCCTGATTCGGCTGGGGCAGAACGGTAGCAAACAGGATCGGACGTGTCACCATGCTCCCGCAGTCCGTGGGGGTTCCCGCTGTCGCTTGCCAAGCTGATGGAACCACCCTATCGCCAGAGGGCAGAGACCACCGTGCATGCGGACGTGACGATCGTGGTCTCTCATGCCGGTCCTCGCGACACTCGAAACGGTCGGACCGGAGCCGCACGTAGGTATCGCTCCGGCATGTGCCGCCGAACCGGTGCGAAACCTCCCATCGGAGTCACTGCGGTTGGGACGGCCCGATCCATTCGGGAAACTGGGGTGCAACCGGCACAGCCGCAGCATCACCCACTGGAGCATAAGTGTAGTTGTCGAAGACCTTGACAGTATCGGGATGCCGACTCAACCACCACTGCGTGCACGCAGGATGCGGGATATTCTCGCGGGGATTCTGACCCCCGGTCCGTAGACGGGTGATCTTCCAACTGCCGTACACATTCCAGTCCGGGACACGGTGGACGGCCGGATCGGCGGACTGCGGATCCAAGTCGGGCAACCCGGGCAGGCCCGGACTATCGGTCGTGTTCTGCAAGGTGACAACCCACGCGTGCCCGTGGCGACCCCGAGTCTCGTAGGGTACCGCCTTGGTCATGTCGTCGCAGACCTCCGCCGTGATTTCCTCAGCCGTTACCGCGATATCGGCGATGTGGTACCAATACGTCAGTGGGGTAATTTCGCCGGGTCCAGGGTTTCCTTTGGATACGATCCCGGTGATATCGGCAATGCTGAAATCAGGATATCCGAGCGCTTCCACGTAACCCGGGTATGACTCGTACACTCCGTAGAACGACGCGTGACGCCCACCTTCGATTGCCGCCCGGACGAGTTCGGATCCTCGATCGAACAGGTCTATGTGGGGCTCGGCCGACCACGAACTCGTATACGGAATGGCCTCGACAACCGATTCCTCGGGCTTCTCCGCGTCGTCGGAATAATCATCGGCGGCACATGCCGTCACCGGCAACAGAAGGATTGCAACCAGTACCAGCAGTGGGCGTCGCATCACTGCCGAACCGCCCTGTATGCATCTGCGAGTGCCGTCTCGTGACCGTCATCGCTTCCGACGTTCGCGAACACCTCACGTACAGCGGCCTCCATCTTGGACCTATCTTCCTTTTCGGAATCTCCAGGTAGAAGTTCTGCAAAGTTCATCAAGTCGCCATTATCATCGAACAGTATTTCGGCATATTTCACCCGAAGTTCTTCTGGGATGTCACTCATCGCAGCCAGCGCTATGTAATGCTGATATTCCGGTACAATTTCGTCGATGACTGCGGTTTTCGCCGACTCGGGCGGCGGCCCGATAACTGCGTCTTGCAGCGGGTTTCCTCCAGCGGAAATCGTATCGAAAACGATGTCACTTCCCGGAATTATGTGTCCGCCCATCCATGTGATCGCGTTGTAGGCGTTCGCCTTCCGGTCATAGACGGCTCGGTCCCGCGCATAGTCGTCGTTGTAGTCGTCCTGGATCGCATGCTCGATCCCCTCGTCGAGGATGCCGAGTAGACGCCCGGCATCGCTGAGGTGCCGTGTGGACAGCGCCACATCAGGATTCTCGCCGTATCGAATCTCAGCCGCTGCAATCTCAGCGAGCACCTGTCGGCTGAAGTAGGTTCCCGCAGCCTCGTCCGTGTTCATCGTTGCGAACACATTGACCGAGCCACGGTAGGTGTTGTTGTTCGATGGGTCTGTCCACCCCTCGATGTCGAACCCCGGACGGTCCTCCAATTCGATGCTGACCAGCCGCGGAATGTAGGGCGTCATACTGTGCGCCACGGTCCGGACAAGATCAGGATTGACCTCCCCGATCGACCTGTGGTCGGTGCCCGGAATGTTGGACAGGCGGGTCCATGCATCATCACTGCTCATCGCCTCCGCAACGGCCGACATCACCCGACCACTACGAGTCGCTTCGGCCACATCGGCGGGATCAGCAGGATCTTGAACCACACTCTCCCACTCATCGAACGCGAACATCGGCATCACCGCGGATTCGTCCGACCACTCATGTGTCAGCACATCGTGGATGAAGTCGCCGCCGTGCTCCCCGGTGACCACCTGCTCGACCACCACATGATCATCGGAAATCGCAGCGAAGATCGGTTCGAGATATCCGGCCTCCGGACCTTTGCCGTCGACCATGAAGAACCCACGCTCGGACACCGGGACCTGTTCCCGAGCAACCTCGACACCGAGATACTCCCGCCCGGCCTCGAGGAGCCCCCTGTCGAGTGCACTACCAACGCGGAACTCGGAATCGCCCGCCGCAACAATCTGCGCGACCGCCTGGGTGTCGGCCACACCATGCAGTTCGGTGACGGAAAACAGTCGACCGTGAACTTCGGTCCAGCTGTACACCACACGATCCTCACGCGACAGCGTCTCGCGTATTCCGTCGGGAAGCAGCTCGACACCGCCGTGTGCGGGAACGTTGAACCCGGACACCGTGGCGACGGTGACGGTATCGGTGGAGATCAGCTGCAACGAGTTCGCAAGACCGGCACGGGCAGGCGCAGGCAACGTCGACATCAGGTCGGTGAGCTCCTGCGGGCTCATCCCGTCCAATGAACGGGCGAGAGTGTTGAGATACTCCATCTGAGATGCGGGAATCTCGGCCGGAAGTCCTGCACGGACCTGCGCGAGCTGATCGTCGGTGAGCGTGCCGGCTGCAGCGATGCGGTGCAGGGTTTCGGCATCGACAGTGCCGGCCGCGAGATCCCTGCCGTCCGCGTGGGCCTGTACATCGCCGAGTGCCGCGGCAGAGGTGAAGGCGAGGCGCAGATCGGTGCGTGCATCGTCGAGCTGACGCGACAGTGCGCGATCGGCCTCGGCGGTCGCTGCGGCGTAACGTCGCAGATCATCTTGCAGCCCGGACCGGAGGACTTCCCGTTCGGCGGTGGCGTCGGTGTTCGTGTCCTGAACCTGGAGGTCTTCGGTGACGATGAAACCATTCTCTTCGGCGGTGGCGAGCTGGTTGCGGGCCGCGTCGAGGTTTCCCTGAATGTTCCAGTACCCGACCTCGATGCATGCGGCGGTGGTCTCGAGGGCATCGGCGATATGGCACGCGGTTTTACGGTCGGAGTGCGCGAGATCGCAGGCGGCCTCGGCGGCGGCACCTTCCCAATAGCCGCCGTGCACCTTCACGGTGTAGCCGACGTAGGTGTCGAACAATGCTTCGATGCGTGTGCCGAGATCGAGCCAAGCCCGGTGCCAGGTGAGCAGCGAATGCGGGGTCCAACTCTGGATCTCGGTTTTCGTCGGGCTCACGGGCGCTGCCCGGTGGTCCACTCACCAGCAGCGGACACGAACGTCGCAGCGAGTTGCGCAGCCATGTCGTCGCTGGCGTCCCAGTACTGGACAACACTGTCCCGGAAGATGTCTGCGGTTTCCTCGAAGCGTTCGGTGACAGCATCGACCAAGGCCGTATCGAGGAGGGTGGAGGTGATGTCGAGGACGGTGCGCAGCGACTCCAGGCACAGAGTGGGTGTGCCGAGCCACAACTCGTCCGGTGTGGTTTTCATCACGGAAGCGGTGGTGGCGAGTTCGTCGAGTTTCCCAGCCATCTCCGTCAGCTTGTCAAGATCGACTCTGAGTGCGTCCTGCGCCATGTGCCCCCCTGATTCGGCTGGGGCAGAACGGTAGCAAACAGGATCGGACGTGTCACCATACTCCCGCGGGCACTCATTGTTCCCGCAGGCCGTAGTCGTTCCCGCTGTCGCTTGCCGGGCTGATGGAACCACCCGATCGCCAGAGGGCAGAGACCACCGTGCATGCGGACGTGACGTTCGTGGTCTCTCATGCCGATCACCGGATCACGAACTCACCGGTATCCGTAGGTACCGTACACATTGCTCCGGCATGTGCCGCCGAACCGGTGCGAAACCTCCCATCGGAGTCACCGGGGTTGGGACGGCCCGATCCATTCGGGAAACTGGGGCGCAACCGGCACAGCCGCAACATCACCCACTGGGGTATAGGTGTAGTTGTCGAAGACCTTGACAGTATCGGGATGCCGACTCAACCACCACTGCGTGCACGCCGGATGCGGGATATTCTCGCGGGGATTCTGACCCCCGGTCCGTAGACGGGTGATCTTCCAACTGCCGTACACATTCCAGTCCGGGACACGGTGGACGGCCGGATCGGCGGACTGCGGATCCAAGTCGGGCAACCCGGGCAGGCCCGGACTATCGGTCGTGTTCTGCAAGGTGACAACCCACGCGTGCCCGTGACGACCCCGAGCCTCGGAGGGGACCGCCAGAGTTCGATCGTCGCAGACCTCCGCCGTGATTTCCTCAGCCGTTACCGCGATATCGGCGATGTGGTACCAATACGTCAGTGGGGTAATTTCGCCGGGTCCAGGGTTTCGTTTGGATACGATCCCGGTGATATCGGCAATGCTGAAATCAGGATATCCGAGCGCTTCCACGTAACCCGGGTATGACTCGTACACTCCGTAGAACGACGCGTGACGCCCACCTTCGATTGCCGCCCGGACGAGTTCGGATCCTCGATCGAACAGGTCTATGTGGGGCTCGGCCGACCACGAACTCGTATACGGAATGGCCTCGACAACCGATTCGTCGGGCTTCTCCGCGTCGTCGGAATAATCATCGGCGGCACATGCCGTCACCGGCAACAGAAGGATTGCAACCAGTATCAGCAGTGGGCGTTGCATCACTGCCGAACCGTCCTGTATGCATCTGCGAGTGCCGTCTCGTGACCGTCATCGCTTCCGACGTTCGAGATCACCTCACGTATGGCAGATTCCATGCCAGATCTGAATTCGTCCTGCGCCATGCGCCCCCCTGATTCGGCTGGGGCAGAACGGTAGCAAACAGGATCGGACGTGTCACCATGCTCCCGCGAGCACTCATTGTTCCCGCAGGCCGTAGTCGTTCCCGCTGTCGCTTGCCGGGCTGATGGAACCACCTATCGCCAGAGGGCACGGACCACCGTGGCGCGTGTTGTCGGCGCCGCCGGTCACGCCCCGTACAGCCCGGCTCCCGCACGCGTCAACACCAGCTTCGGCAGCACCGTCCGCGACGACAACCGCAGCAGGGTGTCGACGATTTCGACGATGTCGTCGACCGGGATCATCGTCTCGGCGGGGATGCGGTCCTTGATCCACCCCGACATGTCCGTGTCGACGTGCCCCGGTGCGATGGCCGTGGCGGAGACACCGTTGCCGGATTCCTCGGCGTCGAGGGTTTCGACGAGGGAGATCAACGCCGCCTTCGTCGCGCCGTACGCGGCCAGACCGGCCTCGGCGTACACACCGGTGATCGACGACAACGCCACGATCTTCGCGCCGCGCGCCGGGTCGGCCGCCGCGGCGGCACGCAGCAGCGGGAGCGCTGCCTGCAGCACCGCGACGGGTGCGGTGAGGTTGACGGCAACGGTCTTGTCGAATCGCCGGGCGGGCAGCTCCGCGATGGGCCCGGCGGTGCCGACACCGGCGTTGAGGATCAGTGCCCGCATCGTCCCGAACTCGGCCTCGTGTCCGCCGACCAGCGCCTCCGGCGTGGCGGGGTCGGCGAGATCCGCCGCGACGACGTGCACGTCGGCGGCGCCCTCGCGGCGTAGGTGCCCGGCGATCTCCCCGAGGCGGTTCGCGTCGCGCGCGGTGACGGTCAGTGCGTAGCCGAGTTGCGCGAGTCGTGTCGCGATTCCCAGCCCGATCCCGCGGGAGGCGCCGGTGACGAGCGCGCTGTCGGTCACGAGGCGGCTCCGTCGATCGCGGCCAGTCCGGCGGCGACGAGGACGGGAACCGCTTCGGCGGCTTTGTCGAAGCCGTCGCCGACGGTCGCGCCGACCCGCCACCGATGGTTGATGCCCTCGGAGATGACGGCGAGCTTGAAGTTCGCCAGCGCCAGGTAGAAGTCGCGGTGTGGGACGTCGCGGCCCGTCACCGTGGCGTAACGCTGCACGAGGTCGTCGGCGGACGGCAGTCGCGGGCTGGTCCAGGCGGCGTCGAACCCGAGGACGTCGTCGAGCGCCGCATTGCGGTACACGCACATCAACGCGAGATCGGTGTTCGGGTCGCCGAGTGTCGACAGTTCCCAGTCCACCACGGCCGCAACCCTCCCCGTGTCGGTCGGGTCGAGGATGGTGTTGTCGATGCGGTAGTCGCCGTGCACGATCGTCGGCGCCGGCGATTCGGGGATCGACTCCGCGAGCCTCGCGTGGAGGCGCTCGAGGTCGGGCAGTTCGCGGGTCCTGACGCGTTCCCACTGGCTCGCCCACAGTTTCACCTGGCGGGCGACGTATCCGTCGGGGCGGCCGAACCCGCCGAGCCCGGCCGCCACGTAGTCGACGTCGTGCAGGCCGCCGAGCACACGGACGAGTTCGCCGATGCACGCGTCGATCTCGTCGTCCGACAGGGCATCGAGGTCGCTGCGGCTGCGCACCACCCGGCCCTCGACGTGTTCGACGACGGTGAACGGCGCCCCCATCACCGCGTTGTCCTCGCACAGCGCGACCGGACGTGCCACCGGTACACCGGAATCGACGAGTGCCGAGGTGATGCGGTACTCGCGGGCCACGTCGTGCGCAGACGGTGTGAGGCCGGCGGTCGGTGGGCGACGCAGCACCCAGCGGGACGTGTCGTCGACGATCCCGTAGGTGAGGTTCGATTTGCCGCCGGAGATCAGGTGCGCGCGCAGTTCACCGTCGACCACGATCCCGGAGTCGACGAGGAACCGGTGCAGTGCAGGCAGATCCAGACCTTCGTGGTGCACGGTGGTCATGCCGTCTCCTCCTTCGCGGCTGCGGCGCGCCGGGCAGCACCGACGGCGCGTTTGGCGATGGCCCACCGGTGCACCTCGGAGGGGCCGTCGTAGATCCGGAACGGACGCACCTCCCGCGACAGTCGCGCGAGCGGAAGGTCCTCGGAGACACCGAGTCCACCGCACATCTGCACCGACCGGTCGACGATGCGGAAGATCGCTTCGGCGGCGAAGGTCTTCGCAATCGAGGTGGCGTTCGACGCCTTGGAGCCGTCGTCGAGTTCCCAGCACGCCTGCAGCAGCAGAGCGCGGGTGGCGGCGATGTCGATCTCGTTGTCGGCGACCATCTTCTGGATCATGCCGAGATCGCCGAGCCGGGAGCCGAATCCGTCCCGTCGTGCGACGTATCCGAGTGCGACGTCGTGACCGCGGCGTGCGGCACCGAGCCAGCGCATGACGTGGGTCATGCGGGCCGGTCCGAGGCGCACCTGCGCGTACGCGAAGCCCTGGTCGACCTCGCCGAGGACGGCGTCGTCGGGGACGAACAGGTCGTCGAAGCGCACCTCGCAGTGACCGCCGATCATCGATCGGTCGAGGGTGCCGATGTGCCGGCCGACCGACAGTCCGTCCGTGTCGGCGGGGGTGAGGAACATGGTGGCGCCGCCGCGCTGCCCGGGTTCACCGGAGGTGCGGGCCATGATGATGAAGAAGCCGGCTCCGTCGGCGCCGGTGATGAAGTGCTTGAGCCCGTTGATCTTCCATCCGCCGGAGACTTTCTCGGCGCGGGTGCGCAGGGCGTTGGGGTCGGCGCCGGCGCCGGGTGCCGGTTCGGTCATCGCGAACGCGGAGCGGCAGTCTCCCGCGGCCAGGGGTGCGAGGTACCGCCGCTTCTGGTCGTCACTCGCGATGTGCGCGAGCATGTGGACGTTGCCTTCGTCGGGTGCGGCGATGTTCAGTGCGGTCGGCCCGAACAGGGAGTAGCCGGCGGCTTCGAAGACGGGGGCGCGGTCGGCCATGCCGAGTCCGTGTCCGCCGTATTCGACGGGAGCGTGCGGCGCGAAGACGCCTGCCTCCTTGGCGGCCTTCTGGAGCGCGACGCGAAGGTCGTCACCACCGGCAACGGCGATGTCGCCGCCGTGGGCGTCCTCGACGGGCAACACGTGGTCGCGGATGAAGTCCTCGGTCCTGGCGACCAGGTCACGCACCTGATCCGAGTGGGACAGGTCGATGGGCATGGCAGTCTCCTTCCGGACCGACCGATCGATCGCTCGGTCGCGGCTACGGTGGCACAGCCCACCCATCCCGTCAACCCCCGGGGCGACGGGATGCGGCCGGATGCACCTACACCGCGCCGACCGCGCGGCGTGCGATCGCCCGGTAGCGCTCGACGATCTCGTCGGGGTCGAGCGGCCCGTCGGGTCGATACCAGGTGGCGACGCCGATGCACATCGTCGCGACGGCACGGCCGGCATCCCGTGGGTGGGGAGTGGCGAACGCCCCCGCCGCCACGCCGGACTCGATGATGCCGTCGATCATCCGCTGCTGTTCGTCGCGCAGGGCGACGTACGCGCGCCTGCTGGGCTCGTCCATGCTGCGGATCTCGGTGGACGCCACGAACGCCTGGTCGCGGCGGAACATGTGGAAGCGCAGGAGCGATTCGACGACCGCGTCGAACTTCTCGGACGGTGTGGGGCCGGCCTCCTCGACGGCGCGCCGGCTGCGGTCGAGCAGATCCCGCATCACGGCTGTCGTCAGCGACACCAACAGCGCGTGCTTCGACGGGTAGTGGTGGTAGAGCCCCGGCACCGACAGGTCGGCCCGCGAAGCGATCTCCCGGATCGAGGTGCCGTCGTACCCGCGTTCCGCAAACGCTTCGAGCGCCGCCACCAGCGGCTTCGGCAGCGAAACCGGCCCGTAGTCCCGCCACGAGCCGCGTGCGGTGGGTGCGGAGCGCTCTGCCGGATTCATGCCCTCACCGTATCGACCCGCCCGCGACGTCCGGGCGCGGACGCTCAGGCCAGGCGGCCGTGCCGACGCTCGTAGTCCTCGCGCACGCGGTCCGCGCGGGCGCGCTCCTCGGCACCGAGCAGTGCGGGGTCGAAGCCGTGCTGCTGGAGCCGATGCCGCTGCCAGATCGGCATCAACGCCACCGAGAAATACGTCCAGGGCAGCAGCAACAGCAGCATCATCATGATCGGAATCCACACCGATGACGCCGGAATCAGGAGGAGCAGCAGCAACGGCGGAATCAGCGGCAGGTTCCAGCGCAGGAGGAATCGACGCTTGCCGCCGGGGCCGAGGACGTCGTGACGGACCCACTCGCGCATCGAGTCGGGCAGGGTCCGACCGAACACGTAGCCCACGAACTGGGCGGGGCTTGGGCGGGCGGAATCGGTGGAGGTCATCGAACTGTTCTTTCGTCGGGTGCGGGGACGGCGGGTGCGGGCGGGAACGTCAGTCGTCGGGTTGCACGGCGTGGGCGGCGAGCGAGTTCAGGCGCGTCAACGTCACGTGCAGGTCCTGGAGTTCGGCGAGGGAGAGGCCGAGGCGGTCGACGACGGTGCCCGGCACCCGCTCGGCGTCGGCACGCAGCGCGCGTCCCCGCTCGGTGAGTTCGACGACCAACTGCCGCTCGTCGACGTGGCTGCGCGAGCGCGTGATCAACCCCGATGCCTCGAGTCTCTTCAGCAGCGGCGAGAGGGTGGGCGAATCCAGGTAGAGGGAACGCCCGATATCCTTGACCGACAACGGTTCCCTCTCCCACAGCACCAGCATCACCAGGTACTGCGGATGCGTGAGACCCAGGGGTTCGAGGATGGGCCGGTAGACCGACAGCACCGCGCGGTTGGCGATCGCGAGGGCGAAGCAGACCTGCCGGTCGAGCGCCAACGGATCGTCGGATGCTGGGGTCGAAGCGACGTCGCCGGCGGTCATGCGCCCATCCTAACCGAATAGATAGCGCATTACTCAATCGTGCACGCCCCGTTTCCGAGCCGCGACCCCGGCCACGTCTCGGTATCGAAACCGCCCGCATCGCCCCCTGCCGGCAGGTAACAGCTACCCTCCGTAACAGAAACATGTTCCAGGAAGGGTTCGGCAGCATGATCCACGTTCGTCACAGCGCCGTCGCGGCTGTCCCCGTCGACGTCGCGTTCGACTACATCGACGACCACCGCACCGTGCCCGAATGGATGTTCGGCGTGACCCGCTTCGACCCCATCGGCGACCGCACCCACGGCCTCGGCGCGGTGTACGACGTCACCATGCGCATCGGTCCGAAGGATCTCGAATCCCGCGTCGAGATCGTCGAGTGGGAACGCGACCGCAGCATCGTCCTGTCGTCCGTGTCGGGGTTCCGCACCTCCTCGTCGTGGCGCTTCACCACCGTCGACGACGAGCAGACCCGGCTCGACGTCGACTTCGCCTACGGCCTGCCCGGCGGGCTCGCGGGACTCGCGCTCGGCAAACTCGTCGAGCCCGTCGTCGGCACCGCCGTCCGCCAGACCGAGCAGGCCCTGCGGGACCGGCTCGGCCGACTCGCGTGAGCCCGCCCCGGTCCGAGTCACCGACTCGGAC
>NZ_JAIYEP010000101.1 GCF_020515525.1 Rhodococcus yananensis
GCTCTTCCGATCCGCCCCGGCGAACCGGGGCGGCCTTCCGCGCGAGGGTGTGATCAGCCGAGACGCTGCTCGAGGGCCTCGAATTCGTCGCGGATGCCGGACGGCACCTTCTCACCGAGGAACTCGAACCACTCCTCGATCAGCGGCAGCTCCGCCTTCCACTCGTCGACGCTGACCGCGAGGGCCTCGTCGACGTCGGCGGCATCGACGTCGAGACCACCCAGCTCCAGATCCGCCGCCGTCGGCACGAAGCCGATCGGGGTGGCCTGGGCGCCGGCCTTGTGCTCGATGCGGTCGACGATCCACTTCAGGACCCGCGAGTTCTCGCCGAAGCCGGGCCACAGGAAGCGGCCGTCGTCGCCGCGGCGGAACCAGTTCACGTAGAAGATCTTCGGCAGCTTCTCCGAATCGGCGTTCTTGCCGAGCGTGATCCAGTGGTTGATGTAGTCGCCGGCGTTGTAGCCGATGAACGGCAGCATCGCCATCGGATCGCGGCGCACCGTACCGACCTTGCCCTCGGCGGCAGCGGTCTGCTCCGACGACAGTGTTGCACCGAGGAAGGTGCCGTGCTGCCAGTCGAAGGACTCGCTGACCAGCGGAACCGTGGTCTTGCGGCGGCCACCGAACAGGATCGCGGAGATCGGCACACCCTGCGGGTCGTCCCACTCGGGGGCGAGGATCGGGCACTGCGACATCGGGGTGCAGTACCGCGAGTTCGGGTGGGCGGCCTTCGTCTCGGACTCGGGGGTCCAGTCGTTGCCGAGCCAGTCGATCAGGTGCGCCGGGGTCTCGCCGCCGATGCCCTCCCACCACACGTCGCCGTCGTCGGTGAGCGCGACGTTCGTGTACACCGTGTTGCCGGCCTCGATCGTCGCCATGGCGTTCGGATTGGAATCCGCGCTGGTGCCGGGGGCGACACCGAAGAACCCGAACTCGGGGTTGACGGCGTACAGGCGGCCGTCCTCACCGAAGCGCATCCACGCGATGTCGTCGCCGAGGGTTTCGGCGCGCCAGCCGGGAATGGTCGGCTGGATCATCGCGAGGTTGGTCTTGCCGCACGCCGACGGGAACGCCGCGGCGATGTAGTACGGCTTGTCCTCCGGGGAGATCAGCTTGAGGATCAGCATGTGCTCGGCGAGCCAGCCCTCGTCGTGGGCCATCGCCGACGCGATCCGCAGCGAGTAGCACTTCTTGCCGAGCAGCGCGTTGCCGCCGTAGCCGGACCCGAAGCTCCAGATCTCGCGGTCCTCGGGGAAGTGGGTGATGTACTTGGTGTCGCTGCACGGCCACGGCACGTCCTGCTGACCGGCCTCGAGCGGCGCACCCACCGAGTGCAGCGCCTTCACGAACGGACGGTCGGTGCCCAGCTTCTCGAGGGCGGCGGCCCCCATGCGGGTCATCACACGCATCGACACCACGACGTACTCGGAGTCGGTGATCTCGACACCGAGCTTCGGGTCGTCGGCGCCGAGGGGACCCATGCAGAAGGGCACGACGTACAGGGTGCGACCGCGCATGCTGCCGCGGTACAGCTCCGTCATCGTCGCGCGCATCTCGGTCGGGTCGACCCAGTTGTTGGTCGGGCCCGCGTCGATCTCGTTCTTCGAGCAGATGAAGGTGCGGGACTCGACGCGCGCGACGTCCGACGGATCGGAGGTCGCGAGGAACGAGTTGGGCTTCTTCTTCTCGTCGAGACGAGTGAACGTGCCGGCCTCCACCAGCTGAGTGGTCAGGCGGTCCCATTCCTCGTCGGAGCCGTCGGCCCACACCACACGGTCGGGCTGAGTGAGCTCGGCAACCTCGCGGACCCAGGCAAGCAACTCGGCATGCTGGGTCGGGAGCTTGTCGTCGGTACCGTTCAGACCGGGAATGGTCGCTGAGGTCATCAAACTCTCCTGGGGTGTGCCCGGAACCGGATCCCTCCCCCGACCCGCACCGATGTGCGCGGACAGTGGCGAACCCGGGCTTCTCCCCTCTCGGCAGGGGTATCACCCGCTTCGTCCGTGGCCGAACGGAGGACGCGGGCGCCGGATGTCCTATTCATAGAGGTTAACGCCGGACATCCGGGCGGGAACACTCGGGTCCGGTAGGAAATGTCACAGAAACGATTCAGACGGAGCACCTTACCCCGACCGTACCCCTTCCGTACAGGCGATACAGCTCACTTACCGGGCACCCTGTGACTTTCGTCGCCACCGAGGGAGCCCTCGTCGGTCCGGACCCACCGCGCGGTGCCGTCGTCGGCCCGACGGAACTCCCACACCCCGTACTCGCCGTCGTCGGCGACGGTGGCGAGCCGGTCGGTGGTGCCGTCGAGGTCCGTGTCGGTGGCCACGATCAACACTCCCGCAGCGTCACCACCGAGCACCGCCCCGTCGAAGACCACCGACTCGCGAACACCGTCGCCGTCGAGATCGCTCGTGGCGTCGGCGGTGTCCGCCCAGCCGGCGGCCGATGCGGGATCGATTCTCCCCGTGTCGACACCACCCGATCCGTGCGGGACCGAGCCGTCCGTTCCGTCTCCGTCCGCCCCGAGGAACATCTCCGCCATCATCCGTGCCCCTTCCTCACCCGTTCCGGTCCGTCGACACCTCGAACCCGTCGACACTTGGACGCGGCACACGCCCGATCGGTTCCGTCCCCGCCCCGAATGTTCCGGTCCCGAAGGGGCCGAGTGTCGCGAGATCCCGTTCGCACGCCGCGATCCGTGCGCGGCGCACGCCGTCACGACGTCGGATCTCCTCGTCGATCTCGGCGATCCGGTCGACGAGGGCCGCGGCCCGTTCGCGCCCCCGCTCGTCCGCGGCACGCCCCAACCGGTCGTCGACATCGAAGGCTCGGGCACGGATCCATCGGTCGAGCGCGGCCCGGAACACCGCGATCTCGTCGCTCACCCATCGGCGGATCCGGTCGCGGTGAGCGAGCTGCCGACGCATCCGCACGAGCCACCACGCGGCGACGCCTCCGCACGCGACGGAGAGCGCGAACGCCGGCGCTACCGGAAGCCACCCGATCGACGTCGACAGCAGCTTCCCGAGACCGGCACCCGCCGATACACCCAGCACGAGAGCGAACCTGTCCTCGAACACCCCGGCCCGCTCCGGCGGGTCGGGGACCGGGGCACCGACCGGTTCGTCGAGACCGGAGGCCGAGGTGGGACCCCACCGCTGCGCCGCCGCGTCCGCGACGGCCGCCGCGACATCCCCCAGTTCGGCGGCCAGCAGGCCCGGGATGTCGTCCGGTGCGATGACACCACCGTCGAGGGATTCGGACATCCGGGACGCCACCGCGCGCAGACGGACCGTGGCGTCGTGCAGAATCTCGGTGCGCGCATGCGACACCTCGCCGCGGGCGCGCTGCGCACCGACCCGGGCCGACGACAGGCGCAGACGTTCGGTCCTCGGATCGACGGTGTCGTCGACGGTCCGCAACGATCGGATCTCGTCGAGGATCATCGCTCGGGTGCGGGCGAGAACGGCTGCGCGGACCACCCGGGCACTCTGCGTGGCCGTGACCGCGGCGCACAGCGCCGCACGCAGGTCGACGATGCCGGATTCGACCGCGAGAACACGCCCGACATCGCCGCCGAGCCGACGCGCGTGGGCGGCGGCGTGCGCAGACACCGGAAGCACGTCGATGCGCCCGAACCACGGGGCGTGCCGATGCAACAGTTCCGCGTCACGGTCGCGGATCACCTGCTCCTGCTGCCCCGGACGGAGGTCGACGGCAGTGAGCGCGCACACGACGACCACCGCACCGCGCGCAGCCCCGTCGAGCACGCCGAACTCGGTGCGACCGAGCACCGCCGACACGTCGGTCACCAACAGCACCACGGCGCAGTCCCCGTCCCGCACGAAGCGGAGTCCGATGGACGTGTCGTCACCGGCCTCCTCGAGTTCGGTGATCAAGGAGCCGAGGCCCGTCCCGGGAACGCCGACGACCCGCACGGTCGCGGACGGCGGCGTGTGCAGTCGCCGCCACCCGTGAGGATTCCAACGACGCAGCACGTCGTCGACGCCGGTCACGGATGCACCCCGGACGTGCCGGTCGGAGCGTCGTCGAGCGCCGCCTCGAGAACATCTCGGGCAGCCGGCGACGCCGGGATCTCCGCGAGCGTGCGGGCGAACACGTCGAGTCGCCTGCGGTGGGCACCGGCGATGCACTCGGCGACAGCGGCATCGAACCGGGGATCGTCGAGGGCGTGCACCGGGAGCGTCGGTCCGAGATCCGGACGGGCACCACCACCCGCGACGACGGCGACGATGCAGCCGGGATTCGCGGCGACCACTGCCGCACGGTCGGCGGGATGCACAGACGACGCATCGGGGCGGGTCGGCAGGACGTAGACGACGACGTCCGCGTCGAGCACCGGATCGGGTACGTCGGGTGCATCGACCGTGACGACGGACAGGTGGACTCCGGCCGACGACAGGAGAGACTCACGCACCGAGACCTCCAGGTGCTCACGCACCGAGACCTGCAGGTGCTCACGCACCGTGGACCGGCCGGTCCCGGCGCGACCGGCGATCTGCACCCGCACCGGCCCCTCGGCACGCGCGATCGCGTCGTGAACCGCCCGCCCCGCCACCGGGTCCAGTCCGTCGACGGCCGCCGCGAGCCTGCGCCGACGGTCCCCGTCCCCCACGTCTTCGTCCCCCAACAACGTCTTCGTCCCCCAACGTCTCCGTCCGCGTGTGGATCCACCCCGAACACCCCGAACACCCCGAACACCCGGATCCGCGATCCCCCGATCACGCGTGCGGAATTGTGTCAGACCACCGTCCGAGTGTGCGTGCACCTGAGAAAAACCTGTGGTCACACACGTCACTTCTGCCACCCACTCTCCGGATACGTGACAATGGTCTGGTGAACCACGCCGATCAGGACACGACCGAGACGCTCGACGAGCGACCCACACGCGGGAACCGCCTGTACCCGAGGGTGACGAGTTTCCGTTCCCGCCGGGGCGCACTGACCGACCCGCAGCAGGACGTGTGGGATCGCCGTTGGCCCGAACTCGGCCGCGATGTCGGCGACGATCTGCTCGACACCGACCGTTGGTTCGGGCGTTCCGGGCCACTCGTACTCGAGATCGGTTCCGGGACCGGGACCGCGGCCGTGACGATGGCACAGGCGGAACCGCACGTGAATCTCATCGCCGTCGAGGTGTACCGGCCGGGCATCGCCCAGACGCTGCAGCGCATCGAACGCACCGAGGGAACCGATGCGCCCGCCACGAACCTGCGGATCTTGCGCGGCGACGCCGTCGAGGTGCTCGAACACATGATCGCGCCCGGGTCGTTGACCGGAGTGCGGGTGTTCTTCCCGGATCCGTGGCCGAAGGCACGTCACCACAAGCGTCGGCTGCTGCAACCGGCAACGTTCCGGTTGATCGCGTCGCGTCTGAAGCCCGGCGGGGTCCTACACGTCGCGACCGACCACGCCGAGTACGCCGAGGCGATCGCCGAAGCCGGCAACGCCGAACCGCTCCTCGTACCGGTCACATGGGACTCGCCCATCAGCCACGAGCGGCCCGTCACCAAGTTCGAGGACAAGGCGCACCGGGTGGGCAGCGACATCGCCGAACTGATCTGGGGGAAGATCGGGGAATGAGCGTCCACGAACAGACCACCGGCGTGACCGACACCACCGCGACCGGCGGTGCCGAGCGGCGAGCACGAGTCCTGCTCGTGTGGGATGCGCCCAACCTCGACATGGGTCTCGGCGCGATCCTCGGTGGGCGCCCCACCGCCGCGTACCGCCCGCGGTTCGATGCGCTCGGACGTTGGCTGCTCAGCCGCACCGCCGAACTGTCACGGGAGCTGTCGCTCGACTCGACGGTGGTCCTCGAACCCGAGGCCACGGTGTTCACGAACATCGCTCCGGGCAGCGCCGACGTGGTGCGCCCCTGGGTCGAAGCCCTGCGCAATGTGGGCTTCGCGGTGTTCGCCAAGCCCAAGATCGACGAGGACAGCGACGTCGACTCCGATATGCTGCGGCACATCGAGCTCCGGCACAGCGAGGGGCTCGCCGGTGTGATGGTCGCATCGGCCGACGGTCAGGCTTTCCGTGAACCGCTCGAGGAACTCGCGGCCGAGGGCGTCGCGGTGCAGGTCCTCGGGTTCCGCGAGCACGCGAGCTGGGCCGTCACCTCCGAGATCCTCGATTTCATCGATCTCGAGGACATCGCCGGAGTGTTCCGGGAGCCGCTGCCGCGCGTGAGCCTCGACATGCTGCCCGACGAGGGTGCCTGGCTACAGCCGTTCCGACCGCTCTCCGCGCTCCTGGTGGGGCGGAAGAGCGTCGCCGAATAGGAGATCACGTGTTCCACCGCTGGGGAGAACTCGTCTTCCGTGCGCGCTTCACCGTCATCGCGGTGATGGTCGCGGCGCTGCTCGGGCTCGCCGGGTACGGGATGAGCCTGCAGGACCATCTGAGTCAGAGCGGCTGGGACGACCCCGGCTCGGAATCCGTCACGGCGGCGAAGCTCGCCGACGGCACCTTCGGCCGCGACACGAACGGTGACGTGCTGGCGCTGATCACGGCGCCCGAGGGCAAGACCGTCGACGATCCCGAGTTCAAGGCGACGGTCACGGCCGGGCTGAACGCGTGGGTGGCCGACCACCCGGACCAGGTCCTCAAGATCAATGCCGCGTATTGGCCGACGGACGGTGCTCCCTCGCTACCCGCGCTGGCCGACGAGTCCAAGCAGCACGGTGTGGCGTCCCTCGCGATCGTCGGCGACAACGACACCGAGATCGCCGGCAACTTCCGCGACGTCAAGGACGCGCTGCGCATCGACGGGGTCGACGTCCAACTCGCCGGCCTGCAACCGGTCACCGGTGCTCTCAACGACACGATGGCCAACGACATCAAACGCATGGAGTTGCTGGCCATCCCCGCGGTCGGGATCCTGCTGTTCTTCGTGTTCGGTGGCGTCGTCGCTGCTGTGCTGCCGTTGATCACCGGTGGACTGACCGTGGTCGCCGCCAACGGAATCGTTCGCCTGATCACCAACTTCACCGAGGTCAACTCGTTCGTCGCACCGGTCGTGTCGCTGATCGGTCTCGGCCTGGCGATCGACTACGGCCTGTTCATGGTGTCCAGATTCCGTGAGGAACTCGCCGAGGGCTACGACACGGCCGCCGCGGTGCGGCGCACCGTCGTGACCTCGGGCCGCACCGTCGTGTTCTCCGCGACGATGGTGATCACCAGCCTCGGCGGCCTGTTGCTGTTCCCGCAGGGCTTCCTCAAGTCCGTCGGATACGGCGCCATCGCGACGGTGTCGCTCGCGGCGCTGACGTCGGTGACGGTGCTTCCCGCCATCCTGGCGATCCTCGGCAAGAACATCGACAAGTTCGGGATGAAGCGGTTCGGCCAGATCCAGTCGAACGAGCAGATCGAGGAGAGCTTCATCGGGCGTCTGACCCGCTGGGTGATGCTCAACCCTCTGAAGGTGACCATCCCGGTGGTCATCGGCCTGCTGTTGCTGATCACTCCGTTGACCGGAATCAAGTTCGGTGGCATCAACGAGACGTATCTTCCGCCCGACCACCCCACCCGACTCGCTCAGGCCGAGTTCGACGAACTGTTCCCCGGACAGCGCACCGAACCGGTGAAACTCGTCATCCGGGGTGCCGAGGGCGGCGACCTCAACGAGATCATCGATACGGCCAGCGCGGCACCGGGGCTCGTCGAGAGGTTCCAGATCGAGGGTCCGGCGGTGGACGGCGTCCGCGTCGTCAAGGCCGGTCTCGTCGACCGCAACGCGACTTCCGACACCATCGACTTCCTGCACGCCGCGTCCTGGCCGGAAGGCGTGGACGTCTACGTCGGCGGCACTCCGGCGATCGAGCAGGACTCGATCGCCGCGCTGCTCGGGACGCTGCCGCTGATGGTGCTGTTCGTCGTGGTGTTGACGACCATCCTGATGTTCCTGGCCTTCGGTTCACTCGTGCTACCGGTCAAGGCCGCATTGATGAGCGCGCTGGGGCTGGGTTCGACACTCGGCATCCTCACCTGGATCTTCATCGACGGCCACGGCGCGGGCCTGCTGAACTTCACGCCCGGCCCCATCATGTCGCCGATCCTGGTGCTCATCATCGCGATCATCTACGGACTGTCCACCGACTACGAGGTGTTCCTGCTCTCCCGCATGGTCGAGGCGCGGTCCCAGGGCGCGAGCACCACCGAATCCATCCGGATCGGCACGGCGCACACCGGTCGCATCATCACGGCGGCCGCGCTGATCCTCATCGTCGTCACCGGTGCCTTCGCCTTCTCCGAACTCGTCATGATGAAGTACATCGCGTACGGCATGATCGCCGCCCTCATCATCGACGCGACGGTGATCCGCATGTTCCTGGTACCGGCAACCATGAAACTGCTCGGTGACGACTGCTGGTGGGCACCGGTGTGGATGAAGCGGATCCAGGAGAAGGTGGGCCTGGCCGAACCTATCCTCACCGACGAACTGATGCCCGACGACGTCCCCGAACTGATCACCGTCGGCATGTTCGGTCCGGCCACGGTCGCCGCGACCGGCGCGCATCGCCTGCCGCCGATGACGGTCGAGGGCGCGACCGACATGACACAGCCCCTCCCGAAGATCGCCGCACCGCGACCCGCAGCCGAGCAGCGTCGCACACGGGACCTGCCGCCGTCGCCGCGCCGCGGCCCGGGCCGCCCGCAGCAGGGACCCGGCGGATACCGGCCGCAACCGGGCGCACCGGCCCGTCCTCCGCGACTCGACACCGCCGCCGGAGGAAACCCGTCCGGACCCACCCGGCGACCGACTGCGCCGCCGCCCGGTCCGCAGGCGGGTACGCCGTCGCGACCGTTACGTCGCCCCGCCGCGCCGCCGCCGGGTGCTCCGGCCGTGCCTCCGCGCCCGGACGGTGAAACCCCGCAGCGGCCACCCCAGCAGCCCGTCGTCCGCGAGTCACGCCCCGATATTCCGGCGCCGCCGCTCCCCCGCCGGCAGCGCGGTGACGTCCCGCCGCCGCTGCCGCAGACGTTCGTGCGGCCCAGCGCACCGACGCCACCGTCGACAGGCACACCGACGCCGGCGTCGACAGGCACACCGACGTCCTATCCCACGGCTCCGCCGTCCACGCGGGATGCGGATGCCGGCGGGAGCGCTCCGCGGCGCACCCGTGATCCGCAGGCGATCGAGAACTGGTTGACACAGATGCGTCGGGTCAACACGGGTGCGCACGCCTCCGGCCGTCCCCGGGCGGGTCAGAATCCGCCGCCGGAGAATCATCCGCCGGGTCGCGCACCCGAGCAGTCGGGTACCGCACAGCAGTCGGGTACCGCACAGCAGTCGGGTACCGCACAGCACGGGGCGGGGGTATCCGGTCCTCCGGGACCCGCGCAGCCCCTGCCGCAGCGCGCGCCCCGGGCTCCCCACCCCGCGGGCGCCGCGGGTGGAGATCCGTCCCGCACGGCCGCACCGGCACCCCGACCGGGGGCGACCGGTAGTCATCGTGCACCGGATCAGAACGCTCCGGACACCGGCGAGCAGGAGACGAACGGGCGCCGGCACGCCGACGACGCGGACGGTTCGATCAGTGTCAGCGAACTGATCGCGCGTCAGCGCCGCTCCTGAGCGTGTCCCGGCCGGGGTCGTCCCGGCCGGGCCCCTCAGGCACCGCCCATGAACCGACGCAGCCGCGCACCCATCGGATGTGACACGGACAGTGAACCCGCCCGGATCCGTCCGGTGACCACGACGTGCAGCGGCCCGTAGGGCGCACCGCCGCGCACCTTCGACGTGGCGCTCGACGCGGTCGCTTCCACACCGTCGATGTCGGCGGTCGCGTCGAGCGGCAACAGGATGCCGATCGAACTGAGGTAGTCGTTGACCTCGATGCGCACCACCTGCGTCTGCATGACGGCGTCGGTGAAGTCGAGGCTCACCGACGAGGCGACGGTGTCCAGTCTGAGCACCGGTGGCACCGACCAGCGGCCCTTCCGGGCGACGGTGGACATCCGTCCCCGGATGAGCATCGGCGTACCGTCGGCGGCCGGGACACCCGCGCCGTACGGTGCGGGGTTGTTCCCGTACTGCCGGGTTCCGTGCGGCTGGGGTCCGTACTGCTGTGGTCCGTACTGCTGTGGTCCGTACTGAACCGGCGCACCGGGTTGCGGGTGGGTGCCCTGCCACTGTGCCGTGTACTCGGGTCGCAGTTGGATGCCCGGCAGATCGACGAGAACCTGGTTGAGGTCGCCGCGGGTCTTCGCCGCGAGCACGGTGTCCATCCGTTCGGTGAACTCGCCGAGCGACAGCATGCCCTGCCCCACCGCGCGCTGCAGCAATTCACCCACGTGTTCGCGCTCGGCATCGGAGACGCGCAGATCTTTCGGGTCCATGCCCTCACTTTAGGACGGGGAACGTACCGCGACATCTTTCGGAGTGCATCCGAAAACTCGGTGTGTGTCGGCGCGGGACGGGCCGGCTACGGGCGAACTCCTGGTAGGTCGGTGAGTGCTTCCGCTGTCGGTATCGAACGCACCGCGCTGGTGTGAACCATGACGAGTGTCGTCGAGCCCGGAGAGGAAACACCGCTGCCATGACTTCCTGACCTGCAGGTCAGGAATCACGCACCGCTCCCGATGCGCTGCATGAGCGGCGAGCCCCATGACGGGACCGGGTTGCCGGATCGTGTGGTCGCTCACGGCTCGGAGGCCGGGCCGTTTTCGCGGTTACTCGTAGCGGGCGCCGCCACCGCACCAATCGTTGTCGTCATCCGTGGGGCTGCCGAGGAACTCCTCTGGATGCGACGAGCCGATCGTCGCCCGTCCAGGCACCCGGATGGCCCCGATCCCGGATTGCGCGGTTCGATTCCCCGCTGATCCTGTATCCGATCGGCCCACACCGCCTTCTCATCGGCACTGCGTCGGAGCGAACCCTGGCCGCACCGCTGACCCTGCACCCAGACGAAACCGACGCGGTCAACGTCGAGGTTGCCGCGCACTGCCTGCAGTTCGTGTACGAACAGCCTGGTAGCGACATCGCCGCTCGCATCTCCATGCCGCCGATGCCGACCTTCGACCCAGCGGAGGCGGCCACCTTCCGGGAAGCGATGAACCTTCCGACGCGGTGGGGCGGCAACGCTGGCCGATCTGACCGAACAAGCCGTCGACGTGCACGCTCGAGAAGCGGAGAGGATGAGAGCGAGCACAGGGCGGTTGCGCACCTGGTCGCGCACGCTCGCTGGCTCTGGCATCGTGGAGCGTGCGCAGAGCAGTAGCCCTGTTGAAGTGGACCCGGCAGCCTTCCGGACGGTTGGTGAGCCCGGTTTCGCGTTTCTACCGCACCGCTGAGGTTGCCCCTTGAGAGTGGACACCGGATTTCATGCGGCGAGTGCGAGCGTAGCCGATGCGGTCAATCGTCGTTCGAACTCGATCGGTGCCAGATAGGCCAGCGCGGAATGACGCCGTCGCCGGTTGTAGTACGACAACCACTCGAACAACTCGAGACGCGTCCGCGCCTTCGACGTCGGCGCCCGCCCCTGCAGCCACTCACGCTTGAGACCCTGAAAGAACGACTCCGCCAGAGCATTGTCGTAACTTGACCCCACACGACCATGACTCTGCTGAATCCCATGTGCAGCACAGAATTCCGCAAACACAGCCGAGGCGTACTGGGCGAGTTCAACCGGTCGATGCAACACCGGGCTACTGCAGGGAGCGTAGCTGCTCGGCGAAGACCTCGGCCGGGGTTCGCCAGCCGAGGATCTTGCGAGGCCGATTGTTGATC
>NZ_JAIYEP010000102.1 GCF_020515525.1 Rhodococcus yananensis
TGGGCGGACGTCGTCGCCGAACTCACCGTCGACGACGGCGGTCTGACCAAGAGTCAGAAGGCGTGGCTCGCGCTCGTCAAACCGATCACGCTCACCCAGGGGTTCGCACTGCTGTCGGGGCCACCAGAAACACGCACGGGTGGGGAGGGCGCTATCGCGGGGCCATGCGCAGCGCACCGTCCATGCGGATGGTTTCGCCGTTGAGATAGTCGTGCTCGACGATCATCTGCGCGAGTTGTGCGTACTCCGCGGGCTGCGCGAGCCGCGACGGGAACGGCACGCCCGCCTCCAGTCCGCGGCGGTAGTCCTCGGTGACCCCGGCGAGCATGGGCGTATCGACGATGCCGGGGGCGATCGTGTTCACCCGGATCCCGAACTGGGCGAGATCGCGCGCGGCGGGCACCGTCATGCCGTGCACCCCGCCCTTCGACGCCGAGTACGCGATCTGCCCGATCTGTCCCTCGAAGGCGGCGACGGAGGCGGTGTTGACGATGACGCCGCGTTGCCCGGAGTCGTCGACGGGATCGGTCTTCGCGATCGCGTCGGCGGCCAACCGCATGACGTTGAAGGTACCGAGCAGATTCACCGTGATGACGGTGCGGAACAGTTCCAGGTCGTGCGGACCGTTCTTCGACAGGATGCGTCCGGCCCAGCCGACGCCGGCGCAGTTCACCACGATGCGGAGCGGCACCCCGGAGTCGACGATCCGGTCGACGGCGGCCTGTACCTCGTCGGCGCTGGTCACGTCGGTGGGGATCAGGGTGACCCCGGCGGGCGTGTCGTCGCCGACGCGGTCGACGGACCTGTCGAGGTCGAGACCGAAGACGGTGGCTCCGGCTTCGGCGAAACGGCGTGCGGTGGCGGCGCCCAGCCCGGATGCCGCTCCGGTGACGAGTGCTGCGGTTCCTCGGATCTCCACGGTCGTGCTCCTGCTGCCGAGTGATAGGACGCTTCGAACCCTAATCCCCGGATGCGGTGTGTCCCCCGGTGGTGGCGTTCCCGCGAGTCGATTCGTTTCCCTCCGCCGCAATTGCATCCGCGGGAAGCGCCAGCGCCCGCGGGAACCGGTGGCGGGACGTCCGCCGCGACACGGCGACCGCCACGACCGACGACACCGCGAACGCGAGGGCGCCCGCGATCGGCCCGACGGGCGCGACGTCGGGGGCGATGCCCTCCCCGAGCATCCACGCACCGAAACCGAAGAACAGGGCCGACGCCCCGAGCCGGATCGCGTTCTCCGGCAGATGCCGGCCGAGTACGGCGCCCGCGACGATCGCGAGCGCGTCCGCGGCGACCATCCCGACCGTCGACCCGATCCACACCCCGGCCCAATCGTTGTCGGCGGCCAACGTGACGGTCGCGAGCATCGTCTTGTCGCCGAGTTCGGCGAGGAAGAACGCGGATGTCACGGCGAGGAAGGCCGAGCGGGTCGCCCGCTGCGCCTTCGACTGCTCGTCGTCGTCCAGCGAATCGCCGCGCAGCGTCCACGCGCCGAAGAACAGGAACGCGACGCCCCCGACGATCGACATGGCCTGCGCGGGGATGGCGACACCGAGGTAGTGGCCGACGGCGACCGAGACGAGATGCACCGTCGTGGTCGCGGCGAGGATGCCCGTCAGGACCACCCACCAGCGGTGACGCAGCGCGAACGTCATGGCCATCAGCTGGGATTTGTCGCCGAGTTCGGCGACGAAGATGACGGCGAAACTCAGCAGGATCGCAGACCACATGCGGTGCTTCCTCCTTCGATGTGTGGAGGAAACGGGCCTTCCTCCGGTCGTCGGACGCGGGGGTGCGTCGACGGCCGAAGGTCTCGCCCACCGGAGACGATCCGGTTCGCCGCGCCGGGCCCGGAGGCCAGTGTGTCGACGCGGCGATTGGGGGCTACTCCCCTTCGCTGCAGCAACGATAGCCCGCCCGGAGGCGGGATGCAAAGGTAATGCTAATTTCAGGAGAGCCGAATTCTCGATTTCGTCATGTGCTCATGCAGTGAGCAGCATCGCCAGAATTGCGGTGTCGGGATCCCTGTCCGGATCCACGTTCAGCCTACTGACCAGCGCCGTGATCGTCCCGTCGGGCTCCGCCTCCACCCACGCCGCCCGGTGGTCCAGACCGAGATACGGGACCCCGGGCAGCAGCACACACCCGGACGCGACACCCGTGTTCTCCGGCAGCGACGGCGTGGTCTCCGACGGTGGATGCAGCACCATCAGTGCCGGTGGTTGATGGCCGGCGAAACAGCCCGGTTCCACCGCGGCGTCGCCGAGGACCGGGCCCGCCGCGACGACCAACCCCACAGTGTCCGGCTCCGGATCGTCCGGAAGCTCCTCGCGCGCATCGAACACCGTCGATGTCGGCAGCAGACCCGGCAGCGACGCGATGCGCACCGTCATCGCGAGCAGTTGCGTCCACTCGCGGGTGCTCGTCGGCCAGCGCCCCGACACCACGAACCCGCGGAGGGTCCCGTCGGACTGGAACGCCGTCAGACCGATGTGTCCGCTCTCCCTCATCGCACCTCCGATCCCTCGCAGGCCTCACGTGAAGAATGACCGTTTTGCGACCTGGCACACAAGAGGGTGCGAGTGCCGACACACCCGACGTCGGGGTGCTCAACGTGCCACGGGCACCCGCACACGCACGATGGCACCCGCCCGGTCGCGCATCGCCGCGTCCGGCTGCCACGTCGCGGACGTGCAGACGAACAGATCGCGGCCGTCCTCACCGCCGAGCGCGACCGCATACGGATTCGCGATCGCCACCCGGTCGACGATCGTCCCGCCCGCGGCCACGCGGAGCGCCTCGCCGCTGAACGGCGACGCCACCCACACGGCGTCCTCACCGTCGATCGCGAGGCCGTCGGGGAACACCGTCTCGTCGAACTCGGCGAGCGTCCGACGCTCGGAGAGCGCACCGTCGGGCCTTACCGTGAACGCCGAGAGTCGACCAGGAACCGCGCGCGTCTCGGCGACCACGAGTGTCGTGCCGTCCGCGGTCGCGACCATGCCGTTGGGGAACAGCAGGTCGTCGGCGACCGGCCGTACGGTGCCGTCGGGCTCGACGAGCGCCAGCGTCGCCGGGGCGGCCGGGCTGGGCGGGGCACTCGCGTCGCCGTAGTTCCCCACGTACGCGCGTCCGGACGGGTCGACGTACATGTCGTTGAGCTGCCCCGTCGCGATGTGCGAGAGGTCGGCGTGTTCGACGAGGCTCCCGTCGTCCTCGCGGCGCAGCACCTTCTTGATGTGTCCCGCCGCGACGAGGAGCCTGCCGTCGGGCAGGAACCCGATCCCCGCGGGGTGACCGTCGATGCGGGCCACCACCTCGGATTCCCCGGTGGCCGGCTCGAGGCGGTGCACCTCGCCGGCGTACACGTCGGTGAACCAGAGGAACCCGTCGTGCCAGCGAGGGCATTCCGGGAAGGCGAGTCCGGTGCGGATGATGTCGGGTTCGGTCGTCGGCATGGGCGGCACGCTAGCGGCGGACGCACCGGAACGGAACAGGATCCACCGCACAGTGGAAACCCCGAGGTCGGAGAACGGAGAAGGGGACGCCGCTGCGGCGTCCCCTTCCCGGTGTGCGGTGATCCGTGACTAGACGATCAGCCCGGAGGTCGCGGTGCGGGCGCGCTCGAAGCGACCCTGCACGTCGGCCCAGTTCACGATGTTCCAGAACGCCTTGACGTAGTCGCCCTTGACGTTCTGGTACTGCAGGTAGAAGGCGTGCTCCCACATGTCGAGCATGAGCAGCGGGGTCAGGCCGATCGGGATGTTGCCCTGCTGGTCGTAGAGCTGGACGATGAGCAGACGGCTGCCGATCGAATCCCACGCGAGGATCGACCATCCCGAGCCCTGGATGGAGTTCGCGTTCGCGGAGAAGTGCTCGCGGAACTTGTCGAACGAGCCGAACGCGTCGTCGATCGCCGCGGCGAGCTCACCGGTCGGCTTGTCGCCGCCCTCGGGGGACAGGTTCTGCCAGAACACCGAGTGGTTGGTGTGGCCACCGAGGTGGAACGCCAGGTCCTTCTCGAGCTTGGTGGCCTGGGCCGCCAGCGTGCCGTTCTCGCGGGCCTCGGCGAGCTTCTCGAGGGCGGTGTTCGCGCCCGCGACGTAGGCGGCGTGATGCTTGTCGTGATGCAGCTCCATGATCTTCGCCGAAATGTGCGGCTCGAGGGCTGCGTAGTCGTAGGGCAAGTCCGGAAGCGTGTACTCAGCCACGAAGGATCCCTTCTGTGCGGGCCGGGTGGGCCCTTCGATCGAATCGATGTCTGTTCGGGTGGGTGCCCGATGTGCCCACCGGCGTGCATCCGAAATGCTCACCGGCGCGCACCCGATTGTTCCTATCGGGTATCCACCCAAACCCATAACTACACCGTCCGCAAGGCGCGGGCACAGCCGGACGTCGGTTCACCGCCCGCAACGCCCGCCGTCCCCGCCCGTCCCGGACGGGTTCACCGTCAGGTGCGAAATGCGGTGAGGCTGCGCTCAGTGGAACCCCGAATGAACGGGAAAGTAACATCAGCGGGGTGTCTCGGCTCCTCCTTCACGATCCGGCACGCGGAGCCGAGGCGCCGCGTGTCCGCTTGCCGGGCGTGAACCTGCTGCGATGCCTCGCGGCCTTCGCAGTCGTCTACTCGCACATCAGCTTCTATCTGATCGACGATCTCGGTACCGGATGGTGGGGTATCGATCTCACCTACGACGTCCTGATCGCCGGTGCCGGACTCAACAACCATCTGTCGTTCGTCGGTGTCGCGGCCTTCATGATGCTCACCGGGATGCTCATCACCCGGTCCGCGATCCGGGAACGGCCCGGACGGTTCCTCGCCGCCCGCATCACCCGTCTGATCCCGGCGTTCTGGGTGGCGATCGCTCTTGCGATCGTGCTGGTCCGACTCGGTATCAACGGCATGTTCAGCGGCCACACCGGCGTCGGCAACAGCGAAGCGTTCCTCAGTTTCTTCCTCGGCGCCTTCTTCCTGAAACCGCAGGTCGCGGTGCTCGGTGTGGCGTGGACACTCGCGGTGCAGATCGCGTTCTACCTGTACTGCGCCGCCGGACGGTCGCTGCTGCGGTCGGCACCGGCCGCCGTCCCCGTGCTCGGCGCGGCGTTGTGCATGCTGGTCATCGTCTACAACCTGTACGTCCCCGAGCCCTACTCGGTGCCGTTCCTGTCGAAGATCGCCGCAACCCTGCCGGCCGTGTTCCTCGGGCAGATCGCCTACCTCGCGTGGGCCGGATTGATCTCGGTGCCGGCGCTGCTCGTGGCGTTGCTCGCACAGGCCCAGGTCGTGGTGCTCGCCACCGACACCCAGGTGTACTGGGCGGGCAGCAGCTACCTGTGGACCATCGCGGTGGTGTTCGCGTGCGTCGTGCTGGTGTCGCGGGTGGACGGCCGTATCGCCCGGTCCCGCGTCGTGAAGTGGGTGGCGACCCGCAGCTACGCGATCTATCTCATCCACACCCTCGTGATGTACCGCGCGTACGAGAACACCGTGCCCTTCCTCGGTGAGACCGGTGCGATCGTGTGCCTGCTCGTGGCGGTGGGCCTGGCAGCCGAACTGCTGTACCGGGGTGTGGAGATGCCGGCGGCGCGATGGATCAACGACAGGTGGTTCGCACGCAAGCCGGTGGGCGCGGACGGGCCCGCCGTCGCGGCACCCGCGCCGCAGTCCGCGTCCGCGTAGCATCGGGACATGTCCTGGTTCGACGACATTCTCGCCCACGCCGGATCCACGGCGCAGATGGTCCGGGCCGACGACGCACTGCCCGGTCGTGCCGACCCGATGCCGGTGCCGGAAGTCCACCACGTCAACGGTCACCGGATCGTTCCCCCGTTCCCCGAGGGGCTGCAGATCGCGATCGTCGGCATGGGTTGTTTCTGGGGTGCCGAGAAGGAGTTCTGGCAGCTCGACGGCGTGTACTCGACCGCGGTGGGGTACGCCGGTGGATACACCCCCAATCCCACCTACGAGGAAGTGTGTTCGGGACGCACCGGGCACACCGAGGTCGTCCTCGTGGTGTTCGATCCCGATGTGATCGGCTACACGCAGGTCCTGCGGCAGTTCTGGGAGAACCACGATCCGACGCAGGGGATGCGGCAGGGCAACGATCGGGGCACCCAGTACCGGTCCGCGATCTACACACTCGACGAATCGCAGGTGGAGGTCGCCGAGGCCACGGCCGAGTCGTTCGGGCAGCGTCTCGAGCAGGCGGGGTACGGGACGATCACCACCGAGATCGCGCCGCTGACCCAGTTCTACTACGCGGAGGACTACCACCAGCAGTACCTCGCGAAGAACCCCGCCGGGTACTGCCCGGTGCACGCGACCGGCGTCAGCTGTCCCGTCGGCCTCGGTGCCTGACGGGTGCCCGGGGCACACCCGGGCCGAGCACACACGACGAACACACGTGTGTGCAAATGCACAGTGTGACCTGACCGCGCTTCCTTGTTTCGGGATGACGACCGAAGCACCCTGGATGGAGGGAAAACGGCCGGGGGGAAGGGATCGGGTCTCCGAAATGACGAACACGGCGGAATATCTCACGCGGATGCGGCGGGTGCGGCGCGGTGCGAACCCGCTGGTCCGACGTACCGATCGCCTCGAATCCCGGGTGTTCACGCTGTTCGTCGCGGTACTGCTGCTCCTCGTTCCACTGTCGATCTGGGCTTCCGTCGTCACCTGGGGCAACCAGACGGCGCTGGCCGAACAGCAGCAGGCCGAACGCGCGACCGTCACCGCGACCCTCGACACCGACCCCGCGCTCGACGCCGCCGGCTGGGGCGACATGACCTACGCCACCGCGATGACGGCACCGGCCACGTGGAAGTGGCAGGGCATCGAGCGGCACGGTGTCGTGCAGGCCGACGATTCCGCTGTCGCCGGTGACGAGGTGCAGGTGTGGGTCGACCGCGCCGGCGAGCAGTCGCTGCCGCCGATGAGCGACGGCGCCGCGCGATTCGCGGGTGTCCTGGCGGGGGTGTCCCTGTTCGCCTTCGCCGGCGTCTTCGCCACCGGAGCCTTCGTGTTCGCCCGCTGGCGCATCGACCGTGCCCGGACCGACCGGTGGAGCCGGGAGATCGAAGCGTTCCTCGGCTCCACCAGCAGCCACTGAGCGGGCGGGGCGGAGCCCCGCGACTGCTCAGAGATCGGTGACGGCGGGCATGACCTCGTCCGCGATCAACTCGAGATGCTCGAGATCCGCCAGGTCCAACACCTGCAGATAGATGCGCTGCGTCCCGATCTCGGTGTACCGGCGGATCTTGTCGACGAGTTCGGCGGGGGTGCCCGCCAGCCCGTTCTCCCGCAACTCGGCGACGTCACGCCCGATCCGGTCCGCGCGGCGCGCGATCTCCGCGTCGTCCCGTCCACAGCACACCACCAGCGCGTTCGAATACGTCAGTTCGGCGGGGTCGCGCTGCACGGCGCGGCAGGCCTCACCCACCCGAGCGAACAGGTCCGCGGTCTCGTCGACGGACTTGAACGGCACGTTGAACTCGTTCGCGTACTTCGCCACCAGCGCCGGGGTGCGCTTCTTGCCGGCACCGCCCATCACGATCGGCGGGTGCGGCGACTGGACGGGCTTGGGAAGCGCCGGGGAATCCTCGATCCGCACGTGCTTCCCCTCGTACGAGAAGGTGTCGCCGATCGGGGTGTCCCACAGGCCCGTGATGACGGCGAGCGAATCCTCCAGCAGATCGAACCGTTCCTTCAGCGGCGGGAACGGGATGCCGTAGGCGCGGTGTTCGTCCTCGAACCAGCCGGAGCCGAGCCCGAACTCGACACGGCCACCGCTCATCGCGTCGACCTGCGCGACCGTGATCGCGAGGGGGCCGGGATGCCGGAAGGTCGCCGACGTCACGAGCGTGCCGAGCCGGATCGTCGACGTGTCGCGGGCCAGACCGGCCAGCGTGATCCACGCGTCGGTCGGCCCGGGCAGACCCTCGACGTTCATCGCCAGGTAGTGATCGGATCGGAAGAACGCGCCGTATCCGAGGCGTTCCGCGGTCCTCGCGACGGCGAGCAGATCCTCGTAGGACGCGCCCTGCTGGGGTTCGGTGAAGATACGTAGTTCCACGGTGGTTCGTCTCCGGTCTGTCGAGATTCCGTGCGGGTGGCCGTCCACATTCTGCCCCTGGCGACCGGTGCGTTGCCGTCGCCGCACGATTCCGGCCTCCGCGGTCGGTGTCGCTGCTGTGGCGGATGATCCCTGCTCGCCAGGGGAAGGCGACCAGCTCTCCGGCGAGGGCGTGGTTGCCGCACTCGAGCGCAGGTACTGCTTGCTGCGGGACGGCGGCGCAGCGCAGGGAGCTGAGAAGGCCCCCGCGCAGTAGTCGTCGCCGGGCCCGGAGTTGCCTGTGGATGAACCTGTGGAAACTGTGGACAACTCCTGCTCGGAGGCCCTCCACCGCTCCCGGCGGCCACACCGGTCGATGACGCGTGCCACTATTGGGACGTGAGTGTTTCCGACGTGCCCACCGTGGCGGTGGGAGAGGTTCCCGACCCGGGCACCGAATCGGTGCTGCTCGATGTGCGTGAGGACGACGAATGGGAACTCGGGCACGCGCCCGGGGCACTGCACATTCCCCTCGCCGATCTTCCCTCCCGGGTCGACGATGTGGACATCGACGCCGAGGTGTACGTGGTGTGCCGGCAAGGTGGCCGTTCGATCGGTGCGGTGCAATACCTGAACCGGATCGGATTCGACGCCTACCAGGTCGACGGTGGCATGGTGGCGTGGCAACAACAGGGATTGCCCCTGGTCTGTGACGGCGACGCCCCGGCGAAGATCTATTGATGGCCGCCTACCAGATCTGCGTCCGCTGCGAGAACCGGTGGCCGGTCGGGCATCAGCCGTTGCAGTGGTGCCCCGGTTGTCACGGTCTGCTGCTGTCCCCGGTCGACACCCACATCGCGGTGCCGCCGTCCCGACGCAACTTCCGGTGGGTGGCACGCACCCCCGGCGCGGTCGCCGACCCGTCGTCGGGTCCGCGACCGGCGACACGTCGGGGGACACCGTCCTACGCGGAGATGCCGCGCTGGGGGCTGCTGGACGAACCGGTTCGCCGCGACGACGAACCGACCCGCGCCGACACCCTCGCCGATCTGGCGCCGACACTGCTCGTCGGTACCGCGGCGGTGTTCGCCCTCGCCGCGCTCGCCGAGGGCGCGCGCTACGCGCTGCTGCTGTTCAACCGAACCCGGCTCGTCGACCCCCTCGTCCTGGCGTTGTCCGACGCGGCGGTGTGGGCGACGCAGATCGTCGGGCTCGTCGTGGCACTCGCCGCGGCGGGTGCGTCGGCGCTGCGGGTCGTGGAGATACGCCGCCGCGTGTTCGCCGCGCGTGGCCGATCGGATCCGCGGCCGACCTGGCAGATCGTCGCGGCATCGGTGGTTCCCGGGGTCAATGCCGCGTTGCCGGGTGTGTATCTCACGGAGGCCGCGGGCGACGATCCGCGGTTGCTGCGGGCGGTCCGCGGCTGGTGGGTGCTCATGGTCGTGAACACGGTGCTGGCCGTCGTCGTCCTGCTGTGGCGTCAGCGCGACACCCTGCAGGCCCGCGCCGATGCGGTGCTGCTCACCGCGCTTCTCGCTGCCGTCGCCGCTGCCGTTGCCGTCGCGACGTTGTGGGTGCTCCGCCTGTTCGACGACACCGACCTGCGGGGACGTCCGCTCACCCGTCGTCGGTTCACCGTTGCGTCCGGTCCCGCGAACGCACCGGTCGCGCCGATCGCTCCGCCGCCGGCGGAACCGGCCCAACGCGATGCGCTCGCCGAGGACGCCGAGAACGCCGAGAACGCCGAGGACGCGGAGGGCGCCGAGGGCGCACCCGCCCGACGCGAGGTGGTCGCGTCGTGACGGGACCCGCCACCCCGCGCGTCGTCGCACACCGGGGATCGTCTGCAGCGAAGGCCGAACACACCCTCGCCGCCTACGAACTGGCCCTCGAAGAAGGCGCCGACGGACTCGAATGCGACGTGCGGCTGACCCGGGACGGCCAGCTCGTGTGCATCCACGACCGCACCGTCGATCGCACGTCGTCGGGCACCGGCGTGGTCAGCGAGATGACCCTCGACGAGCTGTCGGAGTTCGACTACGGCAGCCCCGATGAGCCCGCCGGCCTGCTCACGCTGCGGCAGCTGCTCGAACTCGCCCTCGACTGGACGAGCACCCCCGTGAAACTGTTCGTCGAGACGAAACATCCCGTGCGGTACGGCAGTCTCGTCGAGGCGAAACTGCTCGCCGAACTGGCCCGGTTCGGGTTGGCGACCCCGGCCTCGGCGGACTTCTCGCGGGTGGTCGTGATGTCGTTCGCGGCGAGCGCCGTGTGGCGCATCCGCCGGTCGGCGCCCCTGCTGCCCACCGTGCTGCTGGGCGAGACGTCCCGCTACCTCGGGGGGAGCGCCGCGACCACGGTCGGGGCGACGGCGATCGGCCCGTCCATCGCGACGCTGCGCGAACACCGCGACCTCGTCGACAAGGCCGCGCTCGCCGGCCGCGCCACGTACTGCTGGACGGTCGACGACGCCGCCGACGTCGAGTTGTGCCGCGCGCTCGGGGTCGGTTGGGTCGCCACCAACCACCCGGGGCGCACCAAGGCGCAGCTCGCCGCGGCACCCGGCGTGTAGTTTTGCGCCGTGGCGAAGAAGAGCAAGAGAAACAGCGGGCCCAAGCCCGGCAGCAACCGTGCGGCGAAGCTCGAGCAGCGCAGGCTCGAGCGGGAGGCGGCGTCGGCGGTGCCGACCCGCCCGTTCGAGGGGATCGCCCTCGAACGCGACCTCGTCGCGCTCCGCGAGTTCGTGCCGTCGGCGTTGGTGGACCTGCCGGTCACCGGTGACGGTCGCCGGATCGTCGGCGCGACCATCCTTCCCGGTGGTGTCGCGGCGCTCGTGCGTGAGGAGGGCGACGACGTCGTCGGCTACGTCGGGTTGCAGCTCGCGGCCCCCGGACCGGATCCGGCGGCGGAGCTGGCCGCCGCGATCGCGTGGGCGCGCACCGGTGAGGCGGGCACGTCGCTGCAGGTCGCGTCACCGGGTGACGACACCCCGGCCCTGACGGATCTGCTCGACGCCGAGACGTTGCCGGCGGTCACCGTGTTCCAGGATTTCTCCTGGTGGATTCCCGAAGGTGTCGAGCCGGCACCGGATGTCGCGCAGATGGTGCAGCAGGCGAACGCGGCGGTGCTGCCGTCGGCACGCCTCGACGCGGACGGCCTCGTCGCCGCGTGGTGGGTGGATCCGGGCGAGAAGGCACACATCCGCTGGATCCGCGACGAGGACGAGGACGCGTTGATGTCGGCGCTGTCGCGGGTGCACGCGGCGGGTGGCCTGCACCTCGGGGAGGGTTCACGGTTCGCCGGTTCGTTCCGCACGCACGGGCTGCTGGTGCCGGTGTTCGACCTCGACCGCGAGAAGCACCCCGACGAGTGGGTGGAACCGACCCGCGAGTTCGGCGCGCGACTGGAGGCGGCGCTCGCCGACGACACCCCGTTGACCGCCGCGGAACGTCGCTCCCGCGACGGCATCCGCAGCCGGCAGGTCACCCTGCGCTGAGCGGCGTACCCCCACACCGGTGGGGGTACGCCCCCGGCGGTGTGAGCGAAGGGTACATCCGATCGATCCGATCGATCGGATGTACCCT
>NZ_JAIYEP010000103.1 GCF_020515525.1 Rhodococcus yananensis
CGTCCAACCCCACCCGGTCCACACCGAGCACCTCGGCGAACACCGACGCCACGATCTCCTCCACCGGCGTCGTCGGCGCACGGAACACCACCGCCTCGAACACCGGCGCCGGCAACGCCTTGCGATCGACCTTCCCGTTCACATTCAACGGCAACGCCTCGAGCACCACCACCGCGTCCGGCACCATGTAACCGGGGAGCCGATCCGTCAGTGCCCCGAGCAGTGCTTCGGGGTCGACGGTGGCCCCGGGCGCCGGGCTGACGTACCCGACGAGCCGGTCGCCGATGCGCGGATCACCGAACAGGGTCACCACACCGGCGGATACGGACGGGTCCGCGAGCAGTGCCGCTTCGATCTCGCCGAGCTCGATCCGGAAACCCCGCAACTTCACCTGGAAATCGGTCCGCCCCAGATACTCCAACTCGAGCACCCCGGACCCACCACGAACCCACCGCACCAGATCCCCCGTGCGATACATCCGCTCACCCGCACCGACCAGATCCGCCACGAACCGATCCGCCGTCAGATCCGCACGCCCGTGATACCCCCGGGCCAACTGCACACCCGACAGATACAACTCACCCGCAACACCCACCGGAACCGGCCGCAACCGCGCATCCAGCACCCGCACACCGACATTCCACTCCGGAACACCGATCGGCACCGACACCGCATCCGCCTCCGACACCGCGTGCGCGGTCACCGACACCGCAGCCTCGGCGGGGCCGTACAGGTTCACCAGGCGGGCCGTGTTGGTCGCCCGGAAGCGCCGGGCCAGGTCGGCGGGGAGTGCCTCACCGATCGCGAGGACCTGCCGCACCGACGGAGGGAGGGCGCCGTCGCCGACGGTGAGCAGCGCGTCGAGCATCGTCGGCACGGTGTGCAGCGTCGTGACCGACCCCGCGCGCATCAGTGCATCGAGGTACTCCGGGTCCTGTTGGCCACCCGCCCGCGCCAACACCACCGCGCCCCCGGACACCGTCGCCGACCAGAACTCCCACACCGACAGATCGAACGTCGCCGCCGTCTTGAGCAACACCGCATCCGACCCACCGAGCCCGAACGCATCCCGCTTCCACACCAACTGGTTGACCACCGCCGAATGCGGCACCGTCACACCCTTCGGACGGCCCGTCGACCCCGACGTGAAGATCACATAGGCCGCATGACCCGGCAACAGAGCACCGACACGCTCCGAATCCACAACCGGCGCAGACGAATACGACGACACATCCAGATCGTCGACAACCACGACGGGAACACCGACGGACACCCCGTCGACGCCCCGGAGGGTGAGCACCAGCGCCGGGTCGGCGAGGTCGAGCAGATATGCGACACGCTCGGCGGGCTGGTCCGGATCCACCGGCACATAGGCACCACCGGCCGCCGCGACCGCATACATCGCCACCAACAACTCCACCGACCGCGGCATCGCCAGCACCACACGCGAATCCGGCCCGACCCCCGACGAGATCAGATACCGGGCGAGCGGATACACACGCGCCGCGAACTCCGCATACGTCAGCACCGCGTCATCGGTCACCACCGCGGTCGCCGCACCACGGGCACCGACCTGCTCGGCGAACAGATCCGGCAACGTGACCGCCGGAACGGACACACTCCGACCCGCACCCGCCGCCGTCACGGCTCCGAGTTCCCGGTCGTCCAGCACCGGGACGTCACCGATCGCCGTGTGCGGCTCGGCGACGAGAGCAGCGAGCACCCGTACGAAG
Organism: Rhodococcus yananensis; assembly: GCF_020515525.1. Lineage (GTDB taxonomy): Bacteria > Actinomycetota > Actinomycetes > Mycobacteriales > Mycobacteriaceae > Rhodococcus > Rhodococcus yananensis. Next base: position 1,734 of record NZ_JAIYEP010000103.1, read on the forward strand.
CGACCGACGATCGCCTCGGCGGTCGCGGCGTCGAACAGCGCCGACGCGTAGGTGAGTGTGCCGTCGATCCCGGCGGGCTCACCGCCGTCACCGAAGGTGTCGCCGACGATCAGGTGGAGGTCGAACTGCGAGGTGCGGTGCTCGAGTTCGACCGCCGACAGGGCGAGACCCGGCAGTTCGAACACCGAACGCTCGAGGTTCTGGAACGACAGGCCCACCTGGAAGATCGGGTGGTGTGCCGTCGAGCGGACCGGATCGAGCACCTCGACGAGCCGCTCGAACGGCACGTCGGCGTTCGCGAACGCCCCGAGATCGGTGGTGCGCACGCGGGCGACGAGATCCGCGAACTCCTCACCGCGGTCGAGCCGGGTCCGGAGCGCGAGGGTGTTGACGAACATCCCGACGAGGTCGTCGAGCTCGGGCTCACCGCGGCCGGCGATCGGGGTGCCGACCGTGATGTCGTCGGTGCCCGACAGTCGCGCCAGCAACACCGACCATGCGGCGTGCACGACCATGAATGTCGTGGCGTTGGTCTGCTGGGCCAGTTCGGCGACCGCCCGGTGCACATCGGCGGGGATCCGCACCGGCACGGTGCCGCCCTCGAAGGACTGGACGGCGGGGCGGGGACGGTCGGTGGGCAGGCCCAGGACCTCGGGAGCGCCCGCGAGCGCCTCCGTCCAGTAGGCGATCTGCTGCGAGATCACCGACTCCGCGTCCGACTCGGAACCGAGCACGCGGCGTTGCCACAGTGCGTAGTCCGCGTACTGCACGGCGAGCGGCTCCCACGACGGGGCTGCGCCGCCGCTGCGCGCCAGGTAGGCCGTCATCACATCTCGCGTCAGTGGCGCGAGCGAGTAGCCGTCCGCGGCGATGTGGTGCAGCGACAGCACCAGGATGTGCTCGGTGGGTGCGAGGCGGAACAACCGCACCCGGACCGGAACATCGGTGGTCACGTCGAACGGCGCGGCGACGTACTCCGCGACCACCGCCGCGATGTCCGCATCGTCGACCGTGACCGGGTCGAGGTCGGTGGTGACCTCGGATTCGGGCAGCACCACCTGGTATCCGACACCGTCGTGCTCCGGGTAGAGCGTGCGCAGCACCTCGTGACGTTCGACGAGGTCGCGCAGGGCATCCTCGAGAATCGTGTGGTCGAGATCGCCGGACAACCGCAGCGCCACCGGAATGTTGTAGGCCGTCGACTCCGGTTCGAACCGATTGAGGAACCACATGCGCTGCTGGGCGAGCGACAGCGGGATGCGTTCACCGCGCGGCTGCGGCTCGAGCGGCACATACGGTGCGGGAGCACTCTCCGAATCGAGGACCTCCGCGAGCTCCGCGATGCCCGACACCTCGAACAGCGTCCTGACCTGGACACGGCGGTCGAAGGCGGCGCCGAGACGCCCCGCCAGTTTCGCGGCGAGCAACGAGTTTCCGCCGAGCTCGAAGAAGTCGTCGTCGAGACCCACCGCATCGATACCGAGAACCTCCGCCACCGCGCCGGCGACGCGCTGTTGCGCATCCGTCTCGGGGGCCCGGTACTCGCGCGCTTCGAACACCGGTTCCGGAAGCGCATCGGTGTCGAGTTTGCCGACGGGGGTCAGGGGGATCGCGTCGATCGGGACGATCGCGGCCGGCACCATGTGTCGGGGCAGCACCTCGCGCGCATGTGTCCGCAGTGCGTCGATGTCGAATCCGTCGCCCGGCACGGGAAGCACATAGGTCACGAGCGCCGCGTCCCCGGAGGGGAGTTCGCGTACCGTCGTCGCCACGAAGTCGACGGCGGGATGCTCACTGAGCACACTGTCGATCTCGCCGAGTTCGACCCGGAACCCGCGGAGCTTGACCTGCGAGTCGCTGCGGCCGACGTATTCGAGGTCACGGACCCCGTCCCGCACGGTCCACCGGACGACGTCGCCGGTGCGGTACATGCGGCCACCACCGACGGGGTCGGCGACGAATCGTTCGGCCGTCCGCGCGGGCTGACCGATGTATCCGCGCGCGAGCTGCGGACCGGCGAGGTACAGCTCACCGGCGACACCCACCGGCACCGGCTGGAGGCGTCCGTCGAGCACGTACGCCTGGACGCCGGGGATGGGGCCACCGATGGTGACGGGGTCGCCCGGCTCGAGCACGGGGCTGATGTTGGTGATGATCGTGGTCTCGGTCGGACCGTACGCATTGTGGAACCGCGCGGTGCGCCACCGCTGAACGAGTTCGGGCGGGCACACCTCACCACCGACGAGGCCCATCTCGATCGAGTCCAGATCCGACGGATCGACCGAGGCCAGCATCGACGGGGTCCCCACGACGTGGGTGACGCGTTCCGCCGCGATCAGGTCCTCGAGTTCGGTGCCGCCCACGACGCCGGGAGGGACGATCACCATGGTCGCCGAGGCGCTGAGCGTCAGCAGCAGCTCGAACAGCGATGTGTCGAAGCTCGGGGTCGCGAAATGCATGACCTTCGAGTCCCCGGTCGCGCCGAGGGTGCGTTGCTGCTCGACCAGGAGATTGTTCAGGCCGCCGTGGGTGACCACCACGCCCTTCGGGACACCCGTCGACCCGGACGTGAAGATCACGTAGGCGCAGTCGTCGACCCTCAGGGTCCGGAGCCGGTCCGAATACGTGACCGGCTCGCTGCTCTGCGCCGACACCTCGGCCTCGACATCGGGGGTGTCGACCTCGAGCCATTCGATGTCGCCGGGCAGCGTCGGTCGGGTCGCCGCGACGGTCATCCCGAGCGACACCTCGGACGTCGACAGCATGTGCCGGATCCGGTCGTCGGGATAGTTGGGGTCGACCGGGACGAAGGCGGCACCGGTCTTCGCGACCGCCCACACCGCGAGGATCGACTCGATGGAGCGAGGGATGGACACCGCGACGAAGTCGCCGGGCCCGAGTCCGCGAGCGATGAGGACACGGGCGAGCCTCGACGACCACTCGTCGAGTTCGGCGTACGTGAGGGACCGTCCGTCGAACCGCAACGCGACCCGTGTGGGGTCACGGTCGACGGCGGTGGCGAGCAACTGGGGAAGAAGCGGGGTGCGGCTGCGCCGAGTCCGTGCGGGCCGTTCGCGGCGGGTCGACCGGTCGGCGGGTGTACGGGTCATCGAACGTTCCTCCCTCATGCCGTGATCTCCTGCAGTCGAACAGTCTGTCGAGGAGTCCCTCGGCGCATCGAACAACCCACCTTCACGTCTTCCCTGCGGCCCGGCCTCTGCCGAGCCGAATCGACACACGACCCGGTGAACTACTGTTCACCCCGGCCTCGGTGCCGCCCTCCGGTCCTGTGCGCCGGCACTGGACACATCGACCCATTGTTGCAGTCGGGTACCTGCCGGCCGAATCCCACCGACGGTCGGCGACCGGCCCGACCGCCGCTGTCCTCGGCTCACCCCTCACGCGCACACCTTCAGGAGGGGCCGGACGTCCGGCCCCTCCTGAATGATCGAACGGCGACCCGTGCCTGTTACCCGCCGGTACCACACCGCGTCCCCGCTGCGCCTCGGTCACGACGTGCGGGGAGCGGGGTGCTCAGAGCCGGTCCGGGGTGACGACCTCGTCCAGATCCGGCAGCTCGGCCTCCCGGACCCGCGCGGCGTCGATCTCACCGACGAGTGCGTGGCTCACCCACTCGTCGGCGAGCAGGTCGACGAAGGCGTCGCGGCTCGTGTCGCCAAGTACGACCGCGGCGCCCGAGACGGCTGCGAGGAGAATCCATCGGGCGACGTGGGCGGGATCGGACACCGCCGCCGCCAGCCGGGACTCGTAGTCGAGCCCGAGATCGCCGACGGACGCATCGATCGCGGCCGCGAACCCCGCTCGGTCCTGCAGCACCCCGGACGCATCCGCGAACGCCGGGTCGGTGTCCTTCGCCGGTGCGGTGCGGTCGGCGCGACCGATCGGACGGGACGACAACGCGGCGAGCCGTGCCCCGACCGCGGAGTCCCCCGGATCGATCGACGGCGCCCCCTCGTGGGCACCGCGTCCGATCACACACGCGGGCGGATCTTCCGCCCGCACCCCGGCCGCGAGCGCCACGACGGCGGCCTCGGCCTTCACGACCGCCCACAGCGCCACGACGGTGGCGGCGGTCGGTTCGACGACCACCCCGATCCGGTCGCCCGGGCCGAAGCCGTCGGCGAGGAGCAGGCGGGCGAGTCTCGACGACGCCTCGTCGATCTCGCGGTACGACAGCTCGGATCCGTCGACGATCACGGCCGGCGCGTCGGGGTCCTCCTCCACCGCGGCGGCGATCCGGCGGTCCACGGGTTCTGCCGCCGAGACGGATCCGGTCGCCTGCGAGCCGGCGCCGAGGACGAGAGTCCGCTCCGCCTCGGTCATCAGATCCAGTTCTCCCACCGGCGCCTCGGGGTCCGCCGTGGCCTGCGTGAGCACGGTGGTGAGGCGATCCGTCAGTGTCACGACCGTCGCCTCGTCGAACACGTCCGTCGAGTAGAGCCACGTACCTCCGAGTTCACCGTCGGGCCCGGTTCCCAGGGTCAGTTGCAGATCGAACTTCGCCACCGGCACCCCCGAGGCGACGGACGACACCGACAGCCCCGGCAACTCCAGCCGGGCGTCGGCGGCGGGTTCCATCGACAACGCGACCTCGAACGGTGTGCCCTGGGTGCCGAGAGCATCCACGACCTCCTCGAACGGCACGTCCGTGTGGGCGAAGGCAGCCAGATCCGCGTCACGTACCCGCTCGACGAGCGCACCGAACCCGGCGGCCGGATCCACGGTCACCGGGAGCGCGACCGTGTTGACGAACATGCCCACCAGGTCGTCGAGTGCGCGGTCGCCGCGACCTGCGACGGGTGCGCCGATCACGACGTCTGCACTGCCACCGAGCCGCGACAGCACGACGGCGAGCGCCGCGTGGACGACCATGAACACCGAAGCCCGGTGCTCACGGGCCGTCTCGCGGAGCCGCTCGTGCAGCGGCCCGGCGATCGTGACATCCACCACACCACCGCGACCGGTCGGCTCCGCCGGACGCGGACGGTCGGTGGGCAGGTGCGCCCGTCGCGGCGCCGCGGCGAGAGCGTCCGTCCAGAAGCGCACCTGCTCGGCGGCCACGGACCCGGCCGTGGCGGGATCGCCGATCACGTCGTGCTGCCACAGCGCGAAATCGGCGTACTGCACCGTCAGGGCGGGCCAGGCAGGCGCGCCACCGCCGATACGCGCGGCATAGGCGAGCATCGCGTCGCGCGCCAGCGGTGCCATCGACTCGCCGTCCGCGGAGATGTGGTGCACCACCAGTACGAGAACGTGCTCGTCGGCGGCCACGTTCAGGAGAGCGGACCGGATCGGAACACCGGCCGCCACATCGAATCCACGCCCGACGAGGGAGGCGACCCGGCCCGGTACCTCGTCCGCGGACACGGATTCGACGACCGTCTCCGCCACCGCGTCCGAACCGAGTACCTGCTGGTACGGGCCGTCCGCGTCGCTCGGGTACATCGTGCGCAGCGCCTCGTGCCGTTGCACGACGTCGCGGAGCGATGCGACGAGCGCCGGCACGTCCAGACTCCCGGTCAGCCGCAGCACGAGCGGAATGTTGTAGCCGGCCGCGTCGGTGTCCAGCTGGTTGAGCAGCCACATCCGGCGCTGCGCGAGGGACAGCGGTGCCCGGTCCTGCCGGTCCCGCGCGACCACCGCGGGACGGTTCCCCGACCCCGCGAGCGGTTCCAGTGCCGCGGCCAACGCTTCCACACCGGACGTCTCGAACAACATCCGTACCGCGACCGGGGTGTCGAGTTCGTGTCCGAGCCGTGCCGCGACACGCGTCGCCACGAGCGAGTTCCCGCCGAGGTCGAAGAAGTCGTCGTCGAGACCGACCCGGTCGAGTCCGAGTACCTCGGCGATCACGTCGGCCACTGCGCGCTCGATCCGATTCCGCGGTGCCCGGAACTCACGTACCCGCGCTTCCGGAGCCGGCAGCGAGCGCCGGTCGAGTTTGCCGTTGACCGTGAGCGGGATCGCGTCCAGCACGACGACGTGCGACGGAACCATGTACTCGGGCAGCGATCGGGCAGCGAACCCACCGATCCCCGCGGGGTCGAGGGTGTCGGCGGCGAGGTCTCCGGTGGGGGCGACGTACGCCACGATCCGCTGATCTCCGGGAAGATCCTCGCGGACGATCACGGCTGCGTCACCGACGGCCGGGTGCGCGAGCACAGCGGCCTCGATCTCACCGAGTTCGATACGGAATCCGCGGACCTTGACCTGGTCGTCGGCGCGCCCGACGTACTCGAGTTCACCGTCACCGGTCCACCGGGCGACATCTCCGGTGCGGTACAGCAGGGATCCGTCGTCGGCGAACGGGTTCGCCACGAATCGCGCCGACGTCAGATCCGGGCGACCCAGATAGCCGCGGGTGACCTGGCCACCGGCGATGTACATCTCGCCGGCGACGCCCACCGGCACGGGATGCAGGCGACGATCGAGGACGTATGCACGCAGTCCGGGAAGCGGGCCACCGATCACGGACGGCGCTCCGGCGGCAGCCCATTCGGCCGGCACCTCACGGAACGACACATGCACCGTGGTCTCGGTGATCCCGTACATGTTCACGAGCCTCGGACGCCGACCACCGTGACGCGCGAACCACGGTGCGAGCCTGCGCGGTTCGAGTGCCTCACCACCGAAGATCACCCACTCGAGCGACAACTGAGGCCCGTCGGCACCGGCGGCTCGGTCCGCTTCGGCGAACTGGTAGAACGCCGACGGTGTCTGGTTCAGCACCGTCACCCCGTCCCGCGCCACGAGTTCACGGAACGCGTCGGGCGATCGCGACGTCAGATAGTCGACGACCACGAGGGTGCCGCCGTAGGCGAGCGACCCCCACAGCTCCCACACCGAGAAGTCGAACGCGTAGCTGTGGAACAGGGTCCACACATCCGTCTCGTCGAATCCGTACAGCTCTTCGGTGTTCGCCAGCAGACGGGTCACCGTGACGTGCGGCACGGCGACACCCTTGGGGCGCCCCGTCGACCCCGACGTGTAGATCACGTAGGCGGTGTTCGACGGACGCAACGCCGCGGTCCGATCCGTATCCGTCGGAGCGATATCCGGGAGGGTCGAGAGGTCGACACCGTCGATGTCCACCACCGGAAGGGATTCGGGGAACGACACGTCGCTGCCGGACCAGGACAGCGCGCACACCGGCCGGGCATCGGCGAGCATGTACCCGATGCGGTCGGCCGGGTAGGTGGGGTCGACGGGCAGATAGCCGCCGCCCGCCTCGAGGACCGCGAGCAGCGCCACGACCAGGTCCGCGGACCGCGGCAGCGCAACTGCGACGAGCGATTCCGGGCCGACACCGCAGGCGATCAGATGATGCGCCAACCGGTGCACCCGCGTGGCGAGGTCCGCGTACGAGATCGTGTCGTCGCCGGACCGCACGGCCACGGCGTCGGGGTGCGCACGAACTGCGGTCTCGAATCGGTCGACGAGCGTGGCGTCGGTGAGCTCGGGGGCGCGACCGCCGATCACCGGTCCTGCCAGCAGCGCGAGCTCGTCGGCGTCCACCAGCGCGATGTCGCCGACCGCGCCGTCGGTTCCCGCGACGAGTGCCTCGAGGATCCGCACGAAGCGTCGTCCGAAATCACGCACGGTCGACTCGTCGAACAGGTCGGTCGCGTACGTGAAGCGAGCCGACAGTCCATCGTTGCGATTCCGCCCCGCGGTCGGCTCCCACAGCGTGAGCTGCAGATCGAATTTCGCGTTGCCCGTATCGATCTCGTATCCGCTGACGTCGAGACCCGGGAGCGCGATGTCGCCGCCACCGAGATTCTGGAACGTCAACATCACCTGGAACAACGGATGATGCGCCTGCGACCGAACCGGATCGAGCTCCTCCACCAACCGCTCGAACGGCACATCCGCATGCGCGAACGCACCCAGATCCACCTCACGGGTACGCGCCAACAACTCCTCGAACGACTCACCCGGATCCACCGACGTCCGCAACACCAACGTGTTCACGAACATCCCCACCAGATCGTCGAGCACCTGCTCACCACGACCCGCCACCGGCGTCCCCACCGCCACGTCGTCCCCACCGGACAACCGCGACAACAACACCGCCAACGCCGCATGCACCACCATGAACAGCGACGCACCGTGCTCGCGACCCACCCGGACCAGCGCCTCGTGCAACTGCGAATCGATGACGAAATCGTGCACCGCGCCTCGTCCGGACGCCACCGCCGGACGTGGTCGATCGGTGGGCAACTCCAGCGACTCGGGCAGTCCCGCCAACGCCTGCGACCAGTACCCGATCTGCCGAGCCGCCACCGAACCGGGATCCGACTCGTCCCCGAGCACCGCCCGCTGCCAGATCGCGTAGTCCGCGTACTGCACCGGCAACGGCGCCCACCCCGGCTCCTGCCCGCGGGTCCGCGCCTCGTACGCCACCATCACGTCACGTGTGAACGGCGTCATCGAGAACCCGTCCGCCGCGATGTGATGGACCACGAACACGAGCACGTGCTCGGATTCCGAGACCCGCAGCAGACGCGCACGCAACGGTGTCTCCACGGCCAGATCGAATCCGGCCGAGGCGAACTCCCGGACGCGGTTCACGATGTCCTGTTCGTCGACCCGTTCCGGGCCGAGATCCGGTATCGCATCGGCGACGGGGAGAACCTTCTGGTAGCCGACACCGTCGTCTTCCGGATACACCGTGCGCAGGATCTCGTGACGGGTCAGCAGATCACCCACGGCGTGCTGCATGGCGTCGACGTCGACGCGGCCGCGCAGACCGAGCGCGAAGGGGATGTTGTCGACGGTCGAGGTCGGGTCGAACCGGTTCAAGAACCACATCCGCTGCTGCGCCAACGACAACGGCACCCGCTCCGGCCGCGGCTGCGCCGTCAACGCCACTCGGCCACCGGAACCCACGTGCGATTCGAGCAGGCCCGCCAGCGCCAGCACCGACGATGCCTCGAACAACACCCGCACCGGCACCTCGGTGTCGAGCGCCGCGCCGAGTCGCGCTGCCACTCGCGTGGCGATCAGCGAGTTGCCACCGAGGGCGAAGAAATCGTCGTCGAGACCGACCCGTTCGAGATCGAGCACCTCGGCGAACACCGACGCCACGATCTCCTCCACCGGGTTCGTCGGCGCCCGGAAGACGGTCTGCTCGAACACCGGCGCCGGCAGCGCCTTGCGATCGACCTTCCCCGACGCGTTGAGTGGCAACGCCTCGAGCACCATCACCTGCGACGGCACCATGTACCCCGGCAGCACCGCGCCCGCCGCCGCGATCACCTCGCCCGGATCGACCGTCGAACCCGGCGACGGCACCACGTACGCCACCAGCATCTCGTCACGCACCACCACGACCGCCGACGACACCGCCGGATCCGCCCGCACAACCGACTCGATCTCACCGAGCTCGATCCGCAGACCCCGCAGCTTCACCTGGAAATCGGTGCGCCCGATGTACTCCAACTCACCGTCTGCGCGCCACCGCACCGCATCACCCGTGCGATACAACCGCTCACCCGCCGCGAACGGTGAGGCCACGAACCGATCCGCGGTCAGATCGGGTCGCGTCATGTATCCGCGGGCCAACTGCACACCCGCCAGATACAACTCACCCGCAACACCCACCGGCACCGGATGCAGACGCGAATCCAACACGTAGACACGGGTGTTCCACACCGGAACACCGATCGGCACGGACACCTCGTCCGCCTCCGACACCGCGTGATACGTCACATCCACCGCAGCCTCGGTCGGACCGTACAGATTGTGCAACCCCGCCGTCG
>NZ_JAIYEP010000104.1 GCF_020515525.1 Rhodococcus yananensis
CATCGACGTCGACCCCGCCGGACGTCAGACACACCGACCCGGACGACGGGGCACGTGCCCGACGCCGGCGACGTCTGTATCGGTCACACCGTGAAACCGAGTGCGCGGAGCTGCTCGCGTCCGTCGTCGGTGATCTTGTCGGGGCCCCACGGCGGCATCCACACCCAGTTGATACGCAGTTCCCCGCACAGGCCGCTGCGCACCAGGGCGTTGCGGGACTGGTCCTCGATGACGTCGGTGAGCGGGCACGCCGCCGAGGTCAGGGTCATGTCGATGGTCACGGCCTCGTCGGTCTCGGAGATGCCGTAGACGAGTCCGAGATCCACGACGTTGATGCCGAGTTCGGGGTCGACCACGTCGCGCATGGCCTCCTCGAGTTCGTCCAGGCGTTCGGGATCCAACGGGGGCGCGGTGTCGGCGATGATGCGGGACGCGTCGTCGCCTGCCGGCGCGGCGTCGGGCGCAGGTGCGGGTTCGGTCATCAGCTCTGTCCTCCGCTCGTCACGGCTGCGATGTCGGAGCCGTCGGTTTCATCCATTATCTGCACCACGGCGTCCTTGAACGCCATCCACCCCAGCAGCGCGCATTTCACGCGCGCCGGATACTTCGAGACTCCCGCGAACGCGATTCCGTCCCCGAGGACGTCCTCGTCGCCGTCGACGGTGCCCCGACTACCCACCATCTCGGCGAAACTGTCGACGGTGGCCAGCGCGTCGGCGACCGGCACGCCGATCACCTGGTCGGTGAGCACCGACGTCGCGGCCTGACTGATCGAGCAGCCCTGCCCGTCGTACGACACGTCGGCGACGACACCGCCGTCCACGTGCACGCGCAGCGTCACCTCGTCGCCGCAGGTGGGGTTGACGTGATGCACCTCGGCGCCGTACGGCTCACGCAGGCCCCGATGGTGCGGGTGCTTGTAGTGGTCCAGGATCACCTCCTGGTACATCTGTTCCATCCGCATCAGGCGTGCACCCCGAAGAACTCCTGGGCCCGGCGGATCGCGGCGCCCAGCGCGGCCACCTCGTCGAGCGTGTTGTACACGGCGAACGATGCGCGTGCGGTGGCCGCGACCCCGAACCTGCGATGCAGCGGCCACGCGCAGTGGTGCCCCACCCGGATCTCGACGCCGTCGTCGTCGAGGATCTGACCGAGATCGTGCGCGTGGATTCCGTCGACGACGAACGACACCGCGCCGCCGCGTTGTTCGGCATCGGCGGGACCGATGATGCGCAGGCCGTCGATGCCGCCGAGTTCGGTCAGCGCCGCAGCGGTCAGCTCGTGTTCGTGCGCGGCGACGGCGTCCATGCCGAGGCCCTGCAGGTACCGCACCGCGGCGCCGAGCCCCACCGCCTGCGACGACATCGGCGAGCCGGCTTCGAAACGTTGCGGCGGTGCCGCGAAGGTGGTCGCCTCCATCGTCACGGTCTCGATCATCGAGCCGCCCGTGATGAACGGCGGTACCTCCGCGAGCAGCGCGCGGCGTCCGTAGAGGACCCCGACACCGGACGGTCCGAACATCTTGTGCCCGGAGAACGCCGCGAAGTCGACGTCGAGGGCCCGGAAGTCGACGCTCATGTGCGGTACCGACTGGCAGGCGTCGAGCACGACGAGCGCACCGACCGCGCGGGCACGGGTCACGAGTTCGGCGACCGGCGCGACCGCACCGGTGACATTGGACTGGTGCGTGAACGCGACGACCTTGACGGCATCGGAGAGTTCGAGCGAGTCCGGGTCGATGCGGCCGTCGTCGGTGACCCCGTACCAGCGCAACGTCGCTCCGGTGCGGCGCGCCAGCTCCTGCCACGGAACGAGGTTCGCGTGGTGTTCGAGCTCGGTGACGACGATCTCGTCACCGGGCCCGAGCCGATGCGGGAACCGGTCGTCGGCGAATGCGTACGCGACGAGGTTGAGCGACTCGGTGGCGTTCTTGGTGAACACCACCTCGTCGGCGTCGACACCGACGAACCCGGCGATATCGGCGCGCGCACCCTCGTAGGCGTCGGTGGCTTCCTCGGACAGGGCGTGCGCCCCGCGGTGCACCGCGGCGTTGCGCAGGGTGAGGAACTCGCGTTCGGCGTCGAGGACCTGCACGGGCCGCTGTGAAGTGGCCCCCGAGTCGAGATAGACCAGCGGTTTGTCGTCGCGCACCGTGCGTCCCAGGATCGGGAAGTCCGATCGGATCCGCGCGATGTCGAGCGCCTGCACCGGCACCACCGTCATTCGCTCACCCTCCTTACCGTCGTCTGTGTCCACCGTCGCCCGCGCGCACCGATCAGTGCGCCGTGGCCTGCGTGAACCGCACGTAGCCGTTGGTCTCGAGTTCGTCGGCGAGTTCGGGCCCACCGGACTCGGCGACGCGACCGTCGACGAACACGTGCACGAACTCGGGCTGGATGTAGCGCAGGATCCGGGTGTAGTGGGTGATGAGCAGGACACCGCCGTGCTCGTTCTCCCGGTAGCGGTTCACACCCTCCGACACGATCCGCAGAGCGTCGACGTCGAGGCCGGAGTCGGTCTCGTCGAGGATCGCGATCTTCGGCTTCAGCAGGCCGAGCTGCAGGATCTCGTGGCGCTTCTTCTCGCCGCCGGAGAATCCCTCGTTGACGCTGCGCTCACCGAACGCGGGGTCGATCTCGAGCTCGTTCATCGCGCCCTTGACCTCCTTGACCCAGTGCCGCAGCTTCGGTGCTTCGCCGCGGACGGCGGTGGCGGCGGTGCGCAGGAAGTTCGACATCGACACACCGGGGACCTCGACCGGGTACTGCATGGCGAGGAACAGTCCGGCGCGGGCACGTTCGTCGACGCTCATGGCGAGGACGTCCTCGCCGTTGAGGGTGATCGAGCCGGAGGTCACCTCGTACTTGGGGTGGCCGGCGATCGCGTACGAGAGGGTGGACTTGCCGGAACCGTTCGGGCCCATGATGGCGTGGGTCTCGCCCGAGCGGACCGTGAGGTTCACGCCCTTGAGGATGTTGATCGGCTCGGCGGCGTCGTCGGTCTGGGCGACCCGCACGTGCAGGTCCTTGATCTCGAGAACGTTCTGGGGGGTGGACATCGGTGTACTGATTCCTTCTTCGGAGAAGTCGTGGTGGGTGCGGGTGGCGTCCGTCAGGAGCCGATCACGGCGAGTTCCGCCTCGACCGCCGCCTCGAGACGTTCGCGGACCTCGGGCACGGCGATCTTCTCGATCAGCTCGTGGAAGAAGCCGCGCACGACGAGACGTCGGGCCTGGTCCTCGGGGATACCGCGGGCCTGCAGGTAGAACAGCTGCTCGTCGTCGAAACGTCCGGTGGCCGAGGCGTGGCCGGCGCCGACGATCTCCCCGGTCTCGATCTCGAGGTTCGGCACCGAATCGGCGCGCGCGCCGTCGGTGAGCACCAGGTTGCGGTTGAGCTCGAACGTGTCGGTGCCCTCGGCCTCGGCGCGGATGAGTACGTCACCGATCCACACGGTGTGCGCGTCGGGCCCGCCGGACTCCGGGTCGCCCTGCAGGGCGCCCTTGTACACGACGTTGGACTTGCAGTTCGGCTGCGAGTGGTCGACGAGCAGCCGCTGTTCGAGGTGCTGACCGGCGTCGGCGAAGTACAGGCCGAGCAGTTCGGCGTCTCCTCCGGGACCGTCGTACTTCGTGGTGGTCGACACCCGGACCAGGTCCCCGCCGAGTCCGACGGTGAAGTGCCGCAACACCGCGTCACGGCCGAGCTTCGCGTGATGCGCGGCGACGTGCACGGCGTCGTCGGCCCAGTCCTGCAGCGCGACGATGCGCAGTTCGGAACTGTCACCGAGGACGAGTTCGACGTTCTCGGCGAACGTGCCGCTGCCCTTCTGATCGAGCACGACAGTCAGCCGCGCGAAGGGCTCGAGCCGGATCTGCAGGTGCCCGAACGCGACGTGCCCCTCGCCGGGGCCGGTCACCGTCACCGTGACGGGTTCGGCGACCTCGGTCTCGCGGCCGACGGTGACGACGGTGGCGGTCTCGAACGCCGAGTACGCCTGGGCGGCGACGCGATCGAACGGCACACCGCCCTGCCCGAGGCGGGCGTCGTCGCGGGCGACGGTCTCCACCCGGACACCGTCGGCGTCGGTCACCTCGACGGTGGCGGCGCCGTCGGCGACGGCGCTGCCGTCGTGGAGTCCGCGCAGTCGGCGCAGCGGCGTGAACCGCCACACCTCGTCGCGGCCCGAGGGCACCTCGAATGCACCCACGTCGAACGAGGTGAACACCTCGCCCTTGTTCACGGCCGGTGCGGGGTTCTCGCCACGCACCGCGCCCTGGACGCCGGAAATGTTCTTCGCTTCCGCAGTCATCTAACCGACTGCCCCTTCCATCTGCAGTTCGATGAGCCGGTTGAGTTCGAGGGCGTACTCCATCGGCAGTTCCTTGGCGATCGGTTCGACGAAGCCGCGCACGATCATGGCCATCGCCTCGTCCTCGTTCAGGCCGCGGCTCATGAGGTAGAACAGCTGGTCGTCGCTGACCTTCGAGACCGTCGCCTCGTGCCCCATCGTCACGTCGTCCTCGCGGATGTCGACGTACGGGTAGGTGTCGGACCGGCTGATCTGGTCGACGAGCAGCGCGTCGCACTTGACGGTCGACTTCGACCCGTGCGCACCCTTGTTGACCTGGACGAGACCTCGGTAGGACGAGCGGCCACCGCCGCGCGCCACCGACTTGGAGACGATCGTCGACGACGTGTGCGGCGCCAGGTGCAGCATCTTCGCACCGGTGTCCTGGTGCTGGCCCTCCCCGGCGAACGCGACGGAGAGCACCTCACCGCGGGCATGCTCACCCATCATCCACACGGCCGGGTACTTCATCGTCACCTTCGATCCGATGTTGCCGTCGATCCATTCCATGTGACCGCCGGCTTCGACCTTGGTGCGCTTGGTGACCAGGTTGTAGACGTTGTTCGACCAGTTCTGGATCGTCGTGTAGCGGCAGTGACCGCCCTTCTTGACGATGATCTCCACGACCGCCGAATGCAGGGAGTCGGACTTGTAGATCGGGGCGGTGCAGCCCTCGACGTAGTGCACCGAGGCGCCCTCGTCGACGATGATCAGGGTCCGCTCGAACTGGCCCATGTTCTCGGTGTTGATCCGGAAGTAGGCCTGCAACGGAATGTCGACGTGCACGCCCGGCGGCACGTAGATGAACGATCCACCGGACCACACGGCGGTGTTGAGTGCGGAGAACTTGTTGTCGCCGGCGGGGATGACCGTCCCGAAGTACTCCTTGAACAGCTCGGGGTGCTCACGCAGACCGGAGTCGGTGTCGAGGAAGATCACACCCTGCGATTCGAGGTCCTCACGAATCTGGTGGTAGACCACCTCGGACTCGTACTGGGCGGCGACCCCGGCGATCAACCGCTGCTTCTCCGCCTCGGGGATGCCCAGCTTGTCGTAGGTGTTCTTGATGTCCTCGGGCAGTTCGTCCCAGCTCGCGGCCTGCTTCTCCGTGGACCGCACGAAGTACTTGATGTTGTCGAAGTCGATGCCGTCGAGGTTCGATCCCCACACCGGCATCGGCTTCTTGTCGAAGGTGCGCAGCGCCTTCAGGCGGATGTCGAGCATCCATTCGGGCTCGTTCTTCTTCGCGGAGATGTCGCGCACGACCTCCTCGGAGAGGCCGCGCTGCGCGGACGAACCGGCGGCGTCGGAATCCGACCACCCGTACTCGTAGTGGCCGAGCGACTGGATGGTCTCTTCCTGCGTCATCGGCGCTGCGCCGGACGACTGGTCCGATGTGACGGTCATGCGTGCTCCTTCCGGAGGCCGGATCTTGTCGGCGTGGGCTGGATGCCGACGGTGTACTGCGGGCTGATGTTCGGGGCCGGTTCCGCTCGACCGGTGCTGTTCGACCGGCGCTGCTCGACCGCTTCCGAAGGGGTACGGCGCCCCCGTCGGGGTGTCGCGGGAATCACATGTGCGGCCGCTCCCCCACCGGAGGTTCCGGAACGGGTTCCGGTGGCGCGGGCGCCGGTGTTCCCGCCGGCACATGGGTGGTGCAGAACGCGTCACCGTTCGCGATGGTCGCAAGGCGCTGCACGTGGGAGCCGAGCAGGTTCACGAACGCCTCCTGCTCCGCCTCGCACAGTTCGGGGAACTGTTCGGCCACGTGCGAGACCGGGCAGTGGTGCTGGCAGATCTGCACACCGGATCCGACCTTCCGCACGGACGCGGCGAACCCCGCATTGCTGAAGGCGTCGGCGATGTCGGCGGCGACGGCCTCCACCTCGCCGTCCTCCTCGACCGCGTCGACCCCGCCGAGGATGGAGGCGACGCGGCGCTGCGCGAAATCCGTCACGGCGGCGTCACCACCGAGTTCGCGTAGATGACGGATCGCCGCGGTCGCCAGATCGTCGTAGGTGTGGCCGAGCCGGGCCCGCCCGACCGCGGTCAGCAGGAAACGACGCGCCGGTCGGCCACGGCCACGCCCCGAACCGCGAGGCGGCATGGCGGCCTGCGCTTCACCGGACTCGATGAGGGCGTCGAGGTGACGACGCACACCCGCCGCGCTGAGACCGAGCCGCTCCCCGATCTCCGGAGCCGTGATCGGGCCGTCCTCGAGAAGCAGTTGCACCACGGCCGCGCGGGTCTGCCCCTCGTGCGCTTCGCGGGCTGCCGTACCGCGCGTGACCGCAGCGACAGGCCCACGACCTGCGCTTTCTGCGTCGTCCGCGACGTCCGGCGTTGATTTCACAACACCAGTGTGACGGAATTCAACGGCGTGGTCCACCAAGGGTGCCCTTCCTCACCGCCGGGAACAAACCCGGGCCACAGAGGCAACAGCGCCCCGATCCGTGCCCGTTACGCTGCCCGAGTGCAGTCGATCCCCCCCGAATCCGAATCGCGACCCGCGGTGCGTTCACAGTCGACCTCACGGCCGGGATCACGATCGGTCGCCCGCGTCGGTCACCGCATCGGATCGTGGGCCCGCCGCTCACTCGGACTCGACTTCCGGCCCGCACGCCCCGACGTCGCGACGGTGCTGCACGGAGACGAGAGCGACGGCCGGGGACTGAACTCCACCGAGACCACCCAACTGCACCGGATCCGCCTGTTCGGGGCGACCGGTGCCGTGCTCATGGCCGTCGGCGCGATCGGCGCCGGCGCCCAACCCGTCCTGCAGAACCCCGTCCAGGGGCTGCGCTTCCTCGGGCTTCCCGCCCGCATGCCGAGCACGGCCCTGACCCTGACCATGACCGGCACCGTGCTGGTGGTGCTCGCCTGGCTGCTCCTCGGCCGGTTCGCGATCGGACGCCGCGACCCCGACGGACAACCCCGCCGCCTGACCCGTTCCCAACTGGATCGCACCCTGCTCCTGTGGATCGTGCCCCTCGTGGTCGCGCCGCCGATGTTCAGCAAGGACGTGTACTCGTACCTCGCGCAGAGCGAGATCTCCGCCCGCGGACTCGACCCCTACGCGATCGGTCCCGCGGGCGCGCTCGGCGTCGACCACGTCCTGACCCGGACCGTGCCGAACATCTGGCGTGACACACCCGCCCCGTACGGCCCGGGTTTCCTGTGGCTCGGGGAACGCATCGCGTTCCTGACCGGTGACAACATCGTCGCCGGCATCTTCCTGCACCGACTCCTCGCGCTCGCCGGCGTCGCACTGATCGTGTGGGCACTGCCCCGGCTCGCGCGACGCTGCGGGGTCGCCCCGGTCAGCGCCCTGTGGCTGGGTGCCGCCAATCCGCTGCTGTTGTTCCATCTCGTCGCGGGCATCCACAACGAGGCGTTGATGCTCGGGCTGATGCTCGCGGGCGTCGAGATCGCCCTGCGCGGGGTGTCCGCCCCCGCGTCGACGTCCGCGTACGACCGCCGCCGAGTGGCCGCGCTGGTCGTCGCCGGTGCCGCATTGATCGCGTTGTCGTCGATGGTCAAGGTGCCGTCGCTGCTCGCCCTCGGTTTCGTCGGGATGGCCCTGGCACGGCGCTGGGGGGCGAGTGTGCGGTCGGTCCTTGCCGCGGCCACCGCGCTCGGTGTCGTCGCGCTCGGCGTGATCGGCGCGGTCAGCTGGGGCAGCGGGCTCGGGTTCGGCTGGACTCAGACCCTGAGCACGGCGACAGAAGTCCGCAGCTGGATGTCGGTCCCCACCCTGCTCGGGATGGGCACCGGACTCGGCGGCGTCCTGCTGGGTCTGGGCGACCACACGACGGCCGCGCTGTCGATCACCCGCCCGATCGCGGCGCTCGTCGCCATGTTCGTGACGGTACGGATGCTGCTCGCGGTGCTCACCGGACGGGTGCATCCGGTGGGTGCCCTCGGGGTGTCGCTCGGCGCGATCGTGCTGCTGTTCCCCGTGGTGCAACCGTGGTACCTGCTGTGGGCGGTCATCCCCCTCGCCGCGTGGGCGACCCGCCCGATCTTCCGGATACCCACCATCGCGTTCTCGTCGGTGGTCAGCGTGATCCTCATGCCCAACGGCGGCGAGTACCAGCCGTTCATCATCGTGCAGGCCGCGATCGCCACCGTCGTCGTCGCGGGCCTGCTCATCGTGGCGACCCGCACCCTGCTGCCGTGGCGAGACGACGATCGGCCACCACCGCGCTCACCGGAATCCGCCGCCGCCTACGCTGGAACTCCGTGACCTCGAAAACCGCCGCGGGTGCGGCTCCCGCTGTGCGCCTCGACGGCGTCGTCAAGAAGTTCGGGGGTGTCACCGCGGTGGACGGACTCGATCTGACGGTCGAGCCTGCGCAGGTGCTTGCCCTTCTCGGTCCCAACGGTGCGGGCAAGACCACGACCGTCGAGATGTGCGAGGGCTTCGTGGCCCCCGACGCGGGCACCGTGCGCGTTCTCGGTCTCGATCCGATCACGGACTCGGAAGCCCTGCGCCCACGGATCGGAGTGATGTTGCAGGGCGGCGGCGCGTACCCGGGTTCGAAGGCCGGTGAGATGCTCGACCTCGTCGCGTCGTATTCCGCCGATCCCCTCGATCCGGAGTGGCTGCTGCACCGGCTCGGTCTCGACGAGGCCCGGCGCACACCGTATCGACGACTCTCGGGTGGGCAGCAGCAACGCCTCGCCCTCGCCTGCGCCCTCGTCGGACGACCGGAGCTGGTGTTCCTCGACGAACCCACCGCCGGTCTCGACGCGCAGGCACGCCTGTTGGTGTGGGAACTGATCGACGCACTCCGGCGCGACGGCGTGTCGGTGCTGCTGACGACCCATCTGATGGACGAAGCCGAGGAACTCGCCGACGAGATCGTCATCATCGATCACGGTTCCGTCGTCGCCGCGGGCACACCCGAGGAGGTCACCCGCACCGGCGCCGAAGGCCAGCTGTGGGTGTCGGCCCCACCGGAACTGGACGTCGCGGCGCTACGGGCCGCGCTCCCCGAGGGATGTCGCGCGCGGGAGAACGCCTCCGGTCGCTATCTCGTCGAGGGCACCATCGATCCGGTCGTGGTCGCCGCGGTCGCGACCTGGTGCGCCGCGCAGGGCGCGCTGGCCACCGAGATCCGCGTCGATCAACGCAGCCTCGAGGACGTGTTCCTCGAACTCACCGGACGGGAGCTGAGAGGTTGAGCACGACGCCGCACGATCGTCTGGTCGGAAACCGGTTCGATCCCGGTACGTTCGCACCGGCGCCGCGGCCGAACACGGCCACGAGGATGCTCGCCGCGCAGACCCGGATGGAACTGACCCTGTTGCTGCGCAACGGCGAGCAGTTGTTGCTGACGATGTTCATTCCGGTGACCCTGCTGATCGGCCTGACCCTGCTGCCCATCGGCGACCTCGGTGAGACCCGTGTGACGCGGGTGCTGCCGGCCGTGATGATGGTGGCGGTGATGTCCACCGCCTTCACCGGTCAGGCCATCGCCGTCGGATTCGACCGCAGATACGGTGCACTGAAACGGATCGGCGCGACCGCGCTGCCGAAGTGGGGCATCATCGCCGGCAAGAGTTGCGCGGTGGGGATCGTGGTGGTGCTCCAGTCGATTCTGCTCGGGGCGATCGGATTCGTGCTGGGGTGGCGACCGAGCCCGGGCGTCCTGCTCATCGGCGCCGTCGTCATCGCGCTCGGCACCGTCGCCTTCGCCACCCTCGGACTGCTGCTCGGCGGCACCCTGCGCGCCGAGATCGTCCTGGCACTCGCCAACATCGTGTGGTTCGCGTTGCTCGGCATCGGCAGTGTGGTGATGCTCGACGACGTGGTACCGGACGCATTGATGCACGTCGTGCGGCTGGCACCGTCGGGGGCGCTGACCCTCGCGCTGGATGCGGCGATGGACGACACCGTCGACGCACTGTCGATCGTCGTGCTGATCGTGTGGGGGGTGTGCGGGGGTGCCGCCGCCGCACGCTGGTTCCGGTTCACCTGATCCCACCACCCAACTACAGCGCGTAGTGGACCGGGCCGTACCATCGGGAACGTGCTGTATCGCGGCTATCTGAGTCTCGTCGACCGTCTGCCCATGCCTTCACTGCGCACGCAACGGATACTCGCGTTCCTGTCGATCCTCGCGCAGGGCGGTATCGCGGTGACCGGCTCCGTGGTGCGGGTCACCGCGTCCGGGCTCGGCTGCCCGACGTGGCCGCAGTGCTTCCCCGGGTCGATGGTGCCCGTCGGGGTGTCGAGCAGCGTGCACACCCTTCATCAGGTCGTCGAGTTCGGCAATCGCCTGCTCACCTTCGTGGTGGTGCTCAGCGCCGCCGCGATCGTCCTCGCCGTCACGCGGGCCCGCCGACGCCGCGAAGTGATCGCGTGGGCGTGGCTGATGCCGGCCGGCACCGTGCTGCAGGCGATCATCGGGGGCATCACGGTGCTCGCCGGGCTGCTGTGGTGGACCGTCGCGATCCACCTGCTCGCATCCATGCTCATGGTGTGGCTCGCCACGATCCTGTTCGCCAAGGTGAGCGAACCCGACGACGGCGTGGTCGTGCAGGTGCTCCCGCAGCCGCTGCGGTGGCTCACCGCCCTGTCCGGCGCCGCGCTGGCGGGGGTGCTCGTCGTGGGCACGATGGTCACCGGCGCGGGTCCCCACGCCGGGGACAAGACCGCCGAGAACGCGGTCGCACGCCTCGACCTGGACATCACGAACCTCGTGCACCTGCACGCAGAACTTCTCGTCGGGTATCTGGCGTTGCTGGTCGGCCTCACCTTCGCCGTGTACGCGGTGCACGCCCCCGACGCGGTGAAACTACGTCTGAAGGTCGTTCTCGGCCTCGTGGGCACCCAGGCCCTCATCGGGCTCGTCCAGTTCTGGACGCACGTCCCGGCGGTGCTGGTGGTCATGCACGTCGCCGGTGCGGGATTGTGCACCGCGGCCACCGCGGCGGTGTGGGCGGCCGGGCGTGTCCGTACCACCCGACCGGTGCCCGAACCCGTCGCCGCCTGACGTCCACCCGACGATCTCCGAACCACGCGGGCCGGCCACCCCACCG
>NZ_JAIYEP010000105.1 GCF_020515525.1 Rhodococcus yananensis
CAGGGTGTGGGAGAGTAGGACACTGCCGAACACCCGTTCCGGAGAGGGGACCCACTGTGTGGGTCCCCTCTTCGTGTTTGTGTGGGGTTGTTGCGGGTGGGGTGTGTTGGTGCGGTGGTATCAGCTGTCGCGGGGAGTTGCGGTGTCCGCGGGAACCCGACGAGACCGGTGTGTACGGTGGCTCGCGTCGGAGGTCACCCTTCGGTGATCGACGGTCGGTCGGTGCCGAGCGGGGGAGCCGGCATCGGCGGCAGTTCGGGGACTGTCAGCCACTCGTCCCACAGCGACCGCAGCGATGTGTCGGAGAATCGTGCCGCCAGGTCGGTGAACTGCTCGGTGGTGACGTTGTCGTGCCGGTGCTCGGCCGTCCACGTGCGCAGCAGCGTGAAGAAGGAGTCGTCGCCGAGACGCGAGCGCAACGCGTGCACGGTGAGCGCGCCGCGCTTGTAGATGCGATCGTCGAACATGTCGACCGGCCCCGGATCCCCGACCACGATGTCGCGGGGTTTACCGACGAGACCCGAATACGCCTGCTCCGCGAGGTGATGCGCGGTGGGACCGCCGGAGTTCTCCGACCACAGCCACTCGGCGTAGCACGCGAAACCCTCGTGCAACCAGATGTCCCGCCACCGACGCAGGGTGAGGCTGTTGCCGAACCACTGGTGCGCGAGTTCGTGCGCGACGAGTCGCTCCTCGCTGCGCGTTCCGTCGCAGAAGTTGGCACCGAAGACCGACAGCCCCTGCGCTTCGAGCGGGATCTCGAGGTCGTCGGCCGTGACGAGAGCGGTGTAGTGGGCGAACGGATACGGGCCGAACAGGCGGGTGAACACCTCGAGCATCTGCTTCTGCCGCCCGAAGTCCCTGTCGAAGTTCGCGCGCAGCCGCGGCGGGTGCACCGCATACTGGGGCACCGGCGACGACGCGACCTTGCGGAACTCGTAGTGACCGATCTGCACGGTCGCGAGATAGGTCGACATCGGTTCGGGCTGCTCGTACACCCACGTGGTGCGGCTGGATTTCGTCGTCTTCTTCAGCAGGGTGCCGTTCGCGACCGCCAGGAACGGCGCATCGGTGGTGATACTGATCCGGTACGTGGCCTTCGACCCCGGATGGTCGTCGCAGGGGAACCAGGTGGGTGCGCCGTTGGGTTGGCTCGCGACCAACGACCCCTCGCCGAGTTCCTCCCACCCGACATCGCCCCACATGGTGTTCCGCGGCGCGGGCGAACCCGAGTAGTGGACCGTGAACGTGAGCACCGCGCCGGTGGGGATCGTCGCGGCCGGCGTGATCGTCAGTTTGTCGTCCCGGTGCACGTACTTCTGCGGGCGCCGTCCGTTGACCGTCACCTTCGCCACACGCATCGTGCTCGTCAGGTCGAGTGCGAACTTGTTCCGGACATCGGTGGCGGTGGCGATGACGGTGGCGCGTGCTTCCAACCGGTTCGCGGTGACCTTGTAGTTCAGATCCAGCTCGTAGCGCGAGACTCGGTAGCCCCGATTGCCGCTGGTCGGTAGATACGGATCGAGCGGCCGGTCGGGGCCGAGCGGGGCCACTGGTCTCGCCGCCTTGAGCGGCTTCACCGCGCCGACCAATCGCCCGGACGTGTCCACGGCGCGATGGGATTTCCCTGCCAGTGGGTGGACGGGGGGACGACGTCGCCGCGCATCACCAGGGAGGCCGGTCCGACTGTCGCGCCGGCTCCGATCCCCGATGCGGGCAGCGCGACGCATTGCGGGCCGAGCGTCGCTCCGGCTTCGAGGGTCACGGTGTCCATGGACATGATCCGATCATGGAACAGATGTGTCTGCACCACACACCCCCGTTCCACCGTCGCGCCGTCGCCGAGCGTGACCAGGTCGGCCTCCGGCAGCCAGTAGCTCTCGCACCACACGCCGCGGCCGATTCGGGCACCGAGCGCACGCAACCACAGATTCATCCCGGCGGTGCCGGTCGCAGCCCGCGCGAACCACGGCGCGGCGACCGTCTCGACGAACGTGTCGGAGACCTCGTTGCGCCACACGAACGAACTCCACAGAGGGTGTTCTTCCTGGCCGATCCTGCCGACGACCAGCCATTTCGCCGCGACGGTGATGGCACACGCGATCGCCCCCGCAACCATGAGGACCAGGCCGCTCAGCAGCGCGGCCGGTAGGTAGCCGAGGTGCGATGCGAGTGTGTTGAGAGCGAACAGAACGCCGAGGCCGATGCCGTACGTGACGATCATCGGGACGAGACGGAACGTCTCGACGAGACCGCGTGCCGCCTTGAGCCGGAAGGTCGGTTCGAAGGTGCGGCTCGAATCGGACTCGCCCGCGGTGCGGCGTAACCGCACCGGCGGGCTGCCCAGCCACGACGACCCCGATTTCGCCTTCTCGGGGGCTGCGGACAACACCGCGACCAGGCCGTGCTTGGGGACGCGCCGCCCCGGTGCGGCCATCCCCGAGTTACCGAGGAATGCGCGTTTGCCGACCTTCGCGCGGGAGATGAACAGCCAGCCACCGCCGAGTTCGTACGACGCGACCATGGTGTCGTCGGCGAGGAACGCGCCGTCGGCCACCTTCGTGAACTTCGGCACCATGAGCACCGTCGACGCCTCGACGTCCTTGCCGATGTCGGCGCCGAGGATCCGTAGCCAGACGGGTGTGAGCATCGATGCGTACAGCGGGAACAGGAACGTGCGGGACGTGTCCATGAGCCGTTCCGTGGCCCACACCTGCCAGCCCACCCGGCTGCGTACCGGATGCCAGCCCTCCGTCATGCCGATCGACAGCAACCGGACGACGGCGACGGTCAGCACCGCGAACACGAACATCGTGAGCAACCCTGCCGCCGGCAGCATCGTCAGCGACCGGCCGACGGCATCACCGACCGTGACGGTGTCGCGCACCCACCACACGAGCAGCGCGACACCGGCCCCGATCGACACGATGGGCAGGCCCGCCAACAGCACCGAGGTCAGACCGAACACGGGCACCCAGCGCCGGCCTCGTGGCGGATCCTGCGACGGCCAGGGCTGGTCGGCCTTGCCGGACTTGCGTGCCGGGGAGCCCGCCCAGCGCTGTCCCGCCTTGACCCGACCGAAAACCGCGGATCCGGCCTCGACCTCGGCGTTCTTGCCGATGCGGGTACCCGGCGCCAGGAACGACCGGGCGCCCACGGACGCGCCCGCACCCACCCGGATCGTGCCGATGTGCACCCTGTCGCCGTCGACCCAGTATCCCGACAGGTCGACCTCCGGTTCGATGGAGCAACCGTCACCGAGCTCGAGCATGCCCGTAACCGGCGGCAGGCTGTGCAGATCGACGCCGCGGCCCACCTTCGCGCCGAGTGCCCGAGCGAAGTTCCTCATCCACGGAGCTCCCGACAGGTTGCATGCACCGGATGCCTCGGCGAGACGCACGGCCGTCCACAGACGCAGGTGCACCGAGCCGCCACGCGGATGCGTGCCCGGTGCCACTCCGCGTAGCAGCAGCCTGGCCCCGGCCACGGCGATCACCATCCGGCCGGGCGGTGCGAGGAACAGGGCGATGCCCCCGACGACCCACCACCACGACAGCGTCACCGTCCAGGGCACGTCGACGACCAGGGCGATGATGTTGTTGAGGATCGCGAGCCACGTGACCCACTGCAGACCGGTGAGCGTCGTCAGCGGCACGGTCGCGGCGATCTGAGCGAGCTGCGCGCGCAACGGAACCGGTCGGACCTCGCGCGGCGCCGCGGCCTCCGTGGGGGCGAGCTCATCGAGGTACACGGCGAGTGATCCGAGCCGAGGGTGATCGTAGAGTTCGGCGACCGTCATCTCCGGGTACCGTTCGCGCATCGCGGTGACCAGCTGCGCTGCCGAGAGGGACCCACCGCCGAGCTCGAAGAAGTCGTCGTCGGGGCCTTCGATGCGGGCTCCCAGTATCGACGTCCACAGTTCGGCGACCCACTCGGCGGTGGGGTCGAGCCCCAGCGCTTCGACGGATCCGGTGTCTGCGCCCGGCAGCGGCCACGGCAGCGCGTTGCGGTCGACCTTGCCGGACGTGCGGGTGGGCAGGTCGTCGACGAGAGCGAGACGCGGGACGAGGGCCGCCGGCAGTTGTTCGGAGAGTAGGTCGTGCGCCGAGGCCACGTCGAATCCGGGGTCGGTGGAGGCGATGTACCCGATCAGGACGGAGTGGCCCGCAGCGGTCTTGCGGACCGCGCACGCCCCACCGGCGACGCCGGGCAGGTTCTGCAGGGCGTTGTCGATCTCACCGAGTTCGATGCGGCGTCCGCCGATCTTCACCTGGTCGTCGGCCCGGCCCTGGAACAGGAGTCCGGCGCTGTCGAGGACCACGACGTCGCCGCTGCGATACGCCCGTTCCCATCCGAGGGTGGGCATGGGCGCGTACTTCTCGGCGTCCTTCGCCGGATCGAGGTAGCGGGCCAGGCCGACGCCGCCGATGACGAGCTCACCGGACTGACCTTCCTCGACGGGGTTCCCCGCTGCGTCGACGACGGCGAGATCCCACCCGTCGAGGGGCAGCCCGATGCGGACCGGTCCGGTGCCGTCCATCGGCGCGGCACACGCGACGACGGTGGACTCGGTCGGGCCGTACGTGTTCCACACCTCGCGTCCCGGTACGGCCAGTCGTTCCGCGAGGTCGGGTGGGCACGCCTCACCACCGAAGATCAGCAGGCGCACGGCGTCGAGGGCTTCCGCCGGCCACATCGCTGCGAGTGTGGGAACGGTGGACACGACACTGATCTCGCGGGAGATCAGCCACGGACCGAGATCCATGCCGGATCGGACCAGGGCGCGGGGTGCGGGTACGAGGCAGGCGCCGTGTCGCCACGCCAGCCACATCTCCTCGCACGATGCGTCGAAGGCCACCGACAGCCCGGCCAGCACCCGGTCGCCGGGAGCGAGCGGCTCGTCGCGGCAGAACATGCGTGCCTCGGCGTCCACGAACGCCGCCGCGTTGCGGTGGGTGACGGCAACGCCCTTGGGGGTTCCGGTGGATCCGGACGTGAAGATGATCCACGCGTCGTCGTCGGGTGTGGGTGCGCGCGTGACGGGGGTGTGTGCCGGAGGTGCGGTCCCGGGGCCGACCCCGGTGTCGGTGACGATCGCGGTGACCGCGGCTTCGGTGAAGACCAGTTCGGCGCGTTCGTCCGGGTCGTCTGCGTCGACCGGCACGTAGGCGGCACCGGCCGCGAGTACCGCCAGGATGGTGACGTACAGATCCTTCGATCCCGATGCCATCCGGACGCCCACCCGGTCGCCGGCGCAGACCCCCACCTCGGTCAGCGCGTGGGCCTCGGACCGGACCAGATCGACGAGTTCCGTGTAGGACAGGACGATCGTGCCGTCGTCGATCGCCGGCGCATCCGGGTGCGCGGCGGCGGAGGCGTGCAGTACGTCGATCAGCGTGCGCGGTGGTGGTGCGTACGCACCGCGCAGGAACACGTCGGGTACGTCCGACCGGCGGTGGTCGGGCGCGGGCTGAGCAGACAATCCTTCGGTCCTTCTCCTCGGTGGGCGTTCCGGTTTATCTCACGCTCGGGTTGACAATGGGTGAACATCCACGCGCGAGGCTCCCGGTGCGCCCGTCAAGGAAAGCACGACACTCGGGTTTTCGCAGGTGAGACCGCAGAAACGGGACGTCGCGCTCGGGAACTGTGACGCAGTCGACTTGACACGGTCCGCGACCGCTGCCATTGTCTTGCGCAGGTCATGAGTACCAGCGTCAAGCCCCGGCTCGCTGGTCGGCAACCCTCCACCGCGGTGGGGTGCTCCGGGTGACGACCTGGCTGCGATTTCCGAACCCGGACGCAGCAAGCGCGGACTCCGCCGGCGATCGAATCCTCGTCGACGTGGCGATCACCGACGGGTCCCCGACACGAGGGAACTGTCATGACTGCTGCACCGACCACCACCTGCATCGATGCGTTCGCCGCCGTCTCCGGTCGCGATCTGCGGGTCCCGCTGGTCCAGGGCGGTGACTGTACGTACGCGAACTTCGACTACGCCGCGAGCGCGCCGGCCCTTGCCGCGGTCGCCGACCGGATCAACGAGCTGCTGCCGTTCTACGCGAGCGTGCACCGCGGTGCGGGCTATGCATCGCGGATCTGCACGTCGACCTACGAGGATGCCCGCGGATCGGTCGCGCGGTTCGTCGGAGCCGACGACGACCAGGTGGTGGTGTTCACCCGCAACACCACCGACTCGCTGAATCTGTTGGCGAGTGCCGTACCCGGCGATGTCGTCGTTCTCGACGTCGAGCATCACGCGAACCTGCTGCCGTGGAAGAACTCCCGTGTCGTCGAGGCCGCAGATTCGGTGTCGGAGACGGTGTGGCGGATCGCGGTCGAACTCGAACGCGCACCGGCCGCGTTGCTGGCGGTGACGGGGGCGTCGAACGTCACGGGGGAGGTGCTGCCCATCGCCGAGCTCGCCGAACTCGCGCACGCGTGCGGCGCCCGGATCCTCGTCGACGGTGCGCAACTGGTACCGCACCGTCGCGTCGACCTGACCGACCTGGGTGTCGACTACCTCGCGTTCTCCGGGCACAAGCTGTACGCGCCGTTCGGCGCGGGTGCGCTGGTGGGGCGCCGGGACTGGCTGGACGAGGCGGAGCCGTACCTCGCAGGGGGAGGTGCGGTGCGTCACGTCGCCGTGGACGAAGTCGAATGGGCTTGCGCCCCTGCCCGTCACGAGGCGGGATCACCCAACGTCCTCGGTGTCGCGGCGCTCGCCGCAGCGTGCGACACCCTCGCCGGTCTCGATCGTGAGGCGGCCGCCCACCACGAGAAGGCTCTGTGCGCCAGGCTCGTCGAGGGGCTTCGTGACACCACGGGTGTCGAGTTGCTGCGCCTGTGGACCGATTCGCCCGACTGCGTCGGGATCGTGACCTTCACGGTCGCCGGATACGAGCCCGGTGAGGTGGCGTCGTACCTGTCGGCGGAACACGGAATCGGTGTTCGTGACGGGCGGTTCTGCGCGCACCCGCTGCTCGACCGGGTCGGGCTGTCCGGTGGCGCGGTCCGGGCCTCGCTGGGGCTGGGCAGTTCCTCCGGAGATGTGGATCGGCTGGTGTCGGCGTTGCGTCGGCTCGTCGAGGACGGTGCCGGTTGGTCGTACACGAAGGCGGACGGGGCGTGGGGGCCGTCGCCCGAGACCCGTCCGGGACTCGCACCGGCGGAGGACGGCGCGGGTACGTCGCCCTGCGTCTGAGCGACGCCGACCTCGGGTGGTCGACAGTGCCCGATCGGCTGCGTAGGGTATCGGGTATGGCTGCACACACCCCGACCCGCGTGTCCTCGTGGTGCCGCCGCCATGTCGATCTGTGCCGCACCGCATCGGGCTGCTGTACGCGCTGAGTGGTTCCTCGTCTCCAGTCGGACTTCGCCGCACATGTGCGGTTTCTCGAGGGGAAAACTCATGCCCTACATCACTTCTCCAGTCGATGCCGTGTGGCGGCCACTGCGGGTGGCCGTCGAACTCGACGATCGCACCGGGGCTGCCTACTGGGCCGATCTCACGGTGGGTGCCGACGGTGCCGGACCGCTCGACCTCGGCGTCGATCCGCCGTCGGTGATCCGCGTGCGCGCCTCGGATCTGCGTGAGGCACGGCGCATTCGCGACCGGATCCGCGACGAGGCGTCCGAGGACGGGCGTGATCCCGACTCGCTGACCGTGCTCGTCGACATCGATGTGGTCGTCGACCACGACGCGCGTGTGGCGCGTCGCCGTGCGCAGTCGGAGTGGCGTCACCGCGGTGGGGTCGACTCGCTGTCGTACGTCGGAACGCCGAAGGGATTGGCGGGGTTGCTCGCCGACATCCATGCCGTGCGTGTCGCCGACGGTGTCACCCTCGTCTCGTCGCCGGTGCCGTTCGCGCTCGAACACCTCGTGGACGGCACGCTGCCGATGCTCCGTGCGCGCGGGCTGCTGGACGTCTCACCCGCGGTGGGCGAACTCCGGCGCAGGTTCGCCCACGTCGGCACGACGGCCGCCCTCGCATCGTGACGAACTCCCGCGCATCTGTGATCTGAATGAATGGTGAAGCGGAGCAACGATTCCGGTGTCGTTGCTCCGCCCCACCGTCGTGTGCCCCGCCGTCATGCGATCCGGCGTGACGGGATGCCGGGGTTGACTGTCGTGTGGGTGCTGACGCCCGGAATCAGGTCGTGCGCGGTCTCGCGGAGAACGTCGGCGAGGGTCGCCAGGTCGGCAGCGGTACCGAGGCCTGTCTGTGAGATCTCGACCACCAGAACGAGTTCGGTGTCGGATGCGGGGGTGTGCTCGGGTGAGGTCATGGGTGTGCTCCGGTGTGGAGTGGCGGGATGTGGCGGGTCGCGGCGCGGATCAACGCGCGCACAGCGACGAGCGGGTGCGGCACAGGTCCACATGCCTGCGGCTCCACACTCGAAAGGCCATGCGTTGCAGTGTAGCCGAGTTCGACGCGCGGTGTGGTGTCCGCCGGGTCGGGGCGGATGGCCCCCGCCCGCGGAACGTCGACCCGCGAGAGCCGGAACGGACGCCGTTCCGAACCGAGGTCGGTGATCGGGCTCAGTCGACGTCGACGTCGATCCCGGCGGTGATGCGCAGCAGTTCCGGGAACGACGTGCGGAACAGGGTGCCGGGGCATCCGCCGGACGCCCACAGCACGGGGAATCGGGCGAGGGCGCGATCGAGATAGGTGGGCAGGTTGGTCGGGTGTCCGACCGGGGCGATCGATCCGGTCGGTTGTCCGGTGACCTCGACGGCGAGATCCTCCGGTGCCACGGTGAGGATCCCGTCGAGGCGGGCCGCGGTGTGCTCGAGGTGCGGCGGGTGGGCGCCGGAGACGAGCAGGAGCACCGGATCGTCGTCGAGGAGATACACGCGGGCCTCGACGATCGCGCCGACGTCGGCGTGGACCGCGGCCGCTGCCAGGCCGGGGGTGTCCACCGGTGTCGGGTGCGCCAGGATCAGTCCGTGATGGCCGCGCGCGATGAGCGTGTCGGCCACGTGGGTTGCGTTCGGATGCAGCGACCTGGACATGCCGCCAGCCTAGGGAGATCCGTGCCCGGTGTGGTCCGAATCGAGCGGTCGTCGATCGGTCAGGGCGTGGGTCGCGTCGGCGTAGGCATCGGTGGCCGCGGTGAAGTAGCGGAGGACGCCGCGCAGTTCGTCGGCCGTGAGGGAGTCCAGAGTCTCGCGGATCGGTTCGCGCACGAGGTCGAGTGCGTGTTCCAGTCGGGGAGGGAGCACACCGGTGTGGGCGATGACGGTGCGTCGTCGGTCGTCGGCGTCGGTGGTCCGCCGGACGAGTCCGTGCGCCTCGAGGCGGTCGACCAGCCGGGTCGTGGCGCCGGTCGACAGGCCGAGTCGTCGCGCGAGTTCACCGTTGCCGAGGGGCCCGTCGAGTTCGAGCAGATTGCTCGCCTGGTAGTCGACGGCGCCCAGTCCGATGCTCTCCGCCGCCGCGTGGTGGAAGAGGAGATTCGAGGCGAGATACGTCCGGTACCGGTGCTTCTGTGACGGTTGCTCTTGCGCACCATTTGCGTCCATGCAACTATTTCTATCATGCAACAGAATCTCGAACGTGCGCTGCAACGCATGGTCGATGCGTGGGATGCGGGAGATCCGGGTCGGTACGCGGCGGAGTTCACCGCCGACGCGACGTACGTGACCTTCCTGGGGTCCGTGTCCCGGGGGCGCGACCAGATCGAACGCGACCATGTCGACGTACTGCAGAAATGGCAGCGCGGGAGTCGCATGCGTATGGAGATCCGGAGTGTCCGGATGCTCGACGACGACACGGCGATCGTCGTTGCCGAGGGCGGGGTCGGAAAGAAGCGCACGATCGCGCTGGACAAGGTCCAGACGTTCGTGTTCCGTCGCGACGGGGACGGGCGGTGGTCGTGCGCGGCCTTCCAGAACACGAAGAAGAAAGCGCTCGCGCTGTGGGTTCTGCGTCTCGCGGACCGACGCGCGAAGCGGTGAGTGGAGTATCACCGCGCGGCGCGCGCGTCAGATATTACTCTTGAGTAATGACTGAGAATTCTCGCTGGAACGCCTTCACCGTCGAGCGTACCGGCCACGTGGCCCAGGTCACGCTCATCGGGCCGGGCAAGGGCAACGCCATGGGCCCCGACTTCTGGACCGAACTGCCGCAGATCTTCGCCGAACTCGACGCGGATCCCGACGTCCGTGCCGTCGTACTCGCCGGTGCCGGCAAGCACTTCTCGTTCGGACTCGATCTGCAGTCGATGGCGGGTGATCTCGCGCCGGTGCTCGGCAGTGACGCGAAGGCGCGCGTGCGCACCGACTTCCACGCACTCATCCGCCGAATGCAGGCCGCGATCACCGCGGTCGCCGACTGCCGGAAGCCGGTCGTCGCGGCGATCCAGGGGTGGTGCATCGGAGGTGGCGTCGATCTCATCACCGCCGCCGACATCCGCTACGCGAGCGCAGACGCGAAGTTCAGTGTCCGTGAGGTCAAGGTCGCGATGGTCGCCGACGTCGGCACCCTCGCTCGTCTCCCGTTGATCATCGGTGACGGACATGTCCGTGAACTGGCCCTCACCGGCAAGGACATCGACGCCGAGCGCGCCGAGAAGATCGGTCTGGTCAACGACGTCCACGCGGATGCCGACGCGGTACTCGCCGCGGCCCACGCGACCGCCGCCGAGATCGCCGCGAACCCGCCTCTGGTCGTCCACGGAATCAAGAACGTTCTCGACCACAGCCGGTCGGCACGGGTCGACGACAGCCTGCGTTACGTGTCGGCGTGGAACGCCGCGTTCCTCCCGTCGAACGACCTCACCGAAGCCGTCCAGTCGATCTTCGAGAAGCGCCCCGCGGAGTTCACGGGCGAGTGACCCCGCCGGGGGCTCCGCCCCCGGACGAGCGAAGGGTACGTCCGATCGATCCGATC
>NZ_JAIYEP010000106.1 GCF_020515525.1 Rhodococcus yananensis
GCCGGGACTCAGGACGTCGCCGCGTGGACACCGGCCCTGCGACCGAAGAAACTGCCGTCACCCAGGGAGATCCCGCTGCAGTACCCGAATGCCGACAGCCCCGACGTGCAGCGTCCCGCCGCATACAGACCCGGGATGGGTGTGCCGTCGACGTGGAGCACCTGCGCGTCCACGGTCGTGGCGAGCCCACCGAGAGTGAATCCACCGGTGGATCCACGAAGATCGACAGCGGCGACGGGCGTCCCGATCGGCACGACCCATTCGGGTTTCGTGCCGAACACCGGATCGGTGCCCTCGGCCGCATGCCGGTTGTACTCGGCGACGGTGGTCGTCAGCGAACCCTCCGGAAGACCCATCTCCGCTTCGAGTTCCGCTACGCTCTCGCAGACCCATCTCGGTCGGCGCTCGAGCTGCGGACTCGAAGTCGGCGCCGCGATCCCCTCCTCGTATGCCTTCTCGTCGATGATCAGGAACGCCTCGTTGTCGTTCTCGAACAACGTCTTCTGCCCGATCCTCCCGGGGTAGGTGTCCTCGGGCACATACCGTTGGCCACGGCCGTTGACGAGGATGCCACGAACGAGCAGCTGCGGGTCGCAGAAGAATGCCACCTCGCACGCATCCATGTGGGCGAGACCGGCGCCGAGTGCCTGCGCGACGAGGATGCCCCGACCGTCGTGTTCCTCCACGGTGGCCGCGGGCCGCTTGTACAGGCGCGGCGCGTAGGCGAGCATCATCTCGTCGTTGTACGCGAACGACCCGGTCGCGAGCACGACCCCCTTGCCTGCGCCGACGGCGATCTCCTCGCCGAACTTCGTGGCGACGAGACCCACCACGCGGCCGGTCGGGTCCGTCACGAGCCGCTGCATCCGCACGTCCGTCTCGACACGCACACCCAGTTCGGCGGCCCTGGCCAGCAGTGTCGTCATCAGTTCGAATCCGGCTCCGCGGTCTCCGACGCGCGGCATCGGGACCTGCGCCAGGTGGCCGCGGGGTGCCGCGGGGATCCGGGAGACGAACGGCGCGGCGTTCTCACCGCCGCTGTACATGAGGGAATCGTCCTCGGGGCATTCCCACCCGGGCTGCGACCAGAACCCTTCCTTGTACCGCACGCCGCACGATTCGAGCCAGTCGAAGTGGGCGACGCTCCCCTCGCAGTACGCGTCGAGTTTCGCCTCGTCGACACCGGGCCCGAGCGCTTCGGTGAGGAACGCTTTCATGCCGTGCACGGTGTCGTCGAATCCGCAGGCCTTCTGGATACGAGTGCCGCCACCGAGGTAGACGATACCGCCGGACAGTGCCGCGGCACCGCCACCTCCTCCGGTGCGCTCGAGAACCAGGACGTCCGCACCGGATTCCGCCGCCCCGATCGCCGCACACACGCCGGCGATCCCGAATCCTGCAACGACGACGTCGGCGCGGTGGGTCCAGTCGGTGATCTGCGCGTCCGGTACCGGACGCACACCCGAATCGTTCATGACAGGAAGTCCGTTGCTCCGGGGTGCAGAATCGGAGCGGTCGGTGGGTGCACACCGGAGGCGAGCAACTCGCGCGCCTCGTCGCCACCGTCGAGTACCCGCGCGACACGCAGCGTCACGGCCCATCGGCCTTCGCTCCTGACGAGTTCCCACCGGTTCGCGGTCACCCGCGCGACCCGGAACCCCTTGTCCGCCTTGAGAACCAACTGGGAATGGCAGGTGACGACGGCGGTGTCGCCGTCGACTCGGATGTTGAGCGGGTCGAGAAGGTGACCGCAGCCGCGGTGGATCAATCCTTGATGCGCGTCGGACCGGACCATCGCCTGGATCTCGGCGCGCCCACGGTATGCCCCCGAGTCGACGTCGTACACACCGTCCTCGGTCCAGAGTGCACCGACGGCCTCGGCCGACCCGCTGTCGACGGCGGGACCGTAGGTGGTGATGAGTTGCTGGATCGCCAGTGTGTCCTCGAGTTGCTCGACCCGGCGGGCGAGGCGTTCGACGAGTGCGGCGGTATCGGACATGTCACTCCTCGGATGGGCGGTACCGTCGGACCGTAGGCGCGCCGAATCCGCCGGACCCGGGCACATCCCGGTGATCGGGACCACACGCCGACTCCGGCGACCTACTGCCCGCGGCGTGGACGGGTGGTCATCGCCTCGTCCTCGAAGTGCTGATAGTCCTGCAACTCGATCCTGTCGCCGCCCCAGACGAATCCGGCGTCCGCGAACGCCTGCCACACCACGTGACCGTCGGTGATCATGCCCGGTCGGACGTCCGTGCGGTCCAGGAACTCCCGGCCCTCCGGGGGAAGCACGGTCTCGCCGTGCACGTAGGGGTTCTCCCGGGTGTTGATGTCGATCGCCTTGCCGTAGGTGTGGATCGAGTACCGGTCGGTGCTGCCGGTGACGGGCCGGCAGTCGAACGCGGAGGTGTTGTCCTGCGCCATCGCCGCATCGTCGTCGCCACCGTACTCCTCCATCAGCACCATCCGGCGGATCGGGAATCCGGCCTCGAACATGGCGCCGAACACGTCGACGACCTTCTCGGCGACGTCCTCGTGCACCATCAGCCGTCCGCCGTCGTGTATCAGCCCGTCGAATCCGTGATGGTTCATCTCGATGATGCGCAGGTCGTCGATCGGCACCGGGCAACCGGGTTTCCAGGTCACACCGATCATCCGCGCACGGTAGTCGTCCGGCACCGCGGTGATCGTCGCATCGAACTCGGCAGCGGCACCCTCGACGGTGCTCGTCGCGGTGGTGTTCGACTGCGAGCAGGACACGAGCGAGAGCGCGAGCAGCGACACGGCGGCTACGACAGGAACATGCGAACGAAAGAGCATGACGGAGCTTCCGACGACATGTGGGGGCATCCCGATCGTGCCACGAGAGGACGCGCTCGACCACCGATTCGCGGGATCCGGCACGGCGGACGACGACACCCGCGCCACCGAACACCGTTCTCGGGTACTCGGACGAGGACTCAGATGAGATTGTCCTCCACCGGAAGTCCGAACGCACCGCGCCCGTACAGGGCGAGCGCACGTTCCGATTCGTTGGCCACGTGGACGCTTCCGGCGTGCGCGTCGCGCCACGCGCGTTCGATGATGTTGCCCAGATACAGCGACGACGCGCCGGCTGTCCTGAACAGCATGTCCATGGCTTCGACGGCGCGTTCCGTCGCGCGGACCTGGTCTCGCCTCGCCCTCAACCGCAGCATCATCGGGATCTCGCGCCCCGCGACGGCGTGTTCCCACATCTGCTGCATGTTGTGGTTCAACTGCAACACCGCCGCGTCGACCTCGGACGACGCACGACCCACCGTCACCTGCGCGAACGGGTCGTCGGCGAAACGTCCGCCGCCGAGACTGAGCCGCACCCGTTCCCGCATCGACGCCAGATACTGCTCGTAGCATCCGGCGACCACCCCGACGACGGGCACCGCGACGGTCGTCGCGAACATCGCACCGAACGGAAGCCGGTACAGCGGGCCGGAATTGACCTTCTGCCCGGGGCCCCGCAGGTTCGCGGTCTCGTAGTTCCGTACGACGCGGTGCTCGGGGACGAACACACGATCGACCACGATCCGATTGCTGCGGGTACCCCGCATACCCAGCACGTTCCACACGTCGTCGATCGCGTAGTCGGCGCGCGGCACGAGCACGGTCATGAAATCGACCGGTCGTCCCTCCGATCCGACGACGACCACACCGAGCAGAGCCCACGACGCGTACTCGCACCCCGACGAGAACATCCAGGTTCCCGAGAGCTCGTACCCGCCGTCCACCGGTGTCAGTTGCCCGACCGGTGCATACGCCGAACACACGAGCACATCCGGGTCCTCACCCCACACGTCACGTTGTGCACGATCGTCGAACAGAGCCAGATGCCACGGATGGACACCGAGGACCGAGGTGACCCACCCCGTCGAACCGCACACCTCGGAGATCGCTCGGATCACCTCGTAGTACCGGACCGGGTCGGTCTCGTGCCCACCGTGACGACGCGGCTGCAACATCCGGAACACACCGGTGGCGGTGAGACCCGCGACGATCTCGTCGGGAACACGCCGCGTCTCGTCGATACGCGCAGCGCGACTCGCGATGTCCGGCAGCAGTTCACGGACGTTGTCCAGCACGTCGGGCACGAAATCCTCCTCGTCGATCGTCGAACCGGTGTCGTCCCGCACCCACCCCCGACATGCCGATGCCACGCCCGCCGAAGCGGGCGTGGCATCGGGGAACGCTACGACGTCACCCCTTCTTCGGGGTGAAGGCCGCCAGCGGCTCGGACCCCGACCAGTCGTGGCCCCAGTAGCTGTCGGCGGTGATCTCCTCCGCCGTGTAGAAGGTCTCGTCGACCATCATGCCTTCGGTGCCGAACTCGATGTCCCAGCCCCCGGGCGCACGCACGTAGAACGACACCATCTTGTCGTTCGTGTGGCGACCGAGCGTGGACGAGATCGAGAAGCCGAGGGCCCGAACGCGATCGAGCGCCTGCCCGACGGCGTCGAGAGTGTCGACCTCGAGCATGAGGTGCACGAGACCGGGTTCGTCGGTCGGCGGTGCCGGGCACAACGCGAGGCTGTGGTGACGGCGGTTGACGCCGAGGAAACGCACCCGGCGGTAGGGCGGCTTCGCACCGGGTCCGCCGACGCGGATGGCGCCGCGCGGAAGGAAGCCGAGAACCTCGGTGTAGAAGGTGTATTCGGGGTCGAAGTTCGTCACGGGCAGCACGACGTGGCCGAGACCCTCGTCGCCCGTGTGGAAACGACCACCGAACGGGGTGACGATCGGGCTGTGGTCGAGAACCGGTCCGAAGAAGACCTCGACCCGAGTACCGGCCGGGTCGTCGAACGCGATGGCCTGCTCGACGTCGAGGTGGGCGGACTCCTCCTCGGACAGCACGGTGACCTCGATGCCCGCCTTCTCGACGGCCTCCCGGACCCGCTGCAGCGCGAACTGGTCGCGCACCTCCCAGCCCACGGCGAGAGCCTTGTCGGTGTCGCCGGGGAGCACGATCAGGCGTGCCCGGCGCTCGTCGACGCGCAGGTAGAGCCCGTTCTCCTCGGGGCCGCTCCCGACGGCCATTCCGAGCCCGTCGACGACGAGTTCACGCCAACGCGCGATGTCTGCGGTCTGGATCCTCAGGTATCCCAGACCCCGGATGTCGGTCATGTCCGATCCTTCTCAGATGGTGGGGGTTGTCAGATCATGCCGCGCATCGCACCCTGCGGCTCGCCGCCGAGCTGCGTGAGGGTCGATGCGTGGAAGATGGAACCGGGCACGTGGATGGCGTGGCTCAGGCCCGCGTGGGCATCACGCCAGAAGCGCTGGAGCGGGTTGCTCAGCTGCAGGGCACCGCCACCGGCACGCGAGAAGATCTCGTCGACGGCCCGGACCGCGCGCCACGCCGCGGCGGTCTGGGTGCGGCGGCCGATGGCGCGCTGCTCGAAGGTGACCTCCCGGCCCTTCTCCGTCATGTCCCAGAAACGATCGACGGTCTCGAGGATCGCCGCGCGGGAGGCGGCGATCTCGGCGGCCGCGTCACCGAGAGCGGACAGCACGTAGGGGTCCTGCTTGATCGCGGTGCCGGACACCGTGACGCGTTCGCGCTGCGTCTCGATGTAGCAGTTCAGTGCGCCCTCGGCGATGCCGATGAGAGACGAGGTGATGCCGAGCGGGAAGATGCACGAGAACGGGAACTTGTAGAGCGTCTCCTCGCGACCGGCGTCCTTCCAGGCGACGCCGCCCATGACGCGCTCGGCCGAGAGCGTGCGGTACGACGGCAGGAAGGCGTCCTTGACGATCAGGTCCTTCGAGCCGGTACCGCGCAGACCCACGACGTTCCAGCTGTCCTGGTCGATCTCGTAGTCCGAGCGCGGGAGCAGCACGTGCAGGGCCTGCGGCGGGGTGAGGCGGTTGCCGTCCTCGTCGCCGATCGCGGCACCGATCATCACCCAGTCGCAGTGGTCGGTTCCCGACGAGAACGACC
The DNA here is from genome assembly GCF_020515525.1 of Rhodococcus yananensis. Taxonomy (GTDB): domain Bacteria; phylum Actinomycetota; class Actinomycetes; order Mycobacteriales; family Mycobacteriaceae; genus Rhodococcus; species Rhodococcus yananensis. The sequence continues at coordinate 5,972 of NZ_JAIYEP010000106.1, forward strand.
AGCGACCGTTGAGGATGTAACCGCCGTCGACCGGCACGGCCACACCCATCGGCGCGTACGGCGATGCGATCCACGTGTCGGGGTTGTCGCCCCAGACCTCCTGCTGCGCCTTCGGGTCGAAGAAGGCCATCTCCCAGGGGTGGACGCCGACGATGCCGCTGACCCAGCCGGTGGCGCCGTCCATCGCACCCAGCGCCATGGCGGTCTCGGCGAATTCGCGAGGATGGACCTCGAGCCCACCGAACTCCTTGGGCTGCAGCATCCGGATGACGCCGGCGTCGCGCAGCCGCTTGGCGCTGCGGTCCGTCAGTCGCATGAGCTGATCGCCCTCCGCGCCGTCGGCGCGGATCTCGTCTGCGTACGGTGCGATGGAGTCGAGAACCTGTCCCATGATGCTCTCCAGCTTTCTCATGTGGCGCCCGGATCACGTCCGGGCGGAGTCTATTTCAGGCCGGTACCGTCTCGACCTGCCGCGGAGGGACGGTGCGCGTCCACCGTGTCAGGTACGGCGGATCCGGGTCGTCGATCGTCCGCTCAGTGGGAGTCGATCCCGGCCGGTGTCGTCCCGGGTCAGGCGTCGTCGCGGGTCAGGAACGCGAGCACGGTCGACAGCCATGCGTCGCGTGCCTCGATCATCGTCCAGTGACCGCAGTTCGGGAACACATGGAGTTCGCCGTTGCGCAGTTCACGCATCGGCAGCATCGCCATGTCGACGGGGCTGACCCGGTCGTCGCGACCCCAGGTGAGGAGGGTCGGAGCCTTGATCTTGTGGAGCTGCGCCCAGTACGGCGTCTCGGTGGAGGCGGCGGCCGCCCGACCCGTCGCCGCGAACGCGGCGGTGCTGTACATGCGGCGTGCGATCTCGAGGGTTTTCGGTTCGGTCGCGAGCGCCCAGCGTTCCTCGATGAGTTCCTCGGTCACGACGGCCGGGTCGTACACCATGGACCGGAGCCAGCGGACCAGCTTGTCGCGGGTCGGATCGTCGGTGAACTCCATGAGCAGGCGGATGCCCTCGCCGGGTGACGGCGCGAACACGGATCGTCCGGCGCCACCGATGGTGACGAGCCGATCGACGCGGTCGGGTTCGGCGATCGCGAACTGGGTGCCGACGATGCCGCCCATGGAGTTGCCGACGATCGCGACACGGTCGAGTCCGAGGCCGTCGAGGAAGTCGGTGACGGCGAACCGGGCCATCGCCATCGGGTGACCCTCGCAGGGATCGCTGACCCCGAAGCCCGGGAACTCGAGGACGAGGCAGCGGAAGTGCTCGGCGAGGTCGGCGAGGACACCGCGGTAGTTGCGCCACCCCGTCACGCCCGGACCGGAGCCGTGGAGCAGGAGCAGGGGCGGGCCGTCGCCGGCCTCGTGGTACCGCAGCACCCCGCGGTCGGTGGTGAGCGACCTCGCCGTCTCTTCGAAGCTCAATTCCGTCGTCATGTCCTCGACATTCCCAGTGATGCCCCTCACGTTGCTCGGACGCTCCCGTTCACCGGGACGTCGCAGCAGGTCCGGGCGCTAGATCCACTGTCCGGACTGCGTCGCCACCAGCCGTTCCATGGTGTGCGGAGACCACGACCGGGCGGGGACGTCGGCGGTGCGGCGCGCGCGGCGGGGGGTGCCGAGTTCGGGGTGGAGCATGCGCGACACGTCGCGGGCGACGTCGGCGACGAGCGGCGCGATCCGTTCGAGGTGACCGGGCCGGGCCGGGCCGCACAGCGAGATGCCGGCGACGGGCCCCTCGGGGCTGCGCACGGGGGCGCCGACGCACGCGATGCCGCCCATGGCCTCACCGTCCTCGAATGCCAGGCCGTGACGCCGGCGGATCCGGCCGAGTTCCTGGTGGAGGGTCGAGAGGTCGGCGATGGTGCGGTCGGTGCGCCGGGGGAGGTGACGCCCGTACAGGGCGTCCACCTGTTCGGGAGCGAGTGCGGCGAGGATCGCCTTGCCGCACGCGGTGGCGTAGGCGGGGGCGCGGCCGCCGACGCGGGAGGTGAGGGTGGCGGCGAGTTGCCCGCCGACCTTGTCGAGGTAGAGGCACTCACCGCGGTCGAGGACGGCGAGGTGCGCGACCATGCCGGTATGCATGTTGAGTTCGTGGAGCAGCGGTGCCGCGGCCTCGCGGATCCGGCTCTGTCCGTTGTCGCCGGCGCCCAGAGACTTGGCGCGGCGGCCCAGGCAGTAGCCGAACGAGGCGTGGTCGACCCATTCGAGACGGACCATCTGGTCGAGGATGCGGTGCACGGTGGATCGGGGCAGCCCGGTGCGGCACGCGACCTCTTCGAGGGTGAGCCGCGATCCGGCGCCCTCGAACGCGTCCAGGATCAGCGTCATCCGCTCGACCATGGATGCCGGGAGTTCGCGCTTGGACGCTGCTTCGGTGGTCTCGGCTGTCATCTCGAGCATGGTTCTTCCTCTCCAACCCTCCGACCAGGGAAAATCGCCAGAACTGAAATTCATTCTTGCGATGTACGTCACCGAGTATCGCGAGAGAACGCGCATAACACAAGTCCCGGGAAACGATCATCGCGACGCACCGGGCGGGTCGCGTCGCGTTCGGCACATCCCACTGAGCAGGAGACCGCTCACCCGCAACGCTGTGAGCAGGTACAACGATGGGGAGATTTCCATGTGTCCGCCCTGTGCGCCGTGCCCGCCGGGCCTGCGCGCACACCTCGATCGAGGTGCTTGCCGATGAGGTGTTCGAACGGATGTACCTAGGGATCACGTCACCGATCGTCATCGACCACCCGGATACCCGCGCCCCGTGGGAACACGACGCCGGCATCGACGAACTCGCACGGATCGCCGAAACCGCCGACCGGCTCGGATATCACCACCTCACGTGCAGTGAGCACATCGCGGTCCCGAACGACGTCGCGGCCGAACGCGGCGGCGTCTACTGGGATCCCCTCGCGACACTCGGCTTCCTCGCCGCCCGCACCCACCGGATCCGGCTCGCCACCCGAGTCCTCGTCCTCGGCTACCACCATCCGCTGGAGATCGCCAAGCGGTACGGCACGCTCGACGCCGTCAGCGGAGGGCGCCTCGTGCTGGGCCTCGGCGTCGGCTCCCTCGAGGAGGAGTTCGACCTGATCGGGGCGCCGTTCACCGACCGCGGCGCCCGCGCCGACGAAGCGCTCGCGGCGCTGCGCGTGTCCCTGTCCACACCGCAACCCGAGTTCCACGGGACGTTCTACGACTACGCCGACCTCCGTGTCGAACCGCACGCAGTGCAGGCGCGGGTGCCGCTGTGGATCGGGGGACGCACCCCCCGGTCACTACGCCGCGCCACCACTCTCGGGGACGGATGGATTCCGTTCGGCATCGCCCTCGACCGGCTCTCCGAGATGCTGCGACGCGCATCGGTGCCCGACGGGTTCGACGTCGTCCTCGCGACCGCACGTCCACTCGACCCGCTCGGCGACCGCGACGGCACCCTCCGGTCGCTCACCCGCCGCCGTGACGCGGGCGCCACGATCGTCGGTGTCGCGCTCACCTCGGTCGACGCCGCCCACTACTGCGACCAACTCGAAGCACTGCACGAGATCGCGCCCGAGATCGGCGCGGTCTTCGAACCGTCCCGGCCCCAGAGCCGGCCATCCCCGACGAAAGGGCCGACCCCCGCATGACCAGAACCCTCTCCCCCATCTTCCGGCCCCTGACGGTCCGGTCCCTCGAGTTGCGGAACCGCATCGTGATGTCACCGATGACGCGGTCGCACTCGCCGGACGGTGTGCCCGGCGCCGACGTGGCCGAGTACTACCGTCGGCGCGCCGCCGGCGGCACCGGCCTGATCGTGACCGAGGGTGTCGCGATCGACCACCCCACCGCCGTCGACAACCCGAAGGTCCCGCACATGTACGGCGACGACGCCCTCGACGGGTGGCGGCGTGTCGTCGACGCGGTGCACGCCGAGGGCGGGCGGATCGTCCCGCAGTTGTGGCACGTCGGCCCGCTGTGGGGCGCGATGACCCGCGACATCGACCCCGATCTCGTCCCGATGCGCCCGTCCGGACTGTGGGGTGAGCCGGGCGTGACGTCCTACCCCGATTCGTACGTCGAGTACGGCTCGAAGCCGGTACGACCGATGACCGAGCAGGACATCGCCGACGTCGTCGACGCGTACGCGCGCGCGGCGCGCGCCGCGATCGACGTCGGCTTCGACGGCATCGCCCTGCACGGTGGCCACGGCTACCTGCTCGACTCGTTCCTGTGGGACAGCACCAACCGTCGCGACGACGAGTGGGGTGGCGATCTGCAGCGGCGCACCCGTTTCCCGAGCGCCGTGGTCGCCGCGATCCGTGCCGCGATCGGCGAGGACGCCCCGATCTTCTTCCGGTTCTCCCAGCACAAGCAGCAGAACTACGAGGCTCGTATCGCGCGGACTCCCGACGAGCTGCGCGTGATCCTCACGGCCCTCGCCGAGGCCGGTGTCGATGTGTTCGACGCGAGTATCCGCCGGTTCGACTACCCCGCCTTCGAGGGCAGCGACCTGTCGCTGGCGGGCTGGGCGAAGGAACTGACCGGTGCCGTCTCGATGGCGGTCGGCAGCGTCGGCATCGCGAAGAGCCTGCGCGAGAGCCGCGTCGACGGTGCGGCACCGACCCGTGACAACATCCCGGAACTCGAACGTCGGCTCGGCGACGGTGAATTCGATCTGATCGCGATCGGGCGTCTGCACCTGGCCGATCCGGCCCTGGCCACCACACTGCGTGACGGTGACACGCTCCCCGAGTTCGACCGCGCCGTCCACGAAGCCTCCCTGACCTGATCTCCACCCGTGCGTGTTTCTGGTAG
>NZ_JAIYEP010000107.1 GCF_020515525.1 Rhodococcus yananensis
TCTGGTAGCGGGGGCTACCAGAAGTGCGCACGGGGTGGAAGGCACGATGTCCCCATGAGCACCTCCGCGACCGACCTGCGCGACGAAGCCGAACGCCTGCTCCGCGACCTCGCCGGACCGAATGCACGCCTCCGCGACGACCAGTGGACCGCGATCGAGGCGCTCGTGGTGCAGCGCCGACGCGCCCTCGTCGTGCAGCGCACCGGGTGGGGCAAGTCGGCGGTGTACTTCATCGCCGCGAAACTGCTGCGGGCGCACGGCCACGGGCCCACCGTCATCGTGTCGCCGCTCCTCGCACTCATGCGCAACCAGGTCGATTCCGCGGCACGGGCGGGCGTGCGCGCCGCGACCATCAATTCCGGAAACGTCACCGAGTGGGACGCGATCCACGCACGGATCGCCGACGGCACGGTCGACGTGCTGCTCGTGAGCCCCGAACGTCTCAACAATCCCGACTTCCGCGACCGGGTCCTGCCCGAGTTGGCCCGCGACGCCGGTCTCGTCGTCGTCGACGAGGCCCACTGCGTGTCCGACTGGGGGCACGACTTCCGTCCCGACTATCGCCGCATCCGCTCGCTCGTCGCGGAACTCGGCGACGGCATCCCCGTCCTCGCGACCACCGCCACCGCGAACGACCGTGTCGTCGCCGACGTCGCGACCCAACTCGGTGTCGGGGCCGGGCACACCGACACCCTCGTCCTGCGCGGCGGCCTCGACCGCCCGTCGCTGCACCTGTCGGTGGTCCGCATCGACGAGCCGGCCCGACGCGCCGCCTGGCTCGCCCACCACCTCCGCGAGCTACCCGGGTCCGGCATCGTGTATGCGCTGACGGTCTCGGCGGCGCACGATCTGGCGGCGCTGCTCGCCGACCACGGACACACGGTGGCCGCGTACACCGGACAGACGGACACCGCCGAACGCGAGCAGCTCGAGGCGGATCTGCTGGCCAACCGGGTCAAGGCGCTCGTCGCGACCTCCGCCCTGGGGATGGGATTCGACAAACCGGACCTCGGATTCGTCGTACATCTCGGTGCTCCGTCCTCCCCGATCTCCTACTACCAGCAGGTCGGACGCGCGGGCCGCTCCACCGACCGCGCCGAGGTGATCCTGCTCCCCGGCGCGGAGGATCGGCGGATCTGGAAGTGGTTCGCATCCGTGGCCTTCCCCGAGGAGTCACTCGTGCGCACGGTCGTCGACACCCTCGACCTCGAGCGCCCCCTGTCGACCCCCGCGCTCGAGCCCCGCGTCGACCTCAACCGCTCCCGCCTCGAGATGGTCCTCAAGGTCCTCGACGTCGACGGTGCCGTGCGCCGGGTCAAGGGCGGATGGATCGCCACCGGACACCCCTGGGTGTACGACGCGCAGCGGTATGCGCGACTCGAACAGGCGCGCGCCGCCGAGCAGGCGGCGATGCTCGAGTACGAGCGCACCGACACGTGCCGGATGCTGTTCCTGCGTCGCCAACTCGACGATCCTGAACTCACCCCGGACACACCCGGATGCGGCCGCTGCGACAACTGCACCGGTGTGCACCGCAGCACGACGGTCGATGACGCCGACGTCCGACGCACCCGGGAGCGACTGGAACGTCCGGGCACCGATCTGCTGCCCCGCAAGCAGTGGCCCACCGGAATGAAGACGCTCGGCGTCGACCTGGCCGGGCGGATCACCGACGGACCCGAACCCGGCCGCATCCTCGGGAGGCTCTCCGATCTGGGGTGGGGCCCGCGGCTCCGCGCACTGCTCGACGCACCGGACGGCGAAGCACCCGAGTCGCTGATCCGCGCCGCCGTCGCGGTCCTGGCGGCCTGGGACTGGACCGAACGCCCCACCGGGATCATGGCCGTCGACTCCCCCACCCATCCGATCCTGGTGACCTCGCTCACCCGGGAACTCGCCCGACTCGGACGCCTGACGGATCTCGGTGTGCTGCGCCACCGCCCGGGCCGCCCACCGGCCACCGCCGCGAATTCGGCGTACCGAGTAGCGGCACTGATCGATGCGTGGGTACCACCCGTTCTCGACGGACACCGGGGCCCGGTGCTGCTGATCGACGCGGTGACCGACACCGGGTGGACGATGACGATGGCGGCGCGCACACTCACCTCCGCGGGCGCGGAATCCGTCCTCCCGTTCGCGCTCGCGAGCCCGAAATAATCGTTCGGATCGCACCCGATGCTACACCGATGTGACAGGGATCACATCGACTGCCTCACCTGGGCAGAGTCGGGCAATTCGGAACAGAATCGGACGTCGGGGGTGAATTCGAACCTCGTCCTTGTTAGGTTCGAAGCACTTATGAGGCCCGTCATGGAAAGCAGTACCCCAACCCCCGAACCGGCTGAAGTGAGTTTCCGGGCTCCGCGGATCTCCGACGGACAAAGGTTGTGGCAGATCGCCCGCGATTCGCAGGTTCTCGATGTCAATTCCGGTTATTCGTACGTTTTGTGGTGTCGCGATTTCTCCGATACCTCGGTCGTCGCCGTCGACGAGACCGACCGCCCGGTAGGGTTCATCACCGGCTACCTGCGTCCGGAATCGCCGCAGACGCTGTTCGTGTGGCAGGTGGCCGTCGACGCTGATCAGCGCGGTGGCGGAATCGCCGGACGTATGCTCGACACGTTGCTCGACCGCCTGCGCCGATCCGGCGTCACCCGGCTCGAGACCACCGTGAGCCCCGACAACGCCGCGTCGATCGCGATGTTCACGGCACTGGCACGTCGCCGCGGGACCCACATCACCCGTTCGGACCTGTTCGCGCCGGACGATTTCCCCGATTCACATCAGGCAGAAGATCTTTACACGATCGGTGATTGACCCGGCCGTTTCCCGCCGGATTCACCGTCGCATTTCCACAGGAGGAGCAATAAAATGACCGTCCTGGATCACAAGCCCGAAACCTCTTTCGGCAACAATGTTTTCGAGCGCATCGAATCCGAGGTGCGCAGCTACAGCCGCGGGTGGCCCGCGGTGTTCGAGTCCGCATCCGGATCCTGGCTCCGCAGCGAGGACGGGAAGGACTACCTGGACTTCTTCGCCGGCGCCGGCGCCCTGAACTACGGCCACAACAACCCGGTCCTCAAGTCGGCCCTCGTCGACTACATCATGAGCAACGGCATCACCCACGGCCTCGACATGGAGACCGTCGCCAAGCGCAACCTCCTCGAGACGTTCGAGCGGGTGATCCTCAAGCCGCGCGGCCTCGACTACAAGGTGCAGTTCCCCGGCCCGACCGGCGCGAACACCGTGGAGTCCGCGCTGAAGCTGGCCCGCAAGGTCACCGGCCGCGAGTCCATCATCAACTTCACCAACGCCTTCCACGGGATGACGCTGGGCGCCCTGTCGGTGACCGGCAACTCGATGAAGCGCGCGGGCGCCGGCATCCCCCTGGTCCACGCCACCCCGATGCCGTTCGACAACTACTTCGACGGTGTCACCGAGGACTTCCAGTGGTTCTCGCGCGTCCTCGACGACTCCGGCAGCGGTCTGAACCGACCCGCCGCGGTGATCGTCGAGACCGTGCAGGGTGAGGGTGGTGTGAACGTCGCTCGCGCGGAATGGCTTCGGGCACTTGCCGACCTGTGCGCCGACCGCGAGATCCTCCTCATCGTCGACGATGTGCAGATGGGTTGCGGCCGCACCGGTGCGTTCTTCTCCTTCGAAGAGGCCGGGATCGTCCCCGACATCGTCACGCTCTCCAAGTCCATCGGCGGCTACGGACTCCCGCTCGCGCTCACCCTGTTCAAGCGCGAACTCGACGTGTGGTCGCCCGGCGAGCACAACGGCACCTTCCGCGGCAACAACCCTGCGTTCGTCACCGCGACCGCCGCGCTCGAGGAGTACTGGACCGACGATGCGCTCGAGCGTGGAACCCTGCGCAAGGGCGAGCGGATCCGTCAGACGTTCATGAATCTCGCGGACATGTTCGACGGCGTCTCCACCCGCGGCCGAGGCCTCGTCCAGGGCCTGGTGTTCGACGATCCGTCGGACGCCCAGAAGGTGTGCGGGCTGGCGTTCGAGCGCGGCCTGCTCGCCGAAACGTCCGGCCCCTCGGACGAAGTCGTCAAGCTGCTGCCGCCGCTGACCATCAGCGACGACGACCTCGAATTCGGCCTGAACATCCTCGCGGAAGCGACGGCCCAGGTCCGCGCCTGAGCGCGACGGCCCACAGATCCACCGGAAGGAATTCCCGCACACCATGATCGTCCGCACCACCGACGAGATCACCGACACCGAACGCGACGTCACCTCCGAGGACGGCCAGTGGCGCAGCAAGCGCATCGTCCTCGCCGGCGACAAGGTCGGCTTCTCGTTCCACGAGACCACCATCGAGGCCGGGACCGTCAACGAGTTCCACTACGCCAACCACATCGAGGCGGTGTGGCTCGTGGAGGGCGTGGGCAAGCTCCGCGACCTCGACAACGATGTCGTGTACGACCTGGCGCCGGGCACGATGTATCTGCTGAACGGACACGAGCGGCACCGGGTCGAGCCCGAGACGCGGATGCGCATGCTGTGCGTGTTCAATCCGCCCGTCACCGGCCGCGAGGTCCACGACGAGAACGGTGTGTACCCGCTGATCGTCGAGGAAACCGCCTGACGATTCCACCGGATGAGACGTGACCGATGCGGGGCGGACGCCTAGAGTCGGGGCCATGGCCCTGCAGCGTCCGCCCCGCATCGCGATCGGACCCGAACCCGACGCCACCTTCGGGCAGGCGGTCACCGCCGGTGGTGGTGTCGTGGTCCCCGTCGACACCGACCCCGACGCCCTCGTGTGGACGGCGATGCCCGAGGGATTCCCCGACGCACTCCCCGCATCCGTGCGTTGGGTGCAGATTCCGTCGGCGGGTGTCGAGCAGTGGCTCGCCCGCGGCATCGTCAAAGCGCATCCGCAGGTGCGGTGGACCTGCGGCGCGGGTGCGTACTCCGCCACCGTCGCCGAGCACGCGCTGACATTGCTCCTGGCCGGGGTTCGTGCGCTCCCCCAGCATCTCGCCGCGCGCGCGTGGACCCCCGAGGCGTTCTCGGGACACATCGGCACGCTCCGCGGTTCGACCGTCGCGATCATCGGCGCCGGCGGCGTCGGCCGCGCCCTGATCCCCATGCTGATGCCCTTCGGCGCGACCGCGCTCGCCGTCAACCGCAGCGGACGTCCCGTACCGGGTGCCGCAGAGACGATCCCCGTCGACAGGATCGACGAAATATGGCCTGTTGCAGACCATGTCGTGCTCGCCGCTCCTGCCACCGCAGCGACCGAGCACATGATCGGCGCCGACGAGTTCGCCGCCATGAAGCCGTCCTCCTGGCTGATCAACGTCGCGCGCGGCACCCTCGTCGACACCGACGCTCTCGTGGTCGCGCTGCGCGACGGGACGATCGCCGGTGCCGGACTCGACGTGGTCGATCCCGAGCCTCTCCCCGACGGGCATCCCCTGTGGTCACTGACGAACGCGATGATCACGCCGCACGATGCGAATCCGGCCACCGTGTGGGTTCCCGCCTACGCCGACCGGGTCACCGAGAACGTCACCCGGTTCGCCTCCGGCGTCGACCTCCTCGCGGAGATCGACATCGGCGCCGGCTACTGACGGCTCTGCCGCCGCACGATTCCCACCCGCCCGGCGATCGGGGCGACGACCGGTCGCGCGACCTCGGGGTCGCCCCACAGTGCGGTGAGGTCGGCCGCGAACTCGCGGAGGACGTCCGCCCGGCCGGCATCGCCGGCGCGGCGGACCGCCGACCACGTGGCGAGATACCCGAGCAACCGTCGCAGATCCCACCGCGCCGTGATCGCCATCGGCGGAATCGTCCGCTCGTCGAACGGAAAGCCCAGCTCGGCATAGCCGGACTCGACGAGAGCCCGCTCCGGCGTCCAGAACGGCCCGATCTCGTCGCGGTAGAAGCGGTCGAAGCGCTCCGTCAGGTCCGCTTCGAGTTCGATGAGGCCGTAGCTGATCAGTGCGATCACCGCGTCGTCCGTCGCGATCCTGCGCACCTCGGCGTAGAACGCGGGAAGGTCGAACCAGTGTGCCGCTTGGGCTGCGGTGATCAGCGCGGCGCTCCGGTCGGCGACCGGCACACGTTCAGCGGGCGCACACAGGTACCGGACCCGATCGTGTGGCGTCGCATGCGCGAGTTGGTCGGCACTCGGATCCACGCCGACGACCGCGTCGAAGTGCCCGGCGAGCTGCACCGTCAGCTGTCCGTTACCGCACCCCACGTCGACGGCGACGGCGGTGGACGGGGCGAGGGAGGTGAGGAAGGCTGCCAGCCGCGGCGGATAACCGGGACGGTACCGGGCGTAGTCCTTCCCGCCGTCCGCGAACCAGTTCGTGCCGGTCATGGACTCGACGGTACGCCGGTGGGCCTACCGTGGACGATGTGAACACCTCGAGCAACACACCGGCGGCGGCACTGCGGGAGTTCGTGGACGGACGCCGGGTCGCGGTCCTCACCGGTGCCGGGCTCTCGACCGATTCCGGGCTGCCCGACTACCGCGGTCCCGGTTCTCCCCCGCGCACCCCGATGACCTTCCAGCAGTTCGTCGGCGACCCGGAGTTCCGGCGCCGGTACTGGGCCCGCAACCACCTCGGATGGCGGCACATGGACGGGGCACGCCCCAATGCCGGTCATCGCGCGCTCGCGGCGCTGGAACGGGCCGGGACGGTGTCGGGGCTGATAACGCAGAACGTCGACCTGCTGCACACCAAGGCCGGCAGTCGGCACGTCATCGATCTGCACGGCACCTATGCACAGATCGTGTGCCTCGGCTGCGGCCGTCGACTGTCCCGGTTCACGTTGCACGAACGGCTGTCCGCGGCCAATCCCACCTTCGCGGCGGCCCACACCGTCACCGGACTCGAGGTGGCTCCCGACGCCGACGCGGTGGTGCGCGACACCGAGTCGTTCGTCGTGGTGGCCTGTGACCGGTGCGGCGGGATGCTCAAACCCGACATCGTGTACTTCGGCGAGATCGTCCCGCGGGCACGGGTCGACGCCGCCTACGCGTTGCTCGAGGCCTCGGATGCGTTGCTCGTGGCGGGGAGTTCGTTGACCGTCCAGTCCGGGTTGCGGTTCGTGCGCCGCGCCGTCGAACGTCGGCTGCCCGTGGCGATCGTGAATCGCGGTACGACCCGCGGTGACGACCACGCGAGCGTCCGCATCGACGCGGGTTGCTCGGAAACGCTGGTCGCGCTGACCTCGACGAACGCCACGATCCCGGCCTGAGCACACGGACGGTGGAGGTCGGCGACGACGGCGGCACGACGGGTTCTCAGAGGCGAACCAGGTCGTCGGCGTGGACGACGGGCCGCTGCAGATCCGGCGGCAGGAACTGTGTCGAGAATCCGATCATGAATTCCAGTTCGCTCGCATCGTAGGCCGCGACACCCCGCGCGACAGTACGGTCGTCGGGGCCGACGAGCGCGACCACGTCGCCGGCGTGGAACCCTCCGCTCATTCCCACGATTCCCGCCGCGAGCAACGATCGTCGGCGCTCGACCACCGCGCGCACGGCACCGGCGTCGAGGTGCAGCGTGCCGTGCGTGTCGGCGGCGTGCCGCACCCAGAATCGGCGTGCCGACATGCGGTCCGGCCGGGCCGCGAAGGCAGTCCCGACACCCGCGTCCCCCAGCGCAGTCGCCGCGTCGGACGCCGCCGCCAGCAACACGGGAACCCCGGAGTCCGCGGCCAGCCGTGCCGCGGAGAGCTTCGACGCCATCCCACCGGTACCCAGTGCCCCACCCGAGCCGGCAACGACACCGTCGAGGTCCTCCGGGCTACCGACCTCCGGTATCAGGGTGGCCGGACCCTTGCGGGGATCACCGTCGTAGAGTCCGTCCACATCCGAGAGCAGCACCAGCGCGTCGGCGCCGACGAGGTGCGAGACGAGCGCGGCGAGCCGGTCGTTGTCCCCGAAACGGAGTTCGACGGTGGCCACCGTGTCGTTCTCGTTGACGATCGGAACGGCATCGAGCGATCGCAACCGGTCGAGGGTGCGTTGGGCGTTGCGGTGCTGGGTACGGCGGGCGATGTCGTCGGCGGTCAGGAGCACCTGCCCGACCGTCCGGTCGTACCGGTGGAAGGACGTACCCCACGCGTGCGCGAGTTCGAGTTGGCCGACGCTCGCGGCCGCCTGCTTGGTGGCCAGGTCGCGCGGACGCGACGTCAAACCCAGCGGTGCCAGTCCTGCACCGACCGCACCGGAGGACACCACGACGACGGTGGAACCCGCCCGGATCCGGTTCTCGATCGCGTCGACGAGTCGATCGAGCCGGGCGCGGTCGAGCCCCCCCTCGAGGCTGGTGATCGCGGACGATCCGATCTTGACGACGATGCTGCGTGCGGAAGCGATGACCTCGCGGGTGTCGCTCACGGTTCTCCTCGGTGCGGGTTGATCAGAAATCGTCGTCGGTCGCGAGGCCGCGGCGAACCTTCTTGGCGTGCCGGCGTTCGGCCGCGCCGACGCGATCGGTCTGGTCGAGACGCGCGTCGGTGCCGCGTCCGGTGGGTGTGACATCCACACCCGCCGGTGTCTGCGGTTCCCACTGGAAGCTGACGTCACCGATCGTGACGTAGCAGCCGGGCTCGGCGCCCTGCTTGACGAGTTCGTCCTCGACGCCGAGCCGGGCGAGCCGGTCCGCGAGGTAGCCGACGGCCTCGTCGTTGTCGAACGCCGTCTGCCGCACCCAACGCTCGGGGCGGGTACCGCGCACGATGAAGCCGCCGGGCTCGTCGGGATCGGCGATGACGTCGAAGCCGGTCTCGTCGCGGGCGATCGGACGGATCACCGGGCGCGCCGGGGCGGCCGGTGGGTGGGCGGCGCGGTACTCCTCGACCATCTTCGCGAGCGCGAAGGTCAGGGGTCGCAGTCCGTCTCTGGAGACCGCCGAGATCGTGAACACGGGCCAACCGCGTGCCTCGAAATCGGGGGTGACGAACTCGGCGAGTTCGGCGGCGTCGGGGACGTCCGCCTTGTTGAGGATCACGATGCGGGGGCGCTGCGCGAGGTCACCGAGTCCGGTATCACCGGAGAGCGCCGGTTGGTATGCGGCGAGTTCGGCTTCGAGGGCGTCCACGTCGGAGATCGGATCGCGGCCGGGTTCGAGGGTCGCGCAGTCCACGACGTGCGCGAGCACCGCGCACCGCTCGAGATGCCGCAGGAAGTCCAATCCCAGACCGCGCCCCTCGCTGGCACCGGGGATCAGCCCGGGGACATCGGCGACGGTGAACGTGGTGTCACCGGACTGCACGACGCCGAGGTTGGGGACGAGGGTCGTGAACGGGTAGTCGGCGATCTTCGGTTTCGCGGCCGAGAGCACCGACACCAGCGACGACTTACCGGCGGACGGGAACCCGACGAGTCCCACGTCGGCGACGGACTTGAGCTCGAGGACCAGGTCGCGCTGTTCGCCTTCCTCGCCGAGCAGTGCGAAGCCGGGGGCCTTGCGGGCACGTGAGACGAGCGCGGCGTTGCCGAGTCCGCCGCGACCGCCCTGCGCGGCCACGTAACGGCTGCCGGAGCCCACGAGGTCCGCGAGCACCTCGCCGTTGCGGTCCAGCACGACCGTGCCGTCGGGCACCTTCAGGACGAGGTCGCCGCCGTTGGCTCCGTTGCGATTGGAACCGGCTCCCTGGCCGCCCTTCTCCGCCTGGGCGTGCTGGTGGAAGTGGAAGTCGAGAAGTGTGTGCACGCCCTCGTCGACCTCGAGAACGACGTCGCCGCCGTTACCGCCGTTGCCGCCGTCGGGACCACCGAGCGGCTTGAACTTCTCACGGTGGACGGAGGCACAGCCGTTACCGCCCTTGCCGGCGCTGACGTGCAGCACCACCCGGTCGATGAAGCGGGACATGGGTGGACCTCTCTCCGTGGATACGCTCTGGTGGTGAAAATGCAGTAGGGGCGGGACAGGGTGTGCGACCCTGGCCCGCCCCTACTGGGAGTATGTCGCGGGGAAGCCCCCGCGGTGTCCTGATCGGACGGCAGACTCAGGCGTCCACCGCGACCGGAACGATGTTGACGGTCTTGCGACCACGCTTGGTGCCGAACTCGACCGCACCGGAAGCGAGAGCGAACAGCGTGTCGTCGCCGCCACGTCCGACGTTCACGCCGGGGTGGAAGTGCGTGCCGCGCTGACGCACCAGGATCTCGCCGGCGTTGACCGACTGGCCACCGAAACGCTTGACGCCGAGTCGCTGGGCGTTCGAATCGCGACCGTTACGGGAGCTGGATGCACCCTTCTTGTGTGCCATGACGAACCCTCCTGGGGGTGAAGCTTAGCGTTCGAGTTACTTGATACCGGTGACCTTGACGACCGTCAGCTTCTGACGGTGTCCCTGGCGCTTGTGGTAGCCGGTCTTGTTCTTGAACTTGTGGATGCGGATCTTCGGGCCCTTGGTGTGCTCGACGATCTCAGCGGTGACCGAAACCTTCGCCAGCTTGTCGGCGTCGGTGGTCAGCTCGGCTCCGTCGACGACGAGGACCGGGGAAAGCGAGACAGCGGCGCCGGGCTCACCCTCGATCTTCTCGACCTTGACGAGATCGCCCTCAGCGACCTTGTACTGCTTACCGCCGGTCTTGACGATCGCGTACGTTGCCATCGGACGGCTACCCCTTGCTTCTTCGAACGTGCTCGCGTCACGGTGTGCGGCGCGACTGGTCTGGTGGTTGCTGACTCGGGCCCGCCGACTTCCTGTATCCAGGCGCGGCTGGGCATTATCGCCGAGTAGCGACTGTGCAAGATTACGGGAAGGTGACTGCCAGGGTCAAACCAGGGTGACGGGCGCCGGGCCGGCCGGAGCCGGCC
>NZ_JAIYEP010000108.1 GCF_020515525.1 Rhodococcus yananensis
AGCTCCAGCTACCACAAACGCGCACGGCTAGGATGGGCCGATCGACGATCGGGAGGAACACGCGTGGCGGAACGGCGGATTCCGGTCGTGGTCGTGGCGGGCTTCCTCGGTGCCGGCAAGACCACGCTGCTCAACCATCTGCTGAGGAACACCCGCGGCGCCCGCATCGGCGTGATAGTCAACGACTTCGGCTCCGTCAACATCGACTCGATGATGGTCGCCGGCCAGGTCGACTCCATGGTCTCGCTCAGCAACGGATGCCTGTGCTGCGCGGTCGACGTCAGCGACATGGACGGCATGCTCGACAGACTCGCCCACCCGAAGTCCGATCTCGACGCCATCGTCGTCGAAGCCAGCGGACTGGCCGAGCCCCGCAACATGATCCGGCTCGTCGTCGGATCCGGGAACGAGCACGTCACCTACGGCGGTCTCGTGCTCGTCGTCGACGCCGTCGAGTTCGACGCCACCCGTGCGCGACACCCCGAACTCGATCAGCACGTCACCCTCGCCGACCTGGTCGTCGTCAACAAGATCGACCGGATCGCCGGCGACACCCACGACGACCTGCTCGGCACCCTGTGCGCACTCAACTCCCGGGCGCCCGTCGTGTCCGCCGAGCACGCGCGCATCGACCCGTCGATGCTGTTCGACGTCGCGCAGCGCAGCGACCCGCAACCCGGAGAACAGCTCACCCTCGACGCGTTGATGCGCGAACTCGACGACGACCACTCGCACCTGCACCACGGCTACGACACGATCACCTTCGCCTCGTCGACACCGCTGCATCCCCGGGCCCTCGTCGACTTCCTGGAGGACCAACCCGCGGGAGTGTTCCGGATCAAAGGATTCGTGCGGGTCGCGGCCGGTCTGCAGGCGGGCAGTTACGTCCTGCACACCGTCGGTGACCACATCCGCTTCGAACCGCCCGGCCGCGGCGACGACGTGCCGGACGGCACCCGGCTCGTCGTCATCGGCGCCGATCTGGACCCCGACGCGGTGCGCGGGCGTCTCGACCGGTGCGTCGCGGTGGAACCGGTGTCGGCGGACGCCATGTACGCCGTGCACCGGTTCACGCCGCGCTGAGTCTCAGCGTTCCGTCGAGGCGCGACGCGGTCCGCGCCGACGTGTGCCCTGCGCGGAGGCCCCGCGCCGACCGTCGCCGCCCTGACGCGGAGAATCCCCGCGGCGTGCGGCGTTCTCGCCCTGCCGACCGCCGCCCTGACGGGAGCTGCCGCCCTGACGGGAGCCGCCTGCCCGGCGTGATTCCCCGCTCTGCCGCGCACCGCCGCCCTGGCGGGGCGCTCCGCCGCGACGGCCACCACCCGCACGTGCCGGCCGGGACGATCCGGACGGCTGCTGCGGAGTGGACGGCTTCGGCGGCACGTGCGGCGCGACCTCACCGACCAGCTTCAGCACGTGCTCGGACGTGGCGGTCACCGACACCGGACGGACGTCGATCGCGGCCTTCCGCATGATCGCGGCGAGATCCTTGCGCTGATCGGGCAACACGAGGGTGACGACGTCGCCGCTGCTGCCGGCGCGCGCCGTGCGACCGGACCGGTGCAGGTACGCCTTGTGTTCGGCCGGTGGATCGACGTGCACGACGAGTTCGACGTCGTCGACGTGCACTCCGCGCGCCGCGACGTCGGTCGCGACGAGCACCCGGGCCTCACCGGACGAGAACGCCGCGAGGTTGCGGTCGCGTGCGTTCTGCGACAGGTTGCCGTGCAGGTCCACCGCGGGGATACCCGATGCGGTGAGCTGTTTGGCGAGCTTGCGCGCCTGGTGCTTGGTCCGCATGAACAGGATTCGCCGACCCGTGCCCGACGCGAGGGTGCGGATCAGATCCTTCTTCACGTCGGTGTTCGAGACGTCGAACACGTGGTGGGTCATCGCGGTCACCGGGGAGGTGGCCTCGTCCACGGAGTGCAGCACCGGGTCGTGCAGGAACTTCTTGACGAGTTTGTCCACTCCGTTGTCGAGCGTCGCCGAGAACAGAAGGCGCTGACCGTCTTTCGAGGTGGCGTTGAGGATCCGGGTGACGCCCGGGAGGAATCCGAGATCGGCCATGTGATCGGCCTCGTCGAGGACGGTGACCTCCACCCCGTCGAGATGCACGAAGCCCTGACGCATCAGATCCTCGAGCCGGCCCGGGCACGCGATGACGATGTCGACGCCGCGGCGCAGGGCGTCGACCTGACGGTTCTGCGAGACACCGCCGAAGATCGTCGTCACGCGCAGACCGGCGGTGTGCGCGAGCGGCTCGACAGTCGCGGCGATCTGGGTCGCCAGCTCGCGGGTGGGCGCGAGCACGAGACCGCGGGGGCGTCCGGCCTCCCGTGTCGAACGACCCGCCAGGCGAGCGGTGAGCGGGATCGAGAAGGCGAGGGTCTTGCCGCTACCGGTGCGGCCTCGGCCGAGGACGTCACGGCCGGCGAGCGAGTCGGGCAGGGTGTCGGCCTGGATGGGGAACGGCCGGGTGATCCCGGAGTCCTGCAGGGTCGCGACGAGGGTGCGGGGCACCCCGAGTTCGGCGAAGGACGGATCGGAGGAAGACGTGGTCACGCGTGGGTACTGCCTTTCGGATACGGCGTGTGCACGCAGCGGAACACACACGGGTTCCGAAGGTGCGGGGTGGGATCGCCGCGAGGAAGGCCGGTGCTCAGTGCGTGCGAGCCGGTACGCGTCCGGCCCGCCGGTAACCCACGACGGTGGATGTCGTCGTGACATCCTGACCTGTCGAGCGTACCGCACCGGCCCGCGGGTACCCGCCACGCCGTGACACGCACGACACCCGAGCCCGCGGAACCGGTCGACTCCCGGCCCTACAGGCCCACCCACTCCGAGGCGCCCTCGGTGAAGCGTTGACGCTTCCAGATCGGCACTCCGTGCTTGATGCGTTCGACGAGATCCGCGCACGTCGCGAACGCCTCCGCGCGGTGCGGTGCGGCGACGGCGGCGACGAGCGCGAGATCACCCACGACCAGGTCGCCGACACGATGCACCGCCGCCACGGGCAGACCCGTCTCGTCGACGACCTCCTCGCAGCACTGCCGTAGGAAGGCTTCCGCGTCGGGGTGCGCCCGGTACTCGAGGGCGGTCACCGCCTGCCCGCCGTCGTGGTTGCGCACGACACCGGTGAACAGCACCACCGCGCCGTGCTCCGGACCGGCGACCGCGGCGTCGACCGCCGCCGGGTCGAGGGGCTCCGACGAGATTCGCGCGAGCAGGTCACTCATGGGCTCCGCCTCCGGACACTTGGGCCAGCAGATGATCGAGAATCGGTTCGAGGGCGGCCAGTCCGTCCGCGACACCACCGGGCGAGCCGGGCAGGTTCACGATGACGGTGCGTCCGGCCAACCCCGCCACACCGCGCGACAGTACCGCGTGGGGGGTGACGTCGAGACCGCGGCGCCGGATCGCGTCGGCGACGCCGGGCAACTCGCGGTCGAGCACGGCGCGGGTGGCCTCGGGGGTCCGATCGGTGGGCGAGGCTCCCGTCCCGCCGGTCGTGATCACCAGCGCGGGCGCACCGGTGAGGGCATCGGCCAGGCCCGCGGGTATCGCGGCGTCCGCGTGAACGAGCGGGCCGCGCACGGTGAAACCGCGGTCGCGGAGCCAGTCCCGGATGACGGGCCCGGTCCGGTCCTCGCGGCTTCCCGCGGCGACGCCGGTCGACGACACCACGACCGTCGCGGACCGTTGCACGACACCGGGCTCCGACGTCGCGGAGCTCTCCGCCGCGTCGTCCCGGTCGTCGCGGCGCCACTGTCCGCGCTTGCCGCCGTCCTTCGCGAGCAGACGGACCCCACCGAGAACGGCCGCGGGATCGACGGCCTTGACCATGTCGTGCAGCGTCAGGCCCGCGACCGCGACAGCGGTGAGGGCCTCCATCTCGACGCCGGTGGGACCCTTCGTCTTCGCTGTCGCCTCGATGGTGATCGCGGTGTCCGTGAACCCGAACGTCACCTTCACCGAGGACAACGCCAGCTGATGGCACAGCGGGATCAGCTCCCAGGTGCGCTTCGCCGCGGCGATTCCCGCGATGCGGGCGGTGGCGAGCACATCCGCCTTGGGCATGTCGTCGGCGCGTACCAGTGCCACGACCTCGGCCGTGGTGGACAGTTCCCCGGCCGCGACGGCGGTCCGTGTCGTGTCCGCCTTCGCGGACACGTCCACCATCCGCGCGCGGCCCTGGTCGTCGACATGACTCAATTCACTCACAGGGGCAGCACTTTCACGAGGTCTCCGGTGTCGAGGGCATCGGTGTCGGCGGGAATGTCGAGGAGCGCGTCCGCGGTCGCCATCGCCGCCACGAGGTGGGATCCGTGCCCGGCCATCGAGGTGACGGTGGTGCCGTCGAGGCGTCCTCGCAGGAACTGGCGGCGACCCGGTATCGATGTCACCGGCGCCGACAGCGGCAGCTCCACCGGGGCGACGGCCGGCAATCCGGTGAGCTCACGCAACAGTGGGCGCGCGAACACCTCGAAGGAGACGAGGGTGCTCACCGGGTTGCCGGGGAAGGCGAGGACCGGCACCCCGTCGACGACGGCGGTGCCCTGCGGCCCGCCGGGCTGCATCGCCACCGACACGAACTCCCCGCCCAGCGGTCCGAGACAGTCCTTGACCACCTCGAAGTCGCCCTTCGACACACCTCCGGAGGTGAAGACGACGTCGGCGACCGACACCGCGTGGGCGAGCATCCGCGCGAACTCGTCGCGATCGTCGGAACTGTGGTCGATCGACACGATGTCCGCGCCGTTCGCGAGGGCGCTCGCGGCGAGCGCCGGACCGTTCGAGTTGTAGATCTTTCCCGCGGGCAGCGGATGACCGGCCGTGACGAGCTCACTGCCGGTGGAGATCACCGCGACCCGGACGCGACGCCGAATCGGCACCGCGGTGATCCCCACCGCGGCGAGCGCGGCGATGTGCCGGGCGGCGAGGTGGGTGCCGGATTCCAGCATCGGTGCGCCGGCGCGGATGTCGCTTCCGGCCTCGCGGACGAACTCGCCGGGGCCGACGGGCCGCCGGATCAGGACGTTCTCCGAGCCGGCGTCGGTGTCCTCGACCGGCACGACGGCGTCCGCGCCGTCGGGGATCGGTGCACCGGTCATGATCTTCAGTGCAGCGCCGGGCGGCAGTGCCGACACGGCATCGCCGGCCGCGACCACGGACGCCACCGGCAGAGTCACCGGTGCGCCGACCAACGATGCCGCGGACACCGCGTATCCGTCCATCTGGGAGTTGCGGAACGCGGGCAGGTCGATCGGTGCGTGGATCGTCTCGGTGAGTGTCCGACCCAGCGCAGCGGCCAGCGGAATCGTCACCGAACCGGCCGTGCGCAGCGGCTCGAGCAGCCGCGCGACGTGCTGCACGTGTTCTTCGACGGACCGTCTGCCGCTTGTCATGGTCATTACCGTACCGGGCGCCGTGGAGGTGTCCCCGGACGCCGCCGCGCGGTGCCGGAACGGGGGTACCCGACGTGTCGTGGCCGACAACCAGATCGGATCGTGTTGGATATTGCTGTTCATCCGGACCGGTCCGATGGGCATACTGACGACATGAGGGCGGTGATCGCGTGACAGTCGTGAACGTGGGTATCCCGTCGCTCCACGCGGAGGTGGACGACGTGTCGGACCGCCCCGACGTGCCCCACCTCGTCGACAGATTCGGCCGGGTGGCCCGCGACCTGCGCGTGTCCATCACGGAGAAGTGTTCTCTGCGCTGCACCTACTGCATGCCCGAGGAAGGGCTGCCGGCGATCCCCCGCGAACAACTGTTGACGGCCGACGAGATCGTCCGTCTGGTCGGGGTGGCGACACGACTGCTCGGTGTCCACGAGGTGCGGTTCACCGGCGGCGAACCGCTCATGCGACGCGACCTCGAGGACATCATCGGGGGCTGTCGACGGATCGCGCCGTCCGTGCCTCTCGCGCTGACCAGCAACGCCGTCGGTCTCGAGCACCGCGCACAGGCATTGGCCGACGCCGGACTGACCCGCATCAACATCTCCCTCGACACCGTCGACCGTGCGCACTTCGCGAAACTGACCCGTCGCGACCGCCTCGACTCCGTCATCGCCGGGATCCGTGCCGCACGAGCCGCCGGTCTCGAACGCGTGAAGATCAATGCCGTGCTCATGCCGGAAACCCTCGGCGGCGCCGCGGACCTGCTGCGGTGGTGCCTCGACGAGCACGTCGAACTGCGGTTCATCGAGGAGATGCCGCTCGACGCCGACCACGAGTGGGCGCGCGCGAACATGGTTCCCGCCCAGCGACTGCTCGACGTGCTCGGGAAGCGGTTCGCCCTCACCGAGCACGGTCGGGAAGACCCGACGGCACCGGCCGAGCGTTGGCTCGTCGACGGTGGACCGGCGACGGTGGGGATCATCGCGTCGGTCACCCGATCGTTCTGTTCGTCGTGCGATCGCACGCGCCTGACCGCCGAGGGTACCGTCCGGTCGTGCCTGTTCAGCGACCGCGAAACCGACCTTCGCGCGGCGCTGCGGGGCGGTGCGACGGACGAGGAACTCGCTGCCGTCTGGCGCGGTGCGATGTGGAACAAATGGGCCGGACACGGTATCGACGCGGCGGATTTCGTTCCGCCGCAACGCAGTATGGGAGCCATCGGTGGGTGAGCAGTTGAACGGGATCGAGGTGCGGTACTTCGCCGCGGCCGCGGATGCGGCAGGGCGGGACAAGGAGACCGTGGACCTTCCGCGCGGTGCCGATCTCGGCGCGCTGCGCGCGGCGCTCCTCGATCGCTACGGCACCGACATGCGGCGGGTGCTGTCGGTCGCGGCGTATCTCGTCGAACCGGCCGGCCCGGGCGGTTCCCCCTCCGGGGTCCAGGGTGAGCTGACGCGCGACCTCACCCACCCGGTCGGCTCCCGTGTCGACGTGCTGCCGCCGTTCGCCGGCGGCTGACCGGCGTGCCCGGCGGGTTCAGCGCCACCAGGTGTCGAGTGGCGTGACCGGCACGGTGCGTTTGTGCCGGGTGGCGAGGAAGATCCGCTCCACCTTCTCCGCGACCTCCGCTGGTACGTCGGCGCCTTCGAGATAGTCGTCG
Organism: Rhodococcus yananensis; assembly: GCF_020515525.1. Taxonomy (GTDB): domain Bacteria; phylum Actinomycetota; class Actinomycetes; order Mycobacteriales; family Mycobacteriaceae; genus Rhodococcus; species Rhodococcus yananensis. Next base: position 7,069 of record NZ_JAIYEP010000108.1, read on the forward strand.
ATCTGTGCGTACGTCATGCCGAGCGCCACCTCGTCGGGCAACGCGGGTCGGTCGTCCTCGAGGTCCGCGGTGGGGACCTTCTGCCACGTGCTGTCCGGCGCACCGAGAGCGCGCAGCAACGCGGCCCCCTGCCGTTTGGTCAGCCCGGTGAGCGGGGTCAGGTCGACACCGCCGTCGCCGAACTTGGTGAAGAACCCGGTCACGGCCTCCGCGGCGTGGTCGGTACCGACCACCAGGTGGCCGAGTTCGCCGGCGATCGCGTACTGCAGCATCATGCGTTCGCGTGCCTTGATGTTGCCGCGCACGAAATCCCGGAGCGCAACGTCCGGGCCGAGGAGCTCGCGGATGCCCTCCGCTGCCTCACCGGCGGTGGCGTCGGCTCCCGGCTTCACGTCGACGCGGAACGAGCGGTCGGGCCGGATGAAGTCGAGTGCGATCTGTGCATCGTGTTCGTCGGCCTGTTCGCCGTAGGGGAGCCGGACCGCGATGAACTCGGCGCTGTGGCCTTCGGCGCGCAGCTTCTCGGCGGCGAGTTGCGTCAGCCGTCCCGTGAGGGTGCTGTCCTGACCGCCGCTGATCCCGAGCACGAATCCCCTGGCCGGGGTGGACCGCAGATAGTCGGCGAGAAACTGCACCCGCGACCGGATCTCGTCCTGCGGGTCGATCGTGGGCCGGACCCCGAGTTCCTCGATGATCCGATCGCGAAGGTTGGTCATGGCAGAACTGTAGCGGCCGGGCCCGCGCGCGGCGCGGGCACGCTCGGTGTGTGCCCGGCGATCCCACCGGCCCCCGCGGGACGCGGTGCGGAGTACCGTCGTGCCCGGCACGGGGCGACGACGGAAACCCCGGAACGGCAACCCCGGGATTCGGATGGTTCGGATGAAGGTGCAGCAGGTGCAGGAACTACTCGTCGTATCCGCCACGAAGGCCGAAGCAGCGCACGTGCCCGAGCGGTTCGAGGTACTGGTCGTCGGTATCGGCAAGGTCGATGCGGCAGTGGCGGTCGCCGCGGCGCTCTCCCGGTATCCGGCGTCGGAACGACCCCTCGTCGTGAACATCGGCACCGCCGGTGCGCTGCACGGCCACCACAGCGGACTGTTCGTGCCGTCGACCGTGATCAACCACGATTTCAGCGGGGAGGTTCTGCGGAGCCTCGGATACCCTGCCCGCGACAGCCTGTCCGTCGACGACGGCGACGGCACCGTCCTCGCGACCGGGGACGCCTTCGTCTCCGACGCCCAGGTGAGGGATGCACTCGCGACGCGCGCCGACCTCGTCGACATGGAGGGCTACGCGATCGCCCATGCCGCGGCGCACCTGGGTGCCCGGTGCAGGCTCGTCAAACACGTCAGCGACAACGCCGACGATTCGGCGATGGACTGGCCGGACCGGGTCGACGCGAGCGCGGCGGTACTCGCGCGATGGCTCACCGAACGGTACTGACCGCCCCGACGTCGGTCACCGCGCCGTCAGACCGAGTCCGTTCGTGCCGTCCTCGGCGGTGAGCGTCATGGTCGGTCCGTCGACCACGTAGGTGGTTTCGCCGGCCAGCACACCGAGGATGTGCCGTTCGATCTCGGTGGTCTCCGGGTCGATGCACGCCGCGAGAGTGGTGGCCAGCGCGCCGAACGTGATCGTGCCGTCGCCGACCTCGGCGGGGCCGGAGAAACGATTGCATCCGGTGCTGCCGCTGACGGTTCCGTCGTCGGCGAGAATCAGCGTGGGCGCCGCCGTCTCCAACGTGAGCGACGAGGTCACTGCGTCGGGGGTGCGCAACGTCGTCACCGTCCACTCGGTGCCGGTGACCGGTCGGTCGGGGTCGACGACCTTCTTGTCACCGAGCGTGACGGTGGTGCCGGCGCCGGTGAGCACGAGGACGTCCCCGTCGAGGGTCCACTGCGGCTGCGCGTCGAACAGGGTGCTCAGCCACTGGTCGGCGCCGTCGCGTGGGGGAGGGCAGGCCATCATCGTGCTCGCGAGCGCCGGGGCGGCGATCGAGCCGTCGGCGAGATCGACGGAGCCGACGAACCGGTTGCATCCGGCGGTCGCGGCGATGCGCCCGGGCTCGGGGAACTCGACCGTCAGGGGACCGTCACCCGGGATCGGGGTGCCGGTGACGTCGGTGGACACGAACGTCCGCCCGATCAGATCGTCGGGAGAGGCGGGTTCGTTCGTCTCCGCCGAATCGGTACCGCAGGCGGCCGCGGCGACCGTCAGCGACATCAGGACGAGGACGCGCAGGGCTCGGGTCATCGGCTCACCGTACTGGGTGTCTGCCGTGAGCGGCACCGTCCGGCGCGCCGGGCGCTGCACCGATGCGATGCACGAGGTCGGACCAGTTGTCGCCGAGATGGGTCAGTGGATGTCCCAGGTCGCGCCACAGGTGCAGGACCAGCGCTGCCTCGAGGGAGGCGAGCAGTGATTCGGCGAGCAGACGGGTGTCGCCGCCGGTCCGTGCCTCGCGGAGCAGTGATTCGACGTGGATGAGCGACACCTGCCGGGCGGGTGCGGAATACCGGGATCCGACGGCCGATTCGACGGCGCGCAGCACCTCGCCCTGGATCTCGACGAGGTCGATCCGAGCCCGTCCGAACGCGACGAGCCGCTCGATCGGTGGTGCGCCGGGGCCGAGTGGAGGCGGTCCGTGGAGACACGCGTGCTGGAACTCGCGTTCGCTGTGGTCGAGGAGAGCGGCCATCAGTCCGGCGCGGGAACCGAACCTCCGGAAGACCGTGCCCTTGCCCACTCCGGCCCGTGCGGCGACGGCATCCATGGACACGCTGTCGGCACCGTGCTCGGAGACGAGCAGCGCGGCTGCGTCGAGCAGTCGTGCGCGGTTGCGCGCGGCATCGCAGCGTTCGGTCCCGTCCGGGTCGGCGAGGGGCAGGGGGATGTTCACAAGGTCACACTCTAGCGGGCCCGGGAACAGAAAGGGACCGCGGTCCGCTTATCATTGCGTAGTCAATGACCACGGACCTCGAAGGACACATCATGGCCCAGACCCGCGTACTCGCACTCCCCGGTAGCCTGCGCTCCGCCGCAGTCTCCCGTCAGCTCGCCGAGACCGCCGCCGCGGTCGCTCCGGAGGGCGTCGAGGTATCCGTGTTCGACGGACTCGCGGACATCCCCTTCTACAACGAGGATCTCGACGGCGAGACCGTCCCGGCCGCGGCGGCCGCACTGCGTGAGGCCGTCGCCGACGCGGACGCGGTCCTGCTCGTCACCCCGGAGTACAACGGCACCACCAGCGCCGTCCTCAAGAACGCCATCGATTGGGCGTCGCGCCCCTACGGTGCGGGTGCGCTGCGCGCCAAGCCGGTCGCGGTCGTGAGCCAGTCGCCGAGTCCGAACGCCGCCAAGTGGGCCCTCGACGACACCGTCAAGGCGGTCGGGATCGCGGGCGGCACCGTCGTCGAGGGTGGCTCACTGGCCGTCGGTGAGACCTTCGGCAAGTTCGCCGGTGCCCACGCCAAGGATCACGGCGAGACCGCACAGCAGATCGGTGCCGTCGTCGAGTCGCTGGTCGCTGCCACGAAGGTGCTCGAGAACGCCTGATCGCGACGCGACCGACTCCGCGGTGCACGCTGCTGCGCGCGGAAATCGCGGCGG